>SEEV01000628.1 GCA_004211695.1 Rhodococcus sp. (in: high G+C Gram-positive bacteria)
ATCTGGCCGAGTGTGAGCGTGCCCGAGGACCGGGCGAACAAGCCCAGGATGAGTACTACCCGCTCGACCATGCTCGATGGGACATCGGACATCTTCAACCTCCTCGCACAGGTGCTGCCTGTGGAACGAATTTCTCAAACATGGCGCTGAAGCTTCAGTTTCCGGGGCTGAGTACCGTTGTGCGCTCGGTGACCGAGCGGGTTTGTCAATCGGTACGCCAGCCGGGGCCTCAGGCGGCCTGGTGAGGCGGGTATACAACTGCGAGTTGCCGTACGAGCGTCGGTTCGCAGCGTGTTTCGTCGATCGCGCGCCAGAGGCGCGCGACGAACTCGGTGGTGGTGATGCCGAACTGCGGAAATATCTCGTCGGCTGGGGCTCCGCCGTAGGGCGCCCAGATCTGGGCGAACCGGATCAGTTCTTCGGCCTCGTTCCTGGGGCGGACTCGGCTGATGTGTAGTTGCGGATCGCGCTTTCGTGTTTGGTGTATTCTGCGGTATCGACGAATGTCATTTGCGATCCGTGCCCCGGATTTGGGGTCTGAGTGGATTCGTGGAGATCGATTGAAGTCCATGGCAATTCCTGGCGCGTGTTGGGGGCGGTTCATCTACTTTCGTGTCGGCGACCTTCTTGCTGTGTCGTCGCGTCATGATCACGGGTGGTGGGGAGATCTGCTGAACTTGCATTCTGGGTCGAGCGTGGTGCTGTCCTCTGCGGTGCGGTGCGGTGCGGTCGCGGCGCCGTCGTCGGGACGAATCGAGAGCTCAGATGATTTCTGTTGCGGCACTGTGAATTCGACCGATTCTCGCGCTCGGCTGGCGTCCGTTCTCGGGGATGACGGGCTTCGATCCGCAGAGCAGCGGACGGGCATCCGCGCGCCCGGTAGCATGCAATCGAATCTGCAAGTTCCATTGTGCCGTCATGTGATCGGGCCCTGCTCTCTTCAGGGCCGGGTATTCCGCTTCGACCCGGATCTTCGCCTCGTCAGGAGACGCAGCAGCCTTGCGGGTTCAGGACGGACAATGCGTCGCGAACCTCAGCGTCCCAATCCGACAGTGGCCGACGGCGAATCCGTGGTTCACTCACTTCGGCGTTGGTGGCCATGCTCCGCGTCGTGGTCCCCGAATGGGGTTTGTTACTCGGTTGGTTCTTCACCGATGAGTGTGCAGCGGATCATTTCGCGGTTGGAGCCGTCTTCGTAGGGTTCCACGCGGTGGAGCATCCCGGGGTTGTCCCAGATCACGGTGTCCCCGATGGACCATTCGTGGCGGTAGACGCGGTCGGCGGTGGTGGCGCGGTCGACGAGTTCGTCGAGGAGGACCCGGCTCTCTTCCTTGTCCATACCGACGAGGTAGTCCGAAGTGCCTCCGATCACCAGGGAGGGGCGACCCTGGCGGTGGCGCCAGACCAGTGGGTGTTCCCGGACGCCCATCCTGGCCCACTCCGCTTCCTGTTCGGGCGTCGAGTTCGCAATCACGCGTCTGCGCGATCCCGCGACCGAGTGTACCACCCGCAGTGTTGTCAGTCGTTCCTGTTCCTGGGCGGTGAGGGACGCGAATAGGGCTCTGGTGCTGGCGAACTCGGTCTGGCCCCCGGTCTCGGACACCTCGACACATGTCAGGACGGTGGCCGGTGAGGGGTTGCGGCCGGGAGGCAGGGTGCATCCGTCCATATGCCAGTTGAAGGTCCCCCGCACGGTTTCCTGGCCGCCGTTTTTGTTGGGATCCATCGACACCCGCATGATGCCGGGTTCGTTGTGCTCTTCACCCGACGACCGATCGAGTTGTCCGAGCCGCTCACTGAATGTCACCTGCGTCTGGGGGGTGAAACCGAGATCGTGGAACAGCAGCACCCCGTGCTCACGCAGGCCCTGCCGGATCAGTTCGGGCATGGCATCGTCGTGCAACAGCCGGTCCAGGTCCACCCCGGTGATTTCCGCCCCCATGGACGGGGTCAGCTTGTTGACTGTCAAAGTACTCATTTGACACTGCCTCCTTGGGAATTCGAAAGATTTGGCTCTGTACGCGCGGCCCTGGAGCAGCCGTTGCGACCGGACAGAAGGCCCGAAGTTGGCCCCGATGTGCACGGCCGATCGGGACGATGCTCCGCTCCTGCACATCGATAGTGCCTGTAAGTCTTTAAGCGATTACGACTACTTAGCGTTGGGCGTTTCGAACCGAATGGGGGATTCAACCGGCTGATATGACGTGTGACACAGATATTTAAGCAATGATGTAGATAACTGTCAAGGTGCCCGCTAGGTTCTCGGGCCGACTGCAACATCAGCCGTCATTTCGCGAACCGCCACTGCCGGCCCCGAGCCGTAGTACTCGACAAGGCGCTGCAGCGACCGCGGCGAAGCGATTCGACTGGAGACACATGCGCACGGACCTCAACGCCGACGTGGGAGGGTTACGTCGGCACGTTCTCGAACTCGACCAGGCCGGAACCGACGAGCCGCCGCCGAGTTCCGTCACTGCCAGAAGTCCTTCTCAAGACTCTCCGCCCGCGGAGTGCGGGGCCGACTTTGCGTGGTTCCTTCCACGGGTCACTGCAGGCCTGGACCTTCCGGTACCGGAGGTGAGGCCGTCCATACTGTCGTCCTGGTGCCCGATCGGTGCTTGGATTCCGGCAGTCAGAAACCTCACCAGATCTTCGAGGAGCGCGTCCATCGGTAAGGAGAGTGTCCTGCCCGAGGCCAGGACAGCCTGGTAGCGCGCCAGGGTGTGGACGGTGCTCGTCAGGGTGAGCATCCAGCGCTCATCGAGGACCTCGTCGGGAAGGTCGGAAAGTAGCCGGCCGAG
>SEEV01000629.1 GCA_004211695.1 Rhodococcus sp. (in: high G+C Gram-positive bacteria)
ACGACGACGGGCCCGAAGATCTCCTCCCGGGCGACTCGAAGCGAGTTGTCGCCGGAGAAGACGGTGGGGCGCACGAAGAATCCACGCTCGATGCCCTCGGGTGCCTCGGGACCGCCCGTGAGCAGACGCGCGCCCTCGTCGATTCCGAGCTGGATGTAGTCACGGACGCGCTGGCGCTGCGCCGCGTTCGCAACCGGGCCGAGCGTCGTGCTGGGGTCGTAGGGATCTCCCAGAACGAAGCTCTCCGCCGCACGGACCGCAAGCTGCTCGGCCTCCGCCAGTCGCGATCGCGGCACGAGGATCCGCGTGAGTGCGCCGCAGGCCTGCCCCGTGTTACGGAAGGAGTCCTCGATTCCGCGGGTGACCGCAGTCTCGAGGTCGGCGTCCTCGAGGATGATGTTGGCCGACTTGCCGCCGAGTTCCAGGCAGACCTTCTTGACCGACTGGGACGCCAACTCCATCACCCGACGGCCGGCGCGGACGGACCCCGTGAGCGACACCATGTCGACCAGCGGGTGCGTCACGAGCGCCTCGCCGACCACCGGACCGGTTCCCGACACCAGGTTGAACACGCCGTCGGGAAGCCCCGCTTCCTCGGCGATCTCCGCGAACAGGAACGAGCTCAGTGGAGCCAGTTCCGTCCCCTTCAGCACGACGGTGCATCCGGCGGCGAGCGCCGCCCCGGCCTTCAGGCTCACCATCCGCATCGGACCGTTCCACGGTGTGATGGCGCCGACGACACCCGCGGCCGCACGGCACACCGTCGTGTCGCCGACCTGCTCCGACCAGACGATGTCGCGGAGGCTGTCCGCGGCGATCTCAAAGTCCTTGATCGCGGCACGTGCATGCGCGGCCTCCGCCATCTTGGCGGGATATCCGAGCTCGGAGACGATGGTCTTGGTGATCTCGTCGACTCGCGCCTCCATGCCGCGCGCGATCTTGTGCAGCATGTCGGCGCGCTCGTCGATCGACGTCTGGGACCAGGCCGGGAACGCGTCTGCCGCTGCCTGTGCGGCGAGATCGACGTCCTCCGCAGTGCCTGCCGGAATGGTCGCGATCGTTTCCTCCGAGATCGCACTGATGACGGGAATGACGTCGGCGCCCGCTGAAGGGACCCACTTGCCGTTGATGAAGATCTGATCTTTGACGATCAACCGAAATCACTCCTGTGATGTGTTGTGACGTCGCGGGGCGGACAAGGCTGCTGACGCTCGAGCGCCCCGCGAACGCGGATCTATATGGATGGGGTGACACCCGGGCTTTCGCCCGGAAACCCGTCTGTGTTCGCATATGCGAACCTTTGATCGAGAGTGTGACCTTGCGCACGCTACGCGGATTCGGACAAAGCTGTCAATGCCTCCCGCGGACCCCGCGCCGAACTGCCGCGAGAACCCACCCTCCGACGCCACGACGCTCGGATCGCGAGCCACGGGCCACGCCCGCCGAACAACTTGTTGACGAGTGACACCCACCACAGCTACGGTCAGTTCGTTCCTGTTTAGGAACCATTGTTCGTATATAGGATCATCGAAGGGAAGTCCGCAGATGAAAGTAGGGTTCATCGGCCTCGGCGGCATGGGGTCGGGCATGGCCCACAACCTCCTCGACGCCGGATACGACCTCGTCGTGCACGACATCAAGCGGGAAAGCGGGCAGCCGTTCGAGCAGGCAGGCGCAAGCTGGGCGGACAGTGTCGCCGAGCTCGGTCGGCAGGTCGACGTAGTTTTCACCTCACTGCCCGGTCCGGCGGAAATGCAAGAGGTCGGCCTCGGCAAGGACGGTCTGCTGAGCACACTGCGGACCGGAAGCGCCTGGTTCGATCTGACGACGAACTCCCCCGCCGTCGTCCGGGAGGTGCACGCAACCTGCGCCGACCACGGCGTCGAATTGTTCGATGCGCCGGTCAGCGGTGGGCCCACGGGTGCACGGACCGGAAAGCTCGCCATCTACATCGGCGGCAGTCAGACGGCATTCGACCAGCACAAGCACGTACTCGATGCCATCGGTGACCAGATCCTCTATGTCGGCGAGATCGGTGCGGGCAACACCGCCAAGCTCGTGCACAACTGCGCGAGCATCACGATCCGCCGTGCCATCGCCGAGGTGTTCACGATGGGGGTCAAGGCCGGAGTCGAGCCGGCGGCACTTTGGCACGCAGTGCGGCAAGGGGCCATCGGACGCGCGCGAACGTTCGACCGCATCGGCGATCGGTACCTTCAATCCGCCTACGACCCGCCGTCCTTCGCGTTGGCACTCGCCAACAAGGACCTTCGCCTGGCCCTCGAGCTGGCCGACCAGCTCGGTGTGCCCATGGCGTGCGCGGAAGTTGCGCAGGCCGACTTCACCGAGGCGCTCGCCCGAGGATGGGGCCATCGCGACTCCCAGTCGCCGATGCAGCTGCAGAACGAGCGAGCGAACGTGACGATCAAGCTCTCCGCAGAAGAAGTACAGGAAGTCCTCGATCGAGGCTGACCAGCCACCCGTTCACAACATCAGGAGAAGCATTGGAAGCCAACGAGACCGGACGTCGCATCATGAGCGAACTCATGGGCGCGAACTACGTCGAGAAGAAGGACCAGACCCGCAACGACTTCAATGACGTCATCCACGACTACTCCATCGAGGTCTGCTTCGGCCGGATCTGGGCCCGCGAGGGCATCGACCGCAAGCAACGGAGCATCGTCAACATTGCCATGCTGACCGCGCTCAATCGCCCGGCTCAGCTCGCCCACCACGTCGAAGGCGCGCTCACCAACGGCTGCACGGTCACCGAGAT
>SEEV01000180.1 GCA_004211695.1 Rhodococcus sp. (in: high G+C Gram-positive bacteria)
CGAGCTCATCGGTGGCACCGCAGCCAGCCACCATATCGAATCCGGGGACGCTGATTCACTGTCCAGCAACACTTTCGGTGAATTCTAATCAATCAGTCCACTTAAGCAGATAAGCAGTAGATACGTTCGATACCGGGGGGGTTGAAGACCATGGGGGACAACAGTTCCAGCGCGGCCGCACTCGACGCGACGCCGCCGGGGATCGTGGCTGTCGAGGGGCTCCGACGAGGCAAATCGGTGCTGGCGCAGGCTCAATACCGGCAGGTTGTCGCGGTGACCGAGTTCTACGATCTCTGCTGCGAGGAAGACGAACGGCGCGGCATCAATCCGGCTCATTCCGGTTCCCACGCGTCAGTGGAGGTGTCGGTTGCACTCGGAATCAATGAACCGGTGGTGACCGCCTGGATCGACCTCGGACTCGATCTGCGCCACCGATTGCACGGCACCCGAGTCGCATTCGCGGCCGGGCGGATCGACCTGGATCAGGCTCGGGTCATCGCCGCGATACTCGCCGGCGTCAGCGAGTCCAAGTTGGAGCAACTCGAAACCGCGATCCTCGACGGACGCTCCCTGCCGCCATCCGAACTGCGAGCCCGCGCTCGTCGGCTCATCGCCCGCCACGACCCCGACAGCATCGCCCGCCGCAACAGACTCGCCGTCGCCGATCGCGACGTATGGATTCGCCCCGCGGAGAACGGTATGTCCTACCTCGACGGCCACCTTCCTGCCGCCGACGCCCACACCCTCGCGATGCGGTTGCGGGAGACGTCGATCCACGACGTGTGTGCCGACGACCCTCGCACTCTCCCCCAGCGGCGCGCCGACGCTCTCACCGCCTTGTTCCCCCAAGCACTTCGTGCAGGGAGGTGCCCCCAGACGGCACCGGGCACCTCACGTGCCACTGCGGTCGGGAAGTATGTCCGGCCCGCATCGCCACTGCGGGCACGCGGCGGGCACCTCTCGTTCAGGTCGTGGTCAACGCCTCGACGCTGCTCGGACTCGACGACCTTCCCGCCGACCTCGCGGGATATGGGCCGATCTGTGCCGATTCCGCGCGAACATCAGCCGTCGACGGCGTCTTCCAGCGCATCCACACGCTGGCCACCGAGGACAACGCAGGTGGGCACGTCCTCGGGATCAGCCCTTCAGAAGACTCACGGAATCCCCGCGGAATACATCCGGAACGCCGCAGGCAGACTCGAACTCAGCTACGCACCAGGGACGGCTCTCGGCCGCCGGATCAGGGCCCGCGACGGCAACTGCCGCTTCCCCAACTGCCAGGTCCCGGCGCGGCTCTGCGACATCGACCACACGACGCCGTTCGACCACGACGACCCTGCGAGCGGTGGTCTGACGGTCGAGTCGAATCTCGCGTGCCTCTGCCGCCGTCACCACCGGCTGAAATCCGATGGCTCCCGGACCGTCCGTCAGACCGGCGCGGGGAACCTCGAATGGACCACACCCCGCGGCGAAATCATCCGCACCGAACCCGAAGGGGCAGCAGTCGAACTCACCCACAACCACGGCCGAACGGTGCTGCACTCACGTTCCCTCCGCCTGCTCACCGAGCGTTCCCACGATCAGCAGGATGCGGAGTATGTGAACCAGCTGCGCGGGTGACGGGAAGGGAGAACAGACCCCAACGCGCCGGTGCCACCACCCGAAGGCGGCGGCACCGGCACGTGAGCACTGAGGATCAGTGAGCGGCGACGGCGGCGGTGCTTCCCGCAGCCGAGGCGTCGACCCTGCCTGCGCCGAGGCGGTCCTCCAGCTCTTCGAGGCTGCGGCCCTTGGTTTCCGGGACGAAGCGGTACACGAAGAACACCGACATCAGGTTGACGAGCACGAACAAGCCGAATGTTCCGGTGGATCCGAGGATGGAGTTCAGGATCGGGAAGACGAAGGAGATGAGGGCGTTGGTCGTCCAGAGCACGAATACGGCTATGCCCATGGCGAACCCGCGGATGGCCATCGGGAAGATCTCCGACAGCAGCAACCACACGCAGGTTCCGATGAAGCATTGCACGAAGGCGACGAACACCATCATCGCGGCCAGGATGATGTAACTGCGGCCCGTGGACGACGGCAGCAGGAACACCAGGGACAACGCGGCCTGCGAGGATGCGACGCCGATGAAGCCGGTCAGCAGCATCTTGCGACGATTCACGAAGCCCAGCAGGATGATTCCGAGGATCGTCATGACCACCGACGTGACACCGACCGCAATGGTGGCCACCAGCGCAGCACTGACGCCCAACCCGCTCTGTTCCAGGATCGTCGGGGCGTAGTAGTTGACCGTGTTGATGCCCGTCGCCTGCTGCACGATCGCCAGACCACAGCCGATCCAGAGGATGCGGCGCATCCAGGGGTAGTCGCGCAGGTAGTGGACGGCGCCGCTGACCTTCGAGTTGCGGTCGCGGGCGGCGTGGAGGCTGATGCTGGCGTACTCGTCCGCGGCTTCCGACGCGCTGCGGCTCAATTCGAGGGTGCTGCGGGTTTCGGCGAGCCGGCCCTTCGACGCGTACCAGCGCGGCGAATCCGGGAGCGCGAGCATGCCGAGCAGCAGAAGTACGGCGGGGACCGAGGCGATGGCCAACATGTACCGCCACACCGTCGGGTCCTCGATGAGGTGATCGAGCAGAGCGTTGATCGAGAAGGCGAGCATCTGACCGGTGACGATCATCAGTTCGTTGATGGTCACCATCCGACCGCGACGCTCCACGGGTGCCATCTCGGCCAGATAGAGCGGGCAGGTGACGGCGGCGGCGCCCACACCGAGACCGAGGATGACCCTCGCCAGCACCATGATCTCGACGTTGGGTGCGGTCGCACAGGCGAGAGCGCCCACGAGGAACAGGCCCGCGCAGACGAGCAGAGTGCGTTTGCGGCCGAGCGCGTCGGACAACCGACCTCCGAGCAGCGCGCCGACGGCGGCGCCGGGGAAGAGCAGCGAGCTCACGACGGTCGCTTCACCGACCGCGCTGAGGTTCAGCTCGTCCTTCATGTAGAGCAACGCACCGGAGATCACACCGGTGTCGTAGCCGAACAGCAGGCCTCCGAGCGTGGAGATGACGGTGAGCTTGGTCAGGAAACGTTTGTGACCGCGCTCGTTACGCGCAGCGCCGCTGCTTCCGCTCGCACTGGCAGCCGAGTTGGTTGTCAACATCAGGTGTGGCCTTTCTGGGAATGCTCACGCATCGCGACACGGAAGATCGGTTCACGTGTGTCGATATCGCCCGGATGCGATCGGCTCGATGCAGCCGAAGAGGCGTTCTCTCCTGGACTGAAGCGCTTCACTAACGCGCTTCAGTTATCTACTATGATGTGAATCACAAAGGGTGTCAAGGGCGAGTTCGCGACACGTGAGAGCGTTCCTTGACGACGCAACCGAGGGAGATCGACATGCTCGACGAGCGAGCCGCCCCGCACGAGGGCGCCGAACGGCTACCGGCCGGCCTGCACCGGCGCCCCACGATGGCCGATGTCGCGACCCGCGCCGGGGTGTCGCGCACCCTCGTGTCACTGATCTTCAGCAACAAACCGGGAGCGTCGGACGAGACCCGGGACCGTGTTCTCCAGGCCGCGGACGAGCTCGGCTATCGACTCGACCGGGCCGCCCGCATGCTCGCCCGCGGCCGCAGCCGCACCCTCGGCGTGCTCATCGACGTCCATCAGACCTTCCAGGCCGACCTGATCGGAACCATCTACGCGGAGGCCGAGGCCGCCGGCTACGAGGTGCTGCTCTCCGCCAGCGCGCCCACCCGGGACGAGCACAAGGCGATCGACGCGCTCCTCAGCCACCGGTGTGAGGGCCTGATCCTGCTCGGCCCGCTATCCGACGCGGACTATCTGCGCACGCTCGCAGACCGTGCGATCGTCACCGTCGTCGGCCGCGCACTCCCCCACACCGCGGTCGACACCGTGCGGACCGCGGACGCCAAGGGCATCCGGCAGTCCGTGGACCATCTGGTCGAACTCGGACATCGCGAGATCGTGCACGTCGACGGTGGTGCCGATCCGGGATCACCCGAGCGGCGTCGCGCGTACCTCGCAGCGATGCGCAAGCACAACCTCTCCGACAACATCCGCGTCATTCCCGGTCAGCACAACGAGGAGGCAGGTGTCGCCGCCGCGAACACTCTGCTGGCCGAGGACCACCTCCCGACCGCCGTGCTCGCGGGCAACGACCGCTGTGCCATCGGCCTCATGGACGTGTTCACCCGCGCCCACGTCGACGTGCCGGGCGACATCTCGATCGTCGGTTACGACGACAGCCACCTGGCCCAGTTGTCGCGGATCGACCTCACCACCGTGCGGCAGGACACCGCCGGATTGGCGCGGCACGCCGTGCAGTTCGCCATCGCCCGGCTCGAGGACGACGACCTCGACCCCCAGGATTTCGTGATCGAGCCCCATCTGGTGGTGCGCGGCACCACCGGCCCGGCCCGGTCGTAGCCGCGTCCCCGGCCGGCCCCGACTCAACGCGGGGACAACGTCCTCACTTCGCGATGCTCTTCAGGTACTCGACGCTGCGGACAACGTCGCGCACGGGGCCTTCGTCCTCCGGTTCCGACGCGAGGATGGCGTCCTGCTCGAGGACGTACCAACCGTCGTAACCCTGATTCTGCAACCGCTCGACGACCCCGGCGATGTCCACGTCGCCGGTGCCGAGCGGCGTGTACATCCCCTGCGCGACAGCGGCGGTGTAGGTGAGCTCACCGGCCCGGACCCGGTCGAGCAGCGCCGCATCCACGTCCTTCAGGTGCGCATGGGCGATGCGCTCGGGGGCCGAGGCGACGAGGTCGAGGGGGTCGGTGCCACCGATCAGCAGGTGCCCGGTGTCCAGGCACAGCGGAATCGACGAGCCCTCCAGAATCCGGTCCACCTCGGCACGGTCCTCGATCATCGTCCCCACGTGGGGGTGGAGCACCGCCCGGAGACCACGGTCGGCGGCAGCCGACGACAGGCGATCGAGGTTGCGCAGCAACGTCTTCCACCCCGCGTCGTCGAGCTCCGGCCGCGAGTCGTAGCCGACGGATCCCGTCACCGCCGCCAGGACGATCACCTCCGACTTCGTCGCGACGAGGGCGTCGAGCGCCCCGCCGACGGCGGCGACCGCGTCGTGATCCGGATCGTGGAGCAGCACCGGGACGAATCCACCGACGGCCGTCAGGTCGTAGCGGGCGAGGGTCTCCGTCAGCTCGTGCGGGTCCGACGGAAGAAACCCGTCGGGGCCGAGTTCGGTGGCAGCGAGACCGGCGTCGCGCATCTCGGTGAGTACCCGGTCGGGCTCGAGCTGGTGTCCCCAGCCCTCCACCTCACACACTCCCCACGAAATGGGCGCACCTGCAAGTCGAATCGTCATCGTCGTATTTCATCCAATCGCACCGGACGGTGCTGTTGTAGTGACAGTGTGACCGTCTCGGCAACACTGCTCACGGCTGCCGCCGGGACGTCTGTGCGTCCAGACGCTCGGCGAGCACGGCCGGATCGGCGTTCTCCCGCAGCGCTTCCCACACCGTATCGACCTGAGTGGCCGGTGCCAGGCTGTGCACGGGCTGATCGTGGTCGAGGTTGGTGGGGAACGGATAGCACTCGGCCGTCGCGACGACGACGTTGCGGAGAGTGCGCTCGCTCACCCCCGCATTCCGGCGTGCCTGCAGGGTCGGGTACACGGCGTTCGCCATGGCCTCCCGGTCGAGCACTTCCATCGCCCTGCCGAACGGCGACGAGATCTGCAGCAGATTGGCCATCCGCCTGATCGCGGCCGAGCGGTTGTGGCCTGCCCCGTGGTAAAGCGCCGGGTTGAAGAACACCGCGTCACCCTTCCGCAGTGGCAACTGCACGTGGCTCTCCCGGAAGTATTCGACGAACTCCGGGCGGGAGAACGCCACGTAGCCCGGCTCGAACTGGTGCGAGTAGGGCAGGTACAGGGTGGGTCCGCTCTCGACGGGCATGTCGCAATGCGCCACCGCACCCTGCAGCGTCAGCGCGGCCGACATCCGGTGCAAATGCGCCGGGTATGCGGTCCGCTCGTGCGGGGGAACGATGCCGAGGTGGTAGTCGCGATGCGGCACCTGCGCGGTGCCACCAGGGTTGACGACGTTGACCTGCGAGGTCACCTGGTACAGCGGTCCGAGCCAGCTCTGGCAGATCAGCGCGAGGATGTCGTTCGCGTAGTAGTCGGCGAACACGTCGGGAGCGCTCAGCGCCAGCTTCTGGGCGGCGTTCCAGATGCGGTCGTTCGCGCCCGGCTTGCCGAAGTGGTCGCCCGCCACACCGCCGGACGCGTGCTGCTCCGCGATGAGGAGGTCGAACTGTTCCGTGGCCCGGTCCAGGACGGCCGGATCACCGAAGGCGTTCTGGAACAACACGATTCCGGGACCGTCGGTGATCGCGCGCACGAGTTCGGTCTGCACTGCGCGGCGTGAATGCTCCTCGCCGAGGTGCGGAATCAGCGCGTCACTGCGGTAGAGCAGGACGTTCTGTTCCACGGAATGCGCGAAGGGGTAATCGGCGAGATCCGTCGAGCGGTCGACGGACGCTCGGAAGGCGTCGAGGTCGCAGTCCGAGTCGCGGATCCACTCACGCCGGCCGGTCGGCGGAGGAGTCGTGATGGTCATGGAGATAGTCTTACTGTGATCTGAGCCGCAGACAACACCAGAACCCCATCATTTTCACCTCAGGAGTCGGCCGTGAAGCACCGCTACAAGGTTCGCGAGATCGCCCAGCAGTCGGGACTCAGCGAGGCGACCGTCGACCGGGTACTCCACGAACGGCCCGGCGTCCGCGAGTCGACGAAAGCCGAAGTACACCAGGCGATTCTCGACCTCGACAAACAACGCACGCAATTGAAGCTGAGCGGACGGAAGTTCCTCGTCGACGTCGTCATGCAGACGCCCGAACGCTTCTCCACCGCGTTTCGCGCGGCCGTCGAGGCGGAACTGCCGGCACTCGCCCCTGCCGTCGTGCGCTCACGGTTCCATTTCCGGGAAACCGGGTCCATACCCGCGATGGTCGAGACGCTCGACCGGATCGCCGCCCGCGGCTCGCAGGGCGTGATCGTGAAGGCCCCCGACTCCGTCGAGGTCGTCGAGGCCATCGACAGGCTCACCGAGGCAGGGATCCCGGTGGTCACCTACGCCACCGACGTCCCGGGCAGCTCCCGGGCCGGTTACATCGGCATCGACAACAGGGCCGCGGGCGCAACGGCCGCGTACCTCGTCGACCAATGGCTCGGCGACACCCCGTCCGCCGTGCTGATCACCCTCAGCAGCAACGCCTTCCGGGGCGAGGAGGAGCGGGAGATGGGGTTCCGCTCCGCGCTGCGGACCTTCGGAACCGACCGCCCGGTGATCGACATCGCGGAGAGCGACGGACTCGACGCGACCATCGAGAACCTCGTGCTGCAGGCACTCGACCAGCACCCGGACATCGCCGCCGTCTACTCGATCGGCGGCGGAAACGTGGCCACGGCCCGCGCGTTCGAGCGCACCGGCCGCACCTGCCGCGTGTTCATCGCCCACGACCTCGACGAGGACAACACGCGACTGCTGCGGTCGGGCACGCTCTCCGCCGTGCTGCACCACGACCTGCGGGCCGACGCGCACCTGGCGTGCCGCATGCTCCTGCAGGCCAGGGGTGCACTCGGCGAGGTCGCGACCGCGGCCTCGCCGATCCGGGTGGTCACCCCGTACAACCAGCCCTGACGGACACTGCCCGGCCGTCTATCCCTGCGCGACCGGCACGCCGCGCGAGCGGAGCCAGCCCGCCGGATCGATCTTGGTTCCGTCGGCCGTCCACACCTCGTAGTGCAGGTGCGGCCCCGTCGACTGACCCCGGTTGCCCATGGTGGCGATCTGGTCGCCCGCCCGGACCTGCTGCCCGACCGAGACCAGCGACTGGTCGATGTGGCCGAACACGCCGATGGTGCCGTCGTCCTGCTGCAGGCGAACCCACAGCCCGAATCCCGAAGCCGGACCGGTTTCGATCACGGTGCCGTTGGTGACGGCCCTGATCGGAGTGCCGATGGAATTGGCGATGTCGATGCCGTTGTGGCTGGTGCCCCAGCGGGCACCGAAGCCCGACGTGAAGGTGCCATCGGTCGGGAACAACACCGCAGGTCGACGCGCCGCTTCCTCGGCCGCCGCCTGACGAGCAGCCTGCTCGGCCACCTCGCGAGCCAGCCGCTCGGCCTCGGCCTTCTCGAACGCGAGCCGCTGGACCTCACGCTCGGCGGCGCGCTGGATCTGCTCGGTGTAGTCGGGGATCTCCGTGCGCGCGACCCGCAGGAACTGCGGCGGCGTCGAGAGTGACACGGCGGTCTCGGTCGACGCCTGTGCAACCTCACCGGTGGCCGCGGACGCGATGCCCCCGGACGCGAGCAGAGCAGCGGCCGCCAGCGAGGTCGCCACCACCCGCCTGCGGGAGGTCTTCGTCGAACGGAGGTGCCGGGCGTGCCGGGCCTGCGGGACGGTGTTCGGGTGTAGAGCCAAAACCACATTCCTCTGTCGAAGTCGTGATCGATAACGAAATGATCACGGTTTCGACACAGGTTAGTACGTGTTCGACTGGATTCGGCGCGTCGCATTGACACGCCCGACATGAATCGGCGTCCCGAACCGGTTTTCGCGACCTCATCCGTCACATGCACCCCGTGAGCACACATCGACGACAGCTGTCACACTCCAGAAAGTGGCCGAAGTCACGGCGCCCGCGGTCGTGGACCGCGGGCGCCGTGGAGGCTCGGACCGACCGCTCAGCCGGCCGCCCGCAGCTGGGCGGCCAGGCGCATCGCGGAGTTCGCGTCCCCGTACCCCTCGTAACCGCCGACGCGCTGCACCACCTCGAAGAACAGGTCGGCGCCCACCGTCTTGGTGAACAGGTGGAAGAACTCCCCGTGGGCATCGGCGTCGTACATGATGCCGGGACCGCTCATCCGATCCAGGAGTTCGCGGGCCAGACCGAAGCGGGCCTCGAGGTCGTCGTAGTAGTTCGGCGAGATCACGAGGGGTTCGAACCCGTTCGACTGCATGGTCGCCGCCGCGGTGAAGATGTCCGTGCACGAGAACGCGACGTGGCTGATGCCACCCCGCCGCGCCGCGGCGATGTGGGAGTTCCCCGTCACCGCCCCCGGCACCATGTTGAGGGAGATGCGCAGCGGACGGTCGACGCCGTCGGCGCCCGTCTGATCCATCGTCAGCGCCTGACTGCGCATCATTCCGACGGCATCGGTGACGTCGAGGCCCTCGTGCGGGGCCATCGCGAACACCGAACGGAGCAGAAGCATGATGCCGTCCCAGTTGTCGGACGGGACCGCGAGCGCCACGTGATCGACCCCGGTGAACACGGGCACCTCGTCCTGCCACCGCGACTCCGTCGGATACAGCTCGAACGCCGACTGCCACGACGCCGCACTACCCGGACCACGCAGATCCAGCGACGTCGCATCCGTGATCTTGAGACGCACCACGTCGGATTCGGGAGCCGTGTCCACACCGGGCAACAGCACCTCGTGCACCGGGACCTCGAGCGCCGCGGCGCGCTCACCCCACGCGTCGGGATCGCTCGACCGGATACCGATCTGGGTGAGCACCGGCAGGTGCGCCGGCAGACCCGGAGCGGTCCACACCGTGCCGGCGGTGGCGTCGACGACGATGGTCATCCGGCCGTGGCGCCACAACTGGAGGTCGTGGCTGCGGTGTCGGCCCACCAGACGGAATCCGATGTGCTGCAGTGCCTGTCGAAGATCGGAATCCTTACCGGGACCGGCTGCGAGCCGCAACGACACGATGCCCTCGAGGGGTGCGCGCGGCGGCGGCTCGAACAACGCCAGCCCGCGACCCGTGTCGTCACCGTGCTCGGCCTGGACCCGCGCGACCTCCTCCTGGAGGTACAGCAGCGACCGGTGCGCGTCCGCGGCCGTGCGGCCCGTGGAGGACTGCCGGAACGTGTCGTTGAAGATCTCGAGCGACCACGGTCCGGTGTACCCGGCCGCCTGGACGTGGGCGCCGAACGTCGCGAGATCGAAGTTGCCCTGCCCCGGGAAGTTCCGGTGATGCCGGCTCCACTGCAGGATGTCCATCGACATCCGGGGCGCGTCGGCGAGCTGGAGGAAGAAGATCTTCTCCCCCGGGATGTCGCGGATTCCGGACGGGTCGTCGCCGCGGGAGAGGATGTGGAAGCTGTCGAGACAGGTGCCGAGAGCCGGATGGTCCGCGTCCTTCACGATCTTCCACGCGTGGCGATACGTGTTGACGTGAGTGCCCCACGCCAGCGCCTCGTAGGCGATGCGCAGTCCCCGGCCGTGCGCTCGTTCGGCGAGAGCGTGGAGTTGCTCGGTGAGCCGGGCGTCGTCCCGCACCGCCTCCGGCAGCGGCGAGGAACAGACCAGCAGGGTGTCGCACCCGAGCTGCTCCATGATGTCGAACTTGCGCTCGGCCCGGATCAGGTTGCGCGCGAACGTCGCATCGTCCACCGAATCCAGATCGCGGAACGGCTGATACAGATCGAGGGTGAGCCCGAGATCCGCTGCGCGGGTTGCCAGCTCACGGGGTGACCACGGCGAGCTCACGAAATCGGGTTCGAACACCTCGAATCCGTCGAAGCCTGCCGCCGCGATCGCGGTGACCTTCTCCTCCAGCGAACCGCTCAACGAGACCGTGGCGACGCTCGTACGAACCTGTCGTCCCATGGTGCGGTCAGCCCTTGTTGCAGATGAAGTCGACGGCCAGGGAGTATCCGAGGATGCCGAGTCCGGCGATCACCCCGGTTGCGACTCCGGACACGTAGGAGTGGTGCCGGAATTCCTCACGGGCGTGCACGTTGCTGATGTGCACCTCGACGAGGGGCACCTCGAGCGTCACCAGGGCGTCGCGCAGCGCGACCGACGTGTGCGTGAAGCCGCCGGGGTTGATCACGACGCCCGACGCCGTGGTCCGGGCCTCGTGCACCCAGTCGATCAGGTCGCCCTCGTGATTGGACTGCTTCGCGACGATCTCACGTCCCGCCTTCGCGGCGGCGGTGCGGCACAACTCGACGACGTCGTCGAGCGTCTCCCGCCCGTACACCTCGGGCTGCCGTTGACCCAGCAGATTCAGATTGGGGCCGTTGAGAACAAAGATGGGTCCGGGAGCGGTCATCGCGCGCATTACCTCCATTTGTACGAACTAGTGAGTTAGTTCGCACCCAGGATACAGCGCGCCCCCGACTAGGCGGACTTGTCTCGGCGTTCTCCCCGCTCCGGCTTCCGCGGAACGATGGTCGGGAGCACGTTGTCGTTGACCGTCTCGGCGCTGACCACGACCTTCTCGACGTCGTCGCGACTGGGAATGTCGTACATGACCGGCAGGAGGACTTCCTCCATGATCGCGCGGAGTCCACGAGCACCGGTGCCTCGAAGGATCGCCTGGTCGGCGATGGCCTCGAGTGCGTCCGTGGTGAACTCCAACTCCACGCCGTCCATGTCGAACAACCGGTTGTACTGCTTGACCAGTGCGTTCTTCGGCTCGGACAGGATCTGGACGAGCGATTCCTTGTCGAGGTTGGTCACCGACGCCACGACGGGCAGACGACCGATGAATTCGGGAATGAGCCCGAACTTGATCAGGTCTTCCGGCATGACCTCCGCGAAGTGGTCCTGCGTGTCGATCTCCGCCTTGGACCGCACCTCGGCACCGAAACCGATGCCGCGCTTGCCCACACGATCGGACACGATCCGCTCGAGACCGGCGAACGCGCCCGCCACGATGAACAGCACATTCGTGGTGTCGATCTGGATGAACTCCTGGTGCGGATGCTTGCGACCACCCTGCGGCGGCACGCTGGCCTGCGTGCCCTCGAGGATCTTCAGCAGCGCCTGCTGCACACCCTCGCCGGACACGTCGCGCGTGATCGACGGGTTCTCACTCTTGCGGGCGATCTTGTCGACCTCGTCGATGTAGATGATGCCGGTCTCGGCCCGCTTGACGTCGTAGTCGGCGGCCTGGATCAGTTTGAGGAGGATGTTCTCGACGTCCTCACCGACGTAACCGGCCTCGGTGAGCGCCGTCGCATCGGCGATGGCGAAGGGGACGTTGAGCATCTTCGCGAGCGTCTGGGCAAGGTACGTCTTGCCGCAGCCCGTGGGACCGAGCATGAGAATGTTCGACTTGGCCAGCTCGACGGTCTCACCACGCGCGTCACGGCCCTTGTCGCCGGCCTGGATGCGCTTGTAATGGTTGTAGACCGCAACGGCGAGAGTCCGCTTGGCGGCGTCCTGGCCGATCACGTAGTTCTCGAGGAAATCCCGGATCTCGGCCGGCTTCGGCAGCTCGTCGAGCTTCACCTCGCTGGACTCGGCCAGCTCCTCTTCGATGATCTCGTTGCACAGGTC
>SEEV01000630.1 GCA_004211695.1 Rhodococcus sp. (in: high G+C Gram-positive bacteria)
AGTTGGGCCGAGTTCCGGTCGATGCTCGAGTACAAGGCCGACTGGTACGGGCGGCGGGTGGTGGCGATCGACCGGTTCTGTCCGTCGTCGAAGACCTGCTCGGTGTGTGGGGCGATCGCCTCGGAGATGCCGCTGAACGTGCGGGAGTGGGCGTGCCGATGCGGCGCCGTCCATGATCGGGATGTGAATGCGGCGAGGAATATTGTGGCCGTCGGACTGACGGTGGCAGCCTGCGGAGATGGTGTGAGACCGCCCCGGACGTGAGTGTGGGGAGGCAACTGTCGGTGAAACAGGAACCTCGGGACGCGAGTCTCGAGGGGAATCTCGGTCGTTCACGGCCGAGAGGACGTCAAGGCCCGTCGATACGACATCGCCGCCACCTGGCGTGCGCGGTGCACTGAACTCGAGACGGCCGCCGTGGATGGCGGGCATTTCTTCGTCGATGAACAACCCGAGCGGACAGCCGGGTTGCTGTCGGAGTTCCTGCGCCGCTGCGAGGAGCAGCGAGGACGTTGAGTTTCGAGTTCCTTTCTCCCGAGCACGGTGCAAACCCAGGGCGGGAGAGTTGCCGGCCGTGCCTGCCTGCCTGACTGATCGACTCGATGTAGCGGGGGTACGAGCCGCGTCCGGTCGCGGCGACGAAACCGCCGATCCGCGCGCGGACCGAACATCAGCAGGTGACGACGGAAGAGCTTGGCGATGCATCGGCACCGTGTGCGAGGGGTGATGTTGTGCGAGACGAGCAGGATGGTCGCGTCGATCTCGGCGTTGATGTCGATCAGCGTCTGGCTGATGTCAGGTGGTGCGCACCGGGTCCAGACCGGAGTCCGGCTCGTTGACGAGGATGATCTACGGATCCAGCGTCAAGACGCAGGCTGCCCGGCACTTGCGTACCGCCGCGGGAGATCTCCCCGGGCGGCTCGTCCTCCGCCCTCAGCGGAACGACGAGTTCCATCGCGATCATGCGGACCTCGGATCCTGACTTCTCCTCCGACGATCACTTGAAATAAATATACCGTTGACAATATCACTTGAAAGTTCGTACTGTGATCTGCATCAACATCGACGACCGGCGTCGGCCGGTCGCAGGCGTGGAGGAGATCTGATGGGTGACAACGAGAACCGGTCGTCGGTCCGCGGACAGGTTGTGGTGATCACGGGCGGTGCCCGTGGTGTCGGTGCCGCGACTGCGCAGCTCCTGGTGGACAAGGGTGCGCGCGTTGCGATCATCGATCTGGAGGAGTCGCAGGTCGTCTTCCATCGTGGGGCTGCGAGCGTGTTGTCGCTCAAGGGCGACGTGACCGACGCCAACGATATGGCCGCCGCCGTCGAGAAGGTGCTGGATCATTTCGGACGGATTGACATCGTCATCGCGAATGCCGGTGTCGCAGCGCGCGGATCGACCGTGCGCGCGTCGTCGACTCAGGTCAACGATCGGCTGTGGGACATCAATGTCGGCGGTGTGCTCACCACCGTTCAAGCGTGTCTGCCGTCCATCATCGCCAACCGAGGCCACGTGGTTCTCCTGTCCTCGGTGTTCGCGTTCTTGAACGGTGCCGGCACCCTTCCGTATGCGATGAGCAAAGCGGCCGTCGAGCAACTGGGTCGGGGGCTGCGGGTGGAACTTGCATCTCACGGCGTCACTGTGACGACCGTGTACTTCTCGCTCGTGGACACGGAGATGATCCGGCAGAGCGTCGACAGCGATCCCACCGCGCAGAAACTACTCGGAACCCTGCCTCGCCCGTTTCGGAAACGGATTACGCCCGCGGAGGCCGCGGCGGCGATCGTAGGCGGGGTCGAGCGCAGGAAGGCGAGGGTGTTCCGTCCGCGACGATGGGCCGGGGTCTCAGCCTTGCGAGGTGTGGTGAGCGTGGTGCTCGATGCGCATCAGACCTCCGATGCCACGACGCAGACGATGCTGCGCGAACTCGACCGGCGAGACGGTGAAGGCCGATTGACCAGCTGAGCATGACTCCTGAGCGACTCGATTGCAAAAAAAATATAGTTAACGCTATTGTTTTTTAAAGTTCGCTATCGGAGTTGAGCTCCGGCCCGCCACCCTTCAGGAGGATCACCGCATGTCTGTCGCATTCAAACCGGTACGGATGGGTCCTGGGATCTGCCCCAGTCGTTCGTCATGGCGCCGCTGACTCGGAGCCGCGCGGGAGAAGGCAACGCGCCGACCGCGCTGAACGCCGAGTACTACGCCCAGCGCGCCGGGGCGGGGCTGATCGTCACCGAGGGCACCGCGCCCAGCGCGGTCGGTCAGGGTTATCCGGCTGTGCCCGGGTTGTACACCGACGAGCAGGTCGCAGGCTGGCGGCTCGTCGCCGACGGCGTGCACGAGGCCGGCGGAACGGTCGTCGCGCAGTTGATGCATGTCGGCCGGGTCGCCCATACGAGCAACAAGGGCGGGGTCGACACTGTCGCACCCAGCGTGGTTCAGGCTCCCGGGCAGATGTTCACGTTCTCGGGCATGGTGGACCACGACTTGCCGCGGGCGCTCGAGTCCGGCGAGATCGACGGCGTCATAGCAGAATTCGTCGACGCCGCCCGGAACGCGATCAGCGCCGGTCTCGACGGCGTCGAGGTCCACGGGGCGAACGGCTACCTGCTGCACCAGTTCCTCGACCCCACGGCCAACCTGCGCGACGACGAGTTCGGCGGTTCGCCGGAGCGGCGGGCCCGTTTCGTCGTCGAGGTCGTGACGGCGGTGGCCGATGCCGTCGGTGCGGACCGTGTCGGTCTGCGGCTCTCGCCCGG
>SEEV01000631.1 GCA_004211695.1 Rhodococcus sp. (in: high G+C Gram-positive bacteria)
GGCTTGAGGACGACGGCGTTGCCGGCGAGGAGCGCGGCGACGGCGTCGGACACCGCGAGGGTCATGGGGTAGTTCCACGGCGAGATGACGCCGACGACGCCCTTCGGCTGGTACCGCACCACCGTCTTGGTGAGGCCGGGGAGCATGCCGGAGATGCGGCGCGGACGCAGCAGCTTGGGTGCGACGCGCGCGTAGTGGCGGGCGGTCATCGAGATGTCGAGGACCTCCTCCTGCGCGGCGGCGCGGGACTTGCCCGTCTCGGCCTGGGCCATGTCCATCAGGGCGTCCCGGTTCTCGAGCACCAGGTCGCGGTAGCGGTGGAAGATCGCGGCGCGTTCGGTGACGGGCCGCGTGGCCCACTCCTTCTGCGCCACCCGGGCACGCGCGATCGCATCCTTCGCGTCCTGCGCCGTGCCGACCGGGACGGTGGCCAGTTCCTTGCCCGTGAACGCCTCGACGACGGAGCGCGTCGGGCGATCCGCCGCATCCGGGATGGCGATGAGATCGGCGAGCCGCGCGAACGTGGCGGCGGTCGGAACAGGCATGTCGTACCCCTACTGGTTAGTAGTTTTTGCGGTTACACATAACTTACCTGTTCGGTGGGCTGTGTCACAGCGGCCGGTGTCAGTGCCGTTCCTCGAGACCCACCGCCTCACGCAGCTTCTTCTCCGCCTCGAGCAGGTCGGGGTCCTCGCGGGCGGAGGATTCGAGCAGGGCCGCGAGCGCCTCGGCGATCACGTTCAGCTTCTCCTGCAGCGCCTCGGTGGCACGACGGTTGGCGTTCTCGAGCAACACGACGAGGAGCAGGGTGAACACCGCGCCCGCGGTGTGGATGGCGATCTGCCATTCGTGGAGGTCCTTCCACAGGGGAATGCTGACCACCCACAAGACGACGAGCCCCGCGCACACACCGAAGAACGGCGCCTGGCTGACCTTCACCTCGATCTGTGCAACGAACCGGTCGAACGCCGAACGCTGATCCGTGCGCTGCTCGCGGGCAGCTTTCGCGCTGCGTTCCATGTACGGAGTCTAGGCGCAGGCCCCGCCCCCGAGGCGTGGGTTTCAGCAGATCACGACGTTGAGGGCGAGACCTCCCGTCGACGTCTCCTTGTACTTGTCGGACATGTCGAGGCCCGTCTGCCGCATCGTCTCGATGACGGTGTCGAGGGAGACGACATGGGTGCCGTCGCCGCCCAGCGCCATCCGGGCCGCGCTCAGCGCCGTCACCGCCGCGATCCCGTTGCGCTCGATGCAGGGAATCTGCACGAGCCCGCCGACCGGGTCGCAGGTCAGGCCGAGGTGGTGTTCCATCGCGATCTCGGCGGCGTACTCCACCTGGGCCGGCTTTCCGCCGAGCACCGCGCACAGGGCCCCGGCCGCCATGGCGCACGCCGATCCGACCTCGCCCTGGCAGCCGGCCTCCGCACCCGAGATGGAGGCGTTCGCCTTGACCAGCGATCCGATCGCGGTGGCGGTGAGCAGGAACACGCGCAGGTCCGCCCTGCCGTCGGCGAGGAACTGCTCGTAGTACCTTCCGACCGCCGGGACGATCCCCGCTGCCCCGTTGGTCGGTGCCGTGACGACGCGGCCACCTGCGGCGTTCTCCTCGTTGACGGCCATCGCGTACGTCTGCAACCGGTCGATCGCGTCGTGGCCTGCGGACCCGAGTCGCCGGAACAGACCGGGGGCCCGCCGTGCGACGTCCAGCCCGCCCGGCAGCCGGCCCTCGGTGGCGACGCCGGCCTCGATGCACGACACCATGGCCGACCAGATGCGGTCGACCGACTCCGCGATCCGGTCGGCGCCGATCAGCGCGGCCTCGTTCGCTTCCGCGACGTCGGCGATGCTCATCCCGGTCGCGTCGCAGATCTTCAGCAACTCACAAGCCGTCGTGAACGGGAACGGCACGGCCGGCCGGTTTTCGACGACGGACGGCTCGGCATCCTCCGGGACGACGAACCCGCCGCCGACCGAGTAGAACACCCGGTCGGCGACGGTGGAGCGGGCACCGTCGAAGGCGCGGAGGCGCAGTGCGTTGGTGTGCAACGGCATCCGGGTGAGCGGTGCGAACACCACGTCCCGTTCTCGCACGACCACCGGGTGCTTCCCGCCGAGGACGACGGTGGCGCCGTCGCCGAGCCGCCGCCACGCGCCGCGGACGTCCTCGGGATCGCACGTCTCCGGCCGGGCGCCGGCCAGCCCGGCGACGACGGCATCGGGTGTTCCGTGACCGATGCCGGTCGCCGCCAGGGCGCCGTAGAGAACACAGTCGACCGTGTCGACCCGGTCGAGCCGGCCGGACGCCTGCAGATCGTCCACGAAGTCCGCTGCCGCGCGCATCGGGCCGACGGTGTGCGAACTGCTGGGCCCGATGCCGAGGGAGAAGAGGTCCGTCAGCGAAACGTACGCACTCACGCCCAACTCGCGGCCCGGGTGAAGCCCTCCGGCCGTTCCGCCTGCAGGCGCAGCAAGTCACCACGGACCTCGGCGTCCAGCGCGACGTCGAGCACCGTCCACACCAGGGCCGTCGCACCGTCCAGGATCGCGGCGTCGGCGGCGGGACTTGCTGCGGCGTCGGCGAAGTCGGCGTTGTGCGGGATCGCGGTGCTTCCGAGTACCGCGATCGCGGGATGGATGGACGGGACCACCTGGGACACGTTGCCCATGTCGCTGGACCCGCCGCCCAGTGCGGCGGACGTCAGTTCGCGACCGGTGGCCTGCAGGTTCCGGTCCCAGATTTCCGCGAGCACCGGATTCTGGAC
>SEEV01000181.1 GCA_004211695.1 Rhodococcus sp. (in: high G+C Gram-positive bacteria)
GGCTACCGCGTCACCCTCGAACCCGCAGCCTAACCACACCCGCACCCCTACAAGCCAATCCGGCTCCGCTCCCGCCGGATGCTGACGCCTGCCCACTCACCAATTCATTTTCCGGTCAGTCGTCGAGCAGTTCGAGGCCGGTGACACCCCGCGACCGCGCGCTGAACGTGCCCGCAACTATGACGCGGTGTCCGAACTCGTCACCCAACGAGTGGAGAAATCCCAGGGCCGCATCTCCGCGAAACGGTTGCTCCCGATCGCACGGACCGCCGGCTACGAGGGGTCGGATCGCAACTTCCGCCGCCTCGTCTCGGATGCGAAAGCGCAGTGGCGCAACGAACATCATCGCGGACGCCGCCCCGCGCTGTGGACCCCCGGCGAATACCTGGTCATCGACTGGGCCACCGTCGGCGGCCTGCACCTGTTCTGCGCCGTGTTGGCGTATTCGCGGTGGCGGTTCGCCGCCTTCGCCACCGACGAGCGTGCCACCACGACGATGGCGTTGATCGCGGAAGCGCTCGCCGCGATCGGTGGCGTCCCGGAGAAGGTGCTGGCGGACCGGATGGGCTGCATCAAGGGTGGGGTCGTGGCGAACGTAGTGATCCCCACCCCGGACTATGTCCGCTTCGCCACCCACTACGGCTTCGCCCCGGACTTCTGCCACGCCAACGATCCGCAGTCGAAGGGCATTGTGGAGAACCTCGTCGGCTACGCCCAGCGTGACCTGGCCGTCCCGCTGTTCACCGAGGCCGCGATCGCCGGCACCACGGTCGATGTCCATACCGCGAACGCCGCCGCCCGCACCTGGTGCGCCGAGACCAACGCCCGGATGCACACTGAGATCTGCGCGATTCCTGATGAACGACTGCGCGACGAGCGGGAACTGTTGCACCCATTGCCGTCTCTGCGGTTGCAGATGGGGCCGCCGCCGGTGACCCGCAAAGTGGACCGGCTCTCGTGTGTGCGGTTCGCGTCCGCCCGGTACTCGGTCCCGACCCGGCTGATCGGGTCCTCCGTGCGGCTGGTTCAGTCCGACGATGCCCTGGTGATCGTCGAACCGGCGACCGGGCAGGTGGTCGCCGAACACGACCTCACCGCACCGGGAACCGCGTCGGTGCACGACGAGCACTACGAGGGACCCCGCCCGGCCCCGAACCGGGCACCTAGGCCGAGAACTACTGTCGAGCAGCAGTTCTGCGCTCTCGGTGCGAGCGCCGAAGCGTTCCTGGTCGGTGCCGCCGCGATCGGCAACACCCGCCTGGGACCCGAACTCGAGGTGCTGCTGGCTTTGGGCGCCGTGCACGGCACCGAGGCGTTGGTGGCGGCGTTGACCCGGGCGGTGGCATTCCGACGCTTCCGAGCGGCCGATGTTCGATCGATCCTCGCTGCCGGTGCCGGAACTCCGCATCCCAGGCCGGCCGGGGATGCGTTGATTCTGGATCTTCCGACGGCGCCCCGATCGCTCGACGACTATGCGATCGGCCCGCGCACGGACGGGAGCGCCGGCTCATGACCGAAACAGCGACCACCGCAGAAGGGCAGGTCACCCCTGCTCCACCGCCCGCGGTTCCGGTGCTGGCGGCGGACCTCGATGCCGGGTTGCGTCGACTCAAACTCGCCGCGATCCGTCGCACCGCACCCGAAGTCCTCCTGACCGCGAAGACCCAGCGCTGGACCCCGGAAGAGGTGCTGCGAACCCTCGTCGAGGCGGAGATCGCCGCCCGGGACGCCTCGAACATCGTGAACCGGCTCAAGGTCGCCGCGTTCCCGGTCACGAAGACGTTGGAGTCGTTCGACGTCGCGGCGTCATCGATTCAGCCCAAGGTGTTCGACTACCTGACTAGCTTGGAATGGGTTCGAGCACAGTCGAATCTGATGATCATCGGACCAGCCGGCACGGGAAAGTCACACACCCTGATCGGGCTCGGGATCGCCGCGGTCCACGCCGGGCACAAAGTCCGCTACTTCACCGCCACCGACCTGGTCGAGACCCTCTACCGCGGACTCGCCGACAACACCGTCGGCAAGATCATCGACTCCCTGTTGCGGGTCGATCTGATCATTCTCGACGAAGTCGGGTTCGCCCCACTCGACGACACCGGCACCCAACTGTTGTTCCGGCTCGTCGCCGGCGCCTACGAACGCCGCTCGTTGGCCATCGCCTCACACTGGCCGTTCGAGCGATGGGGCCGATTCCTACCCGAGCAGACCACCGCTGTCAGCATCCTCGACCGGCTTCTGCACCACGCCACCGTCGTCATCACCGACGGCGAGTCCTACCGGATGAAAGACGCCCAACACCGAAAGGAGCGCCCCTAAAACACCCCCGAACTACAACACGGGGTGGGGACTCAGACTTGGCCACCAGCGGGGACTTCTACCTGGCCATTGACACGGCGGTAGCTCGACAACGTTACAGAATGCCCGTCTCTAGCAGTCCCGTACACCGATCGTCGATCGGGGAGATCGTTCGCCGTGCAACTGCACACAATGCCGGCGACGGACGAAGTCGAACTCGCCGTCGATTCCACCGGTGACAGCCGCTGCGAGCTCGACCCTGCGTCGGCAGGTCGATCGATGAGATTTGCTGCCGGCAAGGCCATCAAGGTCTGCTTCGTCGTCTCGGTGCTCGCGGATCTTCGGCTCACACTCGGCATCTGGGGTCTCGACCCTGGCATCCGCGCGTCCGGATAGCCCGCCGCCTGCGTCGCCGCCGCCACGCAGTTGCGAGTCGCCAGGGCCTGGGTGCAATGAACTACGTTGCCATCAGCACGAGCTGCGCACCTCGTGCGACGATCCTATATTCGTCAAGCGCCGAAATCGGGAGCGGGTTTCTCATGCTCGCCCGTGCGCGGAGCTTCAGGTTGTGGAGGTGTACGGCAGGTATTCGGCGCCGATGTCGACGGGAGCGGTGTCCTCGCAGAGGTGGGGGCTGGCATCGAACCACATCGCTATTCTGGCGTCGTCGTAGGTGGGCCAGCCGGGATCTCCGTGGGTTGCGAAGTCGAGCCAGGTTTGGTGCATCGCGTGGGTGAGGGCGCCGGGTACGGCGTCGCCGATGAGGCCGCGGCATGCCTGTGTGGTGTCGAACACGAAGGGGACGTCGAGGCCGTGTGCGGCGCCGTGCAGTGGTGATCGCCATGCGAATTCGTAGACGTAGGTGGGGCCTGGGTGGCGACGCGCGGTGCGGCGGCTCGGTGAGCGGAACATCAGGTCCGTGTAGGCGGCTGTGAGTGCGTGCGCGGGGGTGACGACCGGGTCGTGGAGACCGTGTCGTTCGAGGAGCGCTTCGGCATCGGGGTAGGTGGTGGTCAGCTCGGCTACGGCGTCATGCGCGTCGAAGGCGGCGAACTCGTCGGCACCGAAACCGAGGTTGGCTTCCTCGAGTGTTGTGCCGATCAACAGGTCGACGCCGCGCGAGTGTGTGCTCGGAACTCCGACCGGGTCGGGGAGGACGTCGTCACCGGTGGTGGGGAGGAACAGCGCACGACCGTGGCCCGGGTCGACACCGTTGTCGTCGCGCAGGTTTGGGCGGGGTTCGTTTCTGAGCAGAGCTGCCTGCGCGCGCACCAGGTCGAGGGGAGAGAATGCTCGGAGTGCGTCTGCGGTCGGGGAGGCTCCGAGCCGGGCGGCGAGTGCCTTCGTGAGTTCTTCGCTGAGCTCGAGCCGGCGGGCCATCTCGTCGTGGCCACTCTGGACGATCGCTCTCTGGAACAGTCCGGCGGCCAGCGGGGAGTGCAGCAGGAACGCGACCGAGGAGCCGCCGGCCGATTCGCCGAATACGGTGACGTTGTCCGGGTTCCCGCCGAACCCGGCGATGTTGTCGCGAACCCAGCGCAGTGCTGCGATCTGATCGCGCAACCCAATGTTCGTGATCTCACCGGACAGTGCGAGGAAGCCCTCCGCCCCGAGTCGGTAGTTGACGGTGACCAGGACGACGCCGTCGCGCGCGAACGAGGTGCCCTCGAAGGCGGGGGCGGCGCCCGAGCCGATCATGAACCCGCCGCCGTGGAGGTAGACCATCACCGGAAGCCCACTCGTGCCGGGGTCGGGTGTCCAGATGTTGAGATTGAGGTAGTCGCCGTCTCCGGTGACCCATCCGGGCCCGATCAGCGGCGCCAGATTCGCGTGAGCAGGGTGCAATGACGGCTGGGGTGCGGTAGCGCCGTGACCGGTGGCGTTCCTGGTCCCTGCCCATCGTTCGGTAGGGCGAGGGGGTGCGAATCGGCGTTCGCCCGATGGAGCTGCCGCGTAGGGGATTCCCAGGAATCGGGCGACCCCGTCGGTGTGGTCACCGGAGAGTCGCCCTGCCTCTGTGTTCACGGTACGGACGGTCATCAGCGACGTCCCCTTTCGTATGTGCGCATCGCTCTGGATGGTCGGGCCGAACGCAGCCGTTTGAATCGGCACCCACCTCGTCCAAGCCTGCCATGGGGCCTTCGATGTCCGGCCTGAGATCGCCGCCGTCAGGTCGTGTTGTGGGTTGTGGTAGACCTCGCGGACGACGCCGCTCGAGGCAACGCATAACGGCGCGTTTCGACACGCCCCCGTCGATCTCTGGATCGGGAGGCGTGGACCGTCACCATCCCGGTCTCGGTCCGGGTCCTGCTGCACAGGTCCAGCCCTCGGCGAGCAGGCCTGGAGCTGAGGTGGTGGTGGGCCGAAAACCGGCAGTCCGAAGGCAGCCTCGGCAGCACCCGCATGAGCAGACGGGTCTTGCGGTTGACGGTGGCGTCAGCCGACCCGCTCGGCTGTCGATGATCCCTTCGGGTCCGCGCACGTAGGCCATCCGCCAGATGTCCTCGTACTGACCGATCCCGCCGACCAGGGCGTTGCCGTCTGCGGCCATCCGGTCGAGGCCGCCTGGAGGTCGTCCACCTCGAACGCCACGTTGCGCATTCCATGTGCGGTGGACATCGCCTTCGGGCGATCCGGGCTGGTGCTCGGGTCGGACGAAGCTCGACAGCTCCACACCGGCGCCGCCGTCCGGTGGCCGCAGCATGGTGATCTCGCTGCGGGAGTTGGGGATGCCGTGTCGGATCGCTGACGGCGTCCCGGAAATTTTCTTTCAAAGAAATCCGAGAGGCGGTGTCGGATCAGGGCGGTGGTGTTCGTAGTAGGGGTGAGGCCGCCCACGAGGGGCGGCGCCAAGGTAAGGAACCGCGATCATGAAGCTGACGACCATGACTCAGGTCACCATCGATGGAGTGATGCAGGGAAACGGCGGCGCCTCGGATGAGGACCGCAGGAACGGATTCGAGCGCGGCGGATGGGCCCGGGGGGCGGGTGACGATGAGACCAGGACGTTCATCACGCAGACCTACCAGCGCGCCGAGGCGTTCCTGTTCGGCCGGCGCACCTACGAGTTGTTCGCCGGCTCCTGGGGATCAATGCGCGCACATCCCATCGCCGTGGCCTTGAACGAGGCCCCCAAGTACGTTGCCTCGACCACGCTCACCGCGCCGCGATGGGAGGACACGACCGTGCTCCGCGGTGACCTCGCGGCGGCCATCAGCGAGCTGAAGGCCAAGCCCGGGGGTGAGCTGCAAGTGCACGGCAGTGGCACCCTGACCCGGTGGCTGCTGGAGAACGATCTGGTCGACGAGATGACTCTGATCGTGATCCCGGTGATCCTCGGCCAGGGCGCGAGACTGTTCCCGGAGACCGGCCCGGATCTTGCGCTCGACCCGGTCGAGTCGCGAGTCGACTCGAAGGGCGTGACGATCCAGGTCTACCGGCCGGCCGGGCGCCCGCACTATGCAACGGCCTGAAGTCCCTGACCACCGAACCACGCTGTCTTGACACCGCAGGAGATGATCTTCAGATGCAGTACCTGATTTCCGTGATCGACGACAAGAGCAATCCCGGCAGCACGGACAGGCAGCCTGCCATCAGCGCGTTCAACGAACGACTGATCGCCGACGGCTACTGGGTTTTCGCCGGCGGACTCGCGGACACCGACGCGGCCACGGTCATCGACAACCGGGGCGAGCAGGCGGTGTTCAGCGACGGGCCTTTCGTGGAGTCGAAGGAGTACCTCGCCGGCGTCTGGGTGTGGGAGGCCCCCGATCTGGATGTGGCGCTCGAGCTCGCCACCGAGGCGTCGAAGGTCTGCGATCGGAAGATCGAGGTGCGGCCGTTCCAGTGAGCGACGTCGAGGAGGCGATCACCCGGGCCCACCACGAGGAGTGGGCGCGGGTGGTCGCCGCCCTGACCAGGCGCTTCGGCAATCTCGATATCGCCGAGGAGGCAGCGGCCGAGGCGTTCGCGACCGCCGTCGAGCGGTGGCCGGCCGACGGCGTACCGCCCCACCCCGGCGCATGGCTGACCACCACCGCCAACCGCAAGGCCATCGACCGGATCCGGCGCGAGAACAAGCGCGACGACAAGCGCGACGACAAGCACAAGGCGGCTCAGATGGTGTACCACGATGACCCACCCGAGCTTCTCGGCGCCATCGACGACGACCGGCTCCGGCTGATCTTCACCTGCTGTCACCCAGCGCTGGCGATGGAGACCCGGATGGCGCTGACGCTGCGGATGGTCGGCGGTTTGACCATGCCCGAGATCGCCCGCGCCTTCCTGGTGGCCGAGAGCACCATGGGGCAGCGGATCACCCGCGCGAAGGCCAAGATCAAGGCGGCCCGCATCCCGTATCGCGTGCCGGCCGCCGAGGACCTCCCGGCCCGCGTCTCCGGCGTACTCGCCGTCCTCTTTCTCGTCTTCAACGAGGGCTACCTGGCCACCGGACCCGACACCGATCCCGTACGCCACGACCTGACCGCCGAGGCGATCCGGCTCACCCGCCTGATCCGTGCCCTCCTGCCGGACGACGGTGAGGTGGCCGGGCTGCTGGCACTGATGCTCCTCACCGAGGCCCGCCGCCCTGCCCGAGTCTCGGCCGGCGGCGAACTGGTCCCCCTGGCCGAGCAGGACCGTGGCGCCTGGGACGCGACGCTGATCGCCGAGGGTCACCGGCTGGTGCGCGATCGCCTCACCGCCGCCGACGCCGGGGTGGCTCCGGGTCGCTACCAGATTCTCGCAGCGATCAACGCCGTGCACACTTCCGCCCGCGACGTGCGCGACACCGACTGGTCGCAGGTCCTCGCCCTCTACGACCAGCTCGTCCGCCTCGAGCCCTCGCCGATCATCGCCCTCAACCGGGCCATCGCGGTCGCGGAGCTCGACGGCCCGGAGGTGGCACTGGCGGCCGTCGACCGTCTCGAGGACACCCTGGCCGGCTATCACGCCTACCACGCCACCCGCGCCGACCTGTTGCGCAGGCTGGGCCAAAGTCAGCAGTCGCGCGCGGCGTACGACAAAGCCATCGGGCTGGCGGGCAACACCGCCGAGACCGCCTACCTGACCCGCCGCCGCGACCAACTGCGGTAGCGCTCACGGATCCGCTTACGGTGTGCCTCTGCGTGTGAACCCGGTCCAGCGATCGTGATCGTGTTCGGTTGGCTTGCGTAGGGATACGGGACCGGCCCCCGCGATCCTGGCCGGAATGGTTCCCGCCGTGTCACTTGCCCGCCGACGGTGATCGTGGTCGTCTGCGGTCGGCTCACCCGAGGACCAGCGGAAACTCATAGGCTTTACCTGGCCCAATGAAGTGTTCGCCGGCGGTTCACCGGACCGAACAGGGTGTGCATTTATCACCGCGGTCCCGACCGACGTCTCGATCGCCGCGGTTCTCGATGATGGAACCGCAGTCGAGGTCCCGCGACTGCGGTTCCGTATGCACCGCCGAGTCCACCCCAGGCGAGCACACCGCGCGCCGCTCAGGCGCGCTGACGCTCCTCCCGCCGGCTGGGACAAGCGCGGCACCTTCTGGAACAACTTGGCCTCGCCGAACGCATAAAAGCCCGACCCGGCGCGCTCAGCACCGGCCAGTGCCAGCGGGTCTGCCTGGCCCGGGCCCTGGTCGAGGAGATGCACTCGGGCGTGAACGACCTCGACTTCCGCCAGCGACTGAGGGACCACAATCACCAACTCCGCTACTGGGGCGGGTACGAGTTCGAGGCCCGTCAGCTCGCGGGGTCGTACTGGAACGCACGCACCTCCTGCGCGCATCGGCAAGCGGCCGCGATCTTCGCGGCCCATCCCAGTGCTGCCTCGCGAGAGGGCAGTTCCAGCACCGTGTAGCCGCCTTCGAGCTGTTTCGTCTGCGGGTAGGTGCCCTCGGTGACGGTTCCATCGCCATCGACCATGACGGGCGAAACGCTCTCATCAATGCCGCCGCCGAACACCCAGACGCCGGCGTCCCTCGCCTCCTGCACGACCGCGTGCGCGGCATCCGAAACTGCCTGCAGATCCTCGTCGGGAAAAACCATGGCGGCACTCGGGAACGAGATTAGGTACTTCGCCATTGTGTCGACTCCTATGATCGCGCTGCACGGATGGAATACATCCTCGCCAATGGGCGCGCTACGCAACACCCCAAGACCTCCCAGCCGACCGCTCGACGATCCACTTCCGAAACGCGCCGGTGACGGTTCCGATACGCCGTCCTCCGCCGCCTGAGGGCTCCTACTCGATGTGTGCCGGGTAATTTCGTTGCCGCCGAACCGGGTCGCCGAGGACGATGGATCTGCTGGCAGCGAGTGCCACCATTCGGCGCAGGAAGGGAGCGGCGGTGGAAGATCCACCGGCAGAGGCATATGGGCGGGTGACGAACCCGGCAAGGTTCGCCCCGCTGATTCCTGCTGCCGAGGATCTCATCGCCGACCTGGAACGGCCCATCGAGGTGACTGTCAGCCGTGGTCCTGCGCCGACGTCGGAGTCGCGGACAGTCGAGTCGGTGGAGTTGGTGGAGATCACTCCCATTCGCGTGGATCAGGCGTCGTTGGCAATCACCTTCACTTCGTTTCCTGGGCTGTATCTCGACGCGGGCGCATGGGAGCGCATCTCGCTCGCTGCGTTCGGGTGTGACGCGTGCGAAGAGGACGCGGAGGACGTCTTGCCGGAGTTGGCCGAGTACTCCGGGGCGCTGACCGGCGGGCAGCTGTCCGAGCGGATCACCGGCGGGTTCCGGCCGATCCTCGAGCATTCCTCGGACGGCGACGGTTGGTGCCGCAGCGGCAAGATGCGACTGTCTGCGGCACGGGCCGCGGAGCTGCGTGCCGAACCACTGCGGCCGCCGCCAGATGGGCGCTGGCGACCGTGGTCATTTCGAGCGTGAGCACGCGGGGCCGATCGATGACCGGTCACCGATCGCCCAACGGAACACGATTTTCACCGTTCCGCGATGAGTCCCGCCATCTCGTCCGGTCTGTCTATTTGTATCCGGCCCATCCGATCATTGGAGGAATCGCCCATGCCCCGCACCCGGATCCACAACATGAACATCTCCCTCGACGGGTACGCCGCCGGCGAGCACGTGACGTTCGACGCCCCGATCGGCGGTGCCGAACGGCTATTCGATTGGTTCGACGGACGTGTCATCCACGGTGTCGACCAGGTGGACGCCCCAGTCACCCTGGACCGCGCCGTGACCAGCCTGTGGAGCCAGGGCATCGGCGCGGAGATCATGGGCCGTCGCAAGTTCGGCCCCCAAACCGGCGATTGGCCCGACGACGGGTGGCGGGGCTGGTGGGGCGACGAACCGCCATTTCATACACCAGTGTTCGTCATGAGCCACTACCCACACCCGAGCATCGACTTTTCCAACGGGACCAGCTTCCATTTCGTGGACGGGCCACCCCACGAGGTGCTGCGCATGGCCCAGGAAGCTGCCAACGGTCAGGACATCCGCATCGGCGGAGGACCCTCGACCGTGCGGCAATTTCTGCAAGCCGACCTGATCGACTTCATGCACCTGGTGATCGTGCCCATCACCCTCGGGCGCGGCGTATCGCTCTGGGAAGGCTTGAACGGCATCGAAGACCGCTTCACAATCGAGACCGTCGCCTCCCCCAGCGGGCTCACCCATCAGCTCTGGAACAAGAACAGCCACGATTGAGTCCGGTTCAGTGGCCAGGAATCATTGACAGTAAGTCAGGCGGCGGAAACGGCGGTGCCCACCCCGACTGCCTGCCACGTACGCCGGGGTGAGGTCATACTTTCGCTCCGAACAGTTCGGTCAGTAGGGCGTGAGCGGTCTCGGGGGCGCGCACAGTCAATCCGAGCGCGTCGGGAGTCAGGTTGCAGGGTGAAGTCGAAGAAGGCGCAGCAGCCTGTTCGGCGGCGGCCAGGCGCGCCACCCCGGCGACCAGGTCGGGATCGGACGGAAACTCCAGCTGCAGGCCGAGATGCTTGGCCGAGGAGATGAACGCCAACCGTTCCACCGCCTTCGTCGCCGTAGACCCGGTAACCCGACGCGGTTCGCTCGGCCGACAACAGGCCCGCGGTCTCGTAGAACCGCAACGTCATGGCCGGAACCTCGGAGATTTCCACCAGCTGCGAGATCCGATAAGTGCTCATGAGACGACGGTAAACCTTCGAGTCGACTCGAAGGTCAAGTGCGAAACGGCAAAGAATCCGCTGCTGTCCGGTCACCGATCGGAACGGACGTCCAGGCCTGTTCACAGACACTGAGTCGCCCTGTCCCGTGCGGGCATCGGCTGCGAGAGGCAGCGAAGCACGGACGGCTGCAGCAATCGGCAAGGGATGGTCACGTCCTCAGCGCGATCATGCTCCGGGTCTCCACTAGAGCGGCAAGCAGCGCCGGAACTATGTTCGCGCGATCCGGCGCCACGACAAGATGTGCGTCGTGATGCTCCGCCCTCCCGATTGGCAATCGAGAGTCCCCTGGCCGTCTCATCCTGGGTGTGGAACATTCGGGGAAACCCGAACATTCACATTCGACTGCGGCGCCGAACCTTTGCCGGCATCGCACGGGAGATCAGCGACCCGACCGAGCTGCAACAGGCGCGAGAGGCAATCTGCGAGACGGTTCACCTCATGGACCATGGCGAGTGCCGTCTTCATCTGCGCGGGCGCCCCTCCCGGGCCGGGATCACGGATCTGCACCGCTATGGTTCGACACCAGCATCCCACTCGTAATCGAACTCGCGAAGTAGGTGGAGTAGGTAAGGGTGTCAGGTGCGCCGCACACTGTCGGCGATACCTCGTGACGTTCATGGGACGAACCACGACCCAATCGTTCGGACGTCGAGGCTCACGGGCATTCCCGCAAGGTGATCGTCATCCGGCGTTCCCGTTGGCGTTCGGCTAGCCGGGAACGCGCAGCACCGACCGTGCCACGACCGATTAGTCGCGTCCGCACGGACTGGGGGTTGTCAGTCCGGTCTGGCATTCTTTGTTGATGGCTGACAACACTACGCAACGGACCGTCGAAGCCGAGTTCGACATCGACAGCTGGGATGAGGTTCCCTATGACGAGCCGGACGAAGGCCCGAAATTAACCAGGGTCGTGATCCGCAAGACCTACCGAGGCGCACTGGAGGGAAGCGGGATCGCGGACGTTCTTACCACGCAAGGCCCCCAAGGCGCCGGATACGTTGCCTCGGAACGCATCCACGCGGCTCTGGACGGTCGGCGCGGAACGTTTGTGATTCAACATGGGGGTCTGGCCGACGGCGCCGACCAGACAACGTTCGGAACAGTGATCCCGCATTCGGGTACTGAGGAGCTGACCGGACTGTCCGGTCACGCCACCGAGGCCCGCCAAGGCGTGCTGACTCTCGTCTACAGCTTCGAGAACCCGTCCTGAACGCTTCGTGCCGGCCACTGGAGACCCTGGCCGGCACGAAGCGCCCGTCACGTTGTGCCGCCGAGCGATTCCCACAAGTGGATCCTCGTGCGGATCCCCTGGTTCGTCGGTGCGCTGTCGGCCGGAGTGTCCCGCTGGTGGTTCCGCCTACGGGATCTCGGTGCGGGCGTCGGCAATGGCCATACGATCGCTTGGACTACCCACGAAAGGTGTTTTCGTCTCGCGATCGGTCACCAACTGTGGCAGATCACCATTCAGAAGGAAGGAGAGCACGATCGCAAGCTCAATGGTGAACTTCATCGCGATCATCGTCCGTCGCTCCGGTGCGATGAGCTCGAAGCCATGCTGATCTACTCGATGAGTGTCTCGGTGGACGGCTTCATCGCCGACCGCGAGGACCCGTTCGAGTGGACGGTCCCTGGCGAGGAGCAGTTTCGTTTCCACGTCGCGCAGACACGCGAGCTCGGCAGCTATCTGTGCGGCCGCAGGCTCTCAGCTGTTACCGTAATCCCTGATACGAAAATATGGTGACCACGACTTGGTGAGGACAGACCCGGTTACCCGCCGGTCGTCGCGGTGGAGGTGGTTGGTCCGGCGTGTGGTTATGCGGTGCCGGCGAGGGGTTCGAGG
>SEEV01000182.1 GCA_004211695.1 Rhodococcus sp. (in: high G+C Gram-positive bacteria)
GCGCCCCGATCCCAGTGACCCTGACCTGAGGGCGCCGTCGACAGAACAAACCCATCCACCAAATGCCAAAACGTCAGGTCAACCCATAAAACTCTCCGCAGACACCACCGCAACTTCGGCCTAGGCCCGCCGGGCACCGGCAAAGGCACGCAAGCACAATTGCTATCAGAGAGCATCGGTGTGCCGCACATCTCGACCGGCGATCTATTCCGGACCCATGTTCGATAGCTCAGGCGGAGGCATTGGCCCACACCCTCGACGAGCGGGGCGTGAAGCTGGACGCCGTCCTGTCCTTCGTCATTGACGAGGAGATGGTCATCGAGCGCATGCTTGCTCGCGGTCGTGCCGATGATTCCGAGGTAGTCATCCGCAATCGGTTGAAGGTGTACGCCGAGGAAACCGCGCCGTTGCTCGATTACTACTCGAACCAACTCATCGCGGTCGACGCCTCCGGCGAGGTAGATGACGAGGTAGATGAAGTGAATCGCCTCACTCGGATGAAGCTTCACGCCAAGGCCAACGCGCTCTGAGTCGACTCGTGCGTGCCGTCCCGTCCCGTGCCGTGCCGTGCCGTGCCATGCGGTGCCATGCGGTGCCGCGCCGCGCCGCGCCGCGCGGCGCCGCGCATTCGACGGCGCCACCACCGTCGGCATCGGGGCTCCGCTACAGCTTTCATGTTGTGCACGCCGAGGTCGTGCGATAGCAAGCAACGTTCAGATCGTGTGTCGGTGGGACGAGTGAAGCCGGGCGACGAGAGAGGTGAAGCCAATGAAACGGCATGCTGAAGGACAGTCCGCCCCTGTCCAGTCGGTCACGAAGTCCGAGCTTCGCGAGGTGGCGCTAACGTTGTTTGCCGAACGTGGTTACCACGGGACGTCGTTGAAGGAAATAGCTCAGGAGCTGGGGATACGGACCCCGAGCCTGTACAACCACATGGAGTCGAAGGGCTCCCTGTTGAGGGAGATCGTTCTCCAGACACTCCACCATGTGGTCGGAGATTTCGAGCGTGTGCTGGCGGAGACGAGCGATCCGACCGACCGACTTCGGGCGGCTACCGCGGTGTATGCGTACCGGCACGCAACCCACCGGCGCGAGGCGTTGGTTGTCAATCAAGAGGCAATACATCTGGAGGAGCCTGATTGGACCGTGGCGCAGCAGACTCGGCGCCAACACGAACACGGTTTCCGTCAGTTGATTGTCGATGGACAAACGGCGGGGGTTTTCACAGTCGATTCCCCGAAAGTGGCGTCCTTCGCGATTCGCGAGATGTGCGTGTCGGTCGCGCGCTGGTTCCGCAGCGATGGCCCATTGTCAGCGGCCGACGTCGCGGACCAGTACAGCGCGTTCGCGTTGGGCATTGTCGGTGCCAAGGGTGCAGCGCCACGACTGCCGACTCCAGTTACACCGTCGGTTTCCGGCGGCACCTATTGTCTGGAGACATGGGCCCCACGTCGGTCGGTCTGAGGACTTCGGGCACGGCTCGGAGCCGGTAGTGATCGAGGTAGGACCAGGCTCCCGGGTGCAACGCGCGTGTGCCGTTGCATCTGTGCCGCGTTTGGTGAGCGGCCGGGCATGTCGGCATTCTTTCACGGGCCCACCGATGGCACCCCTACTCGGCCCTCGCCGGGAACACGGGTTGTCGAGCTCTCATACGTGGCGCGCGGCTGCTGGCATCGCTTCGGGGATGCGAGCATGGATCGGTGACTGGCTATCGCGGAGCGGGTTGCCCGGCCGGCCTTCGCGCGCGGTGATGATCTCTGCCGCGATGGAAATCGCCGTCTCTGCCGGTGTTCGGCCTCCGATGTCGAGTCCGATCGGTGCGTGCAAGCGGTCGAGTTCGGTGTCACCGAGACCGAGTCGTCGCAGTTCCCGTTCACGGCTGCGGCATGTTCGGCGCGACCCCATCGCTCCCACGTACCCCACCTCGAGCTGCAGCGCCCGCTCGAGGAGCGGCACGTCGAACTTCTCATCGTGTGTGAGCACGCACAACGCTGACCTCCCATCAAGCTGCTGGGACTGCAGATATCGGTGGGGCCAGTCGACGACTATCTCGTCCGCCTCCGGGAACCGCGCGCGGGTGGCAAAGACCGGGCGAGCGTCACAGAGCGTCACGAAGTAACCCATGAGCTTTCCCACTTGAATCACCGCGCGGGCGAAATCGATTGCCCCGAACACGATCATGCGTGGGGGCGGGGCGAAGCTGCTCACGAAGAGGCGAACGGCCGACTGGCAGTGGTCCCCGGCGCTACATTCGGCGATACCGCTGGAGCCGACGTCCAACATCCCGGCCATCCGGATCTCGATGGCGCGGTCGAGGTCGGTGTCGCCGGTGGATCCGTGGAGCACGTCGTCGAAGAGCAGGTGTGTCGCGTTGGTGCTGTCGAGTGTGGTGGCGAGTGCAACGGGTGCCTGTGTGGCCACGGATTGTTGCACTTTGTCGAGCATCTGTGCGAGCGCGGGTGTGTGCGGGCTGACGATCACCTCGATGGTGCCGCCGCATGTCAGTCCGACGGCGAAGGCGTCGTCGTTTGACACGCCGAATCGCTGGTACGACGCCTGGCCGTTCGAGATGACGTCGTGGGCGATGTCGACGACGGCTGCTTCGATGCATCCGCCCGAGATGCTACCGACCACGACGCCGTGTTCGGAGACGGCCATCGATGTGCCCGGGCCGAGTGGTGCGCTGCCGAATGTCTGGACCACGGTGGCGACCGCGTAGGTGATGTTCTCGTGGTTCCAGCTCACGAGTTGGTCGAGGATTTCGCGCATGTGGCACCTTCTTTCGGTGGCCTGGTGAGGTAGGCTAATTAACATTCGTTATAATCAACGTTTGTCCTGTTGCGGCGGCGCACGTCCGGTTCGGCGGCTGAGAAGGTGGGGACCATGACTGACTACATCGACAAGCGTTCGGCGTCCGTGCCGTCTGTGACGCGGGCGGACGTGTTCGATGCGGCACTGACTCTGTTCGCTGAACGTGGCTATCACGGCACGTCGCTCAAGCAGGTGGCGGAGAAGCTCAATATCCGGACACCGAGCCTGTACAACCACATGGAGTCGAAGAGTTCGCTGTTGCGCGAGATCGTCCTCGGCACGCTCGATCGCGTCGTCGCGGACTTCGACCGGGTCGCCGCCGAGACCGACGATCCGCGGGAGCGGCTGCGGGCAGCCACCGAGGTGTATGCGTTGCACCATGCCACGCATCCCCGGGAAGCGTTGGTGGTCAATCAGGATTCGTCGAGCCTGGACGAGCCGGAGCGAACGACCGCGCAGCAGATTCGCCGGGATCACGAGCGGGCGTTCCGGCAGATCATCATCGATGGCCAGGAGGCGGGCGTCTTCGTCGTCGAAACCCCGAAGCTCGCGTCGTTCGCGATTCGGGAAATGTGTGTGAGTATCGCGCGCTGGTTCCATGAGGGCGGTGAGCTGACCGCGGAAGAGGTGGCTCGGCAGTACAGCGAGTACGCGTTGAGCATGGTGGGCGCCAAGCGGGCGTCGGGTGCTCGCCGTAGTCGGGCACGGAAGCCGGCCGCCGCACGCTGACCGTTCGGTGGCGGCGGCCGGCTTCCTGTTGCGAGCCGGGTCAGGCATAGGGGTCTGCGAGCCCGACGTACCGGATGTCGAGGTACTCCTCGATACCTTCGACGCCGCCCTCTCTGCCGAGGCCTGACTGTTTGACCCCGCCGAAGGGTGCGGCGGGGTTGGACACGACGCCGACGTTGATTCCCAGCATCCCGGATTCGAGTTCCTCGCTCATGCGGAGGGTGCGCGCGGTATCGCGGGTGTAGACGTAGGCGACGAGTCCGTATTCGGTGTCGTTGGCGACCTGGACGGCGTGCTCTTCGTCCCGGAAAGTCGTGATCGGAGCCACGGGGCCGAAGACCTCTTCGCGGAGGATCCGCGCATCCGCGGTGACGCCGGTCAGCACTGTCGGGGAGTAGAAGTAGCCGTCGCCCGGCACCGGCCGACCGCCGGTGACGATCGCGGCGCCGGTCGCTACCGCGTCCTGGACCAGGTCGTGAACCTTGTCCCGGGAGTCTTGGTCGATCAGCGGGCCGAGCTGGGAGTCCGCCTCGATACCGGGTCCGACGACCAGGCGCCCCATCTTGTCGGCAAGCTTGGTCGCGAACTCGTCCGCGACGGACTCGTGCACGATGAACCGATTCGCCGCAGTGCACGCTTCGCCCATGTTGCGCAGCTTGGCGACCATGGCGCCTTCGACGGCTGCGTCGATGTCGGCGTCGGCGAACACGAGGAAGGGTGCGTTGCCGCCGAGTTCCATGGAGGTGCGCAGCACCTGTTGCGCCGAGTCCGCGAGCAGCCGCCGGCCGACTTCGGTCGATCCGGTGAACGAGAGCTTTCGCAGCCGGGGGTCTGCGATGAGCGGGCCGGTGACCGCTCCGGCGCGCGAGGTTTGGATGACGTTCAGCACTCCGGCCGGCAGCCCGACCTCTTCGAGGACCTGGGCGAACAGCAGGGTGGTCAGGGGCGTGAGCGTGGCGGGTTTGACGATCATGGTGCAGCCGGCGGCGATCGCGGGGGCGATCTTGCGGGTCGCCATGGCCAGGGGGAAGTTCCACGGGGTGATGAACAGGCAGGGGCCCACGGGACGCTTGTGGACGAGCAGCCGGGTCTTCCCGTCTGGTGCCGCCGAGTATCGGCCCGACACGCGGACGGCCTCTTCGGAGAACCACCGGAGGAACTCGGCGCCGTAGGTCACCTCGCCGCGCGCCTCGGGGAGCGGTTTGCCCATTTCCAGGGTCATCAGCATCGCGAAGTCGTCCGATCGGGCGATCACGGCGTCGAACGCTGCGCGCAGTAGTTCGGCGCGCTCGCGGGGAGCTGTTCGTGCCCATGCCTTCTGGGCGGTGGCCGCGGCGTCGAGGGCGGCGGCTCCGTCGGCGATGGTGGCGTCGGCCACGGCGGCGAGTTCTCGACCGGTCGCCGGATCGTGCACGGGGAAGGTGTTACCCGTCTCGGACGGGCGCCACTGCCCTCCGATGTACAGTCCGGTCGGGACCGATTCGAGTAGCGCCTGCTGGGTTGTCTGGGTGCTGGTCAAGGCTTCCTCACTTCTCGTCGAAGATGATGACTTGCCGGATGGCGTTGCCGTCGGCGAGGTGGTCCATGGCGGAGTTGATGTCCGACAGTGCGATCCGGGACGAGATCAGCTTCTCCACCGGCAACTTCCCGTCGCGCCACAGCTGCGCAAAGACTGGAATGTCGCGGGACGGTACCGCGGAGCCGAGATAGCTGCCGATGACGGTCCGCGCGCCGGCCACCAGAGCGAGCGGCGAAATCGAAGACAGGGCGTCCGGGGCCGGGAGCCCGACGGTGACGGTGGTCCCGCCGGGGGCGGTGGCGGCGACGGCGGTTTCGAAGGCGCGCGGGTGCCCTGCCGCCTCGATGACGATCGGCGCCTGGATGTTCAGCTCGGTGACATCTTGGGGAGTGTAGGTCGCGGACGCACCCAACTTCGTTGCCTGGGTGAGCTTGTCGGGATTCGAGTCGACGCCGATCACCTCGCCCTCCCCGAGGGATAGCGCGGTGATCAGCGCCGCCATGCCGACACCACCGAGCCCGACGACCATGACCGCTTGGCCCGGGGTCGGGCGGCCGGCGTTGATGACGGCGCCGCCACCGGTGAGGACGGCGCACCCGAGTACGGCTGCGATGTCGGGTGGGACGTCGTCCCCGACGGGTACGACCGAATGCTGGTCGACGACGGCGTGCGTGGCGAAACCGGAGACGCCGAGGTGGTGCTTGACGTCTTCGCCGTCGCGGTGCAGGCGGATACCGCCACCGAGGAGGGTTCCGGCGTTGTTCGCTGAGCTGCCGGGGGAGCAGGGCAGTTTTCCGTCGGTTCGGCAGCCGGCGCAGTCGTTGCAGCGAGGCAGGAAGGCCATGACGACGCGCTGCCCGACCACCAGATCGGATACATCGTCGCCGAGCTGTTCGACCCGGCCTGCCGCCTCGTGGCCGAGCAGCATGGGGATCGGCCGCGGACGGTTGCCGTCGACGACGGACAGGTCGGAGTGACAAATTCCGGCTGCTTCGACGCGGATGAGGACCTCGCCCTGCCCGGGCGGATCGAGTTCGAGCTCGGTGATCGAGATCGGTGTGGAGGCCGCGTACGGCCGTGGGCGGCCGCTCGACTCGAGAACGGCTCCGCGAATCTTCATAATGTGGGTTCCCTTCCTGGGCGTCTCGCAGCACCGGCTGCGGCCCGCTACCCGGCGACGTCGGGTGCGCGGGGACGGGGCGGACTACGTGGTAACGGCTGATTCGGGTCGGTGTAGCCGGTGGCGTTGGATCTTCCCCGATCCGGTGCGCGGAATCGTAGTCACCGCAATGAATTCCGCCGGAACTTTGAAGTAGGACAACGCCGCAGTGCAGCGGCTCCGCAGGTCGTCCTCGTCGATGCCGTTGTCGCCGGCGGCGACGACGAACGCGATGGGAACCTCTCCGAGCGCGTCGTGCGGGGCTGCGACGACGGCCGCGTCGGCCACACTCTCGCATGCGATCAGGACGTCCTCGATCTCCGCGGGGTAGATGTTCTCACCGCCGCGGATGATCAGTTCCTTGATTCGCCCGCTGATGCGGATGTACCCGTTCTCGTCCCGTCGGGCCAGATCCCCGGTGTGGTACCAACCATGGGTCAGTACCTGGGTGGTTGCCTCCGGCAGGTTGTGGTAGCCCAACATCACGTTGGGGCCCTGGACCCACAGTTCACCCTCGTCGCCGGGGGCGGCGTCCGTTCCGGTCGCGGGGTCGATCAGGCGGACGGTCAGTCCGGGCAACGGCAGACCGCACGAGCCGGGAACGCGGCCGCCGGTCGGCGAGTTCATCGTCACCATCGTGGAGGTTTCGGTGATGCCGTATCCGTCCAGTAACGGCACGGCGGCGAATTCTTCGAATGCTTCGTTGAGCGCTGTTGCCATCAGGGCGCCGGCGGAGACACACAGGCGCAGCGTCGGGGCATCGAGGCGGGGGTCGGTCGCCGAGTCCATGAGGTACCGGAACATCGTCGGCACCCCGGGCAGGAAGGTGACGCCGTCTTCGGCCAGAGCGTGCAGTACCTGGGTGGGGGAGAACTTCGGCAGGAGGTGCTCGGTGGCCCCGGTCGCGGCGACTCCCAGTACACACAGCACCAGGGCATAGGAGTGGAACAGTGGAAGCGCGCACAGCGCCACGTCGGAACTGTTCAGTCCGGCGATCGGCACCCAGCACGCGCCGACCACCCACAGGCAGCTGCGCTGGGTGAGGTGCACCCCCTTCGGTCGTCCGGTGGTCCCCGAGGTGTAGAGCATCCAGCACCAGGCATCGAGATCAGTGGAGTCGGGAGCGCTACTCGACGGTGTCGCCGCGACCAGGTCGTCATAGAAGACCACATCGACCCGGCCCGCATACCCGATATCGGTGGGTGCGCCGGTGACCACGACGAACTTTACGTGGGTGAGTTCTGCTCCGCCGGATTCGATCAGCTCGAGGACGGTTGGCAGATGAGCTATGTCGGTGAGAACACCGGTGGCGCCGGAATCGCGCAGGATGTGGTCGAATTCGTGTCTCGTCCCGCCCGGATTGGCGCAGACGGTGACGATGTCGGCCCGCGGGGCGACCAGGTATCCCTCCGCCACTTCGACGCAGTTGTCCAGATACATCAGGAGTCGGTCGCCGGACGTCAACCCGAGGTCGACGAGGTGACCGGCGAGGCGGGCCGTCCGAGACTCGAGCTCCGCGTACGTCACGGCTTTGCACGTGTCACGGAAAGCGACCTGGTCCGGCCGTTCGACAGCGTGTGTGGCCAGTAGTCGGGGGACGGGCACGATCACGTCTGTGTGCAGCACGATACCTCCATGAGAAGACTAATGAATGTTAGTTAGTGTAGCCGTCGAAGTGTCGGTCCGAAAGGGGCGGACGGTGGAGAACTTCGATTTCGCGCAGCGCCGAGTTTCTTGCCTCCGCAGGGTGAGTCCGGTGTGGACAGGTCGGCATCTCGCCCGGCCTCTTGCTGGACGTCTTGACGTGAGCGCGATCACAGCTACATACTAACGCATATTAGTTAGTCCATATGACGACGCCACTTCGGCGGTCAGTTCGAGAGGAAAGTCATGGAAGTGGAGTACTCCACGTTTGGGCGCAATCTGAGCGCACCCGTCGACCCGGACGTCCAAAAAGTTGCGTCCTCAACCTATTTCGCGGAACTGATCGAACGCAGGTCCCGATTCGTCCGACTGGCCCTCGCCGGCGCGAGCCTGTGGTTCGGCGCGTTCCTCATGCTGACTTCCTACGCCCACGACTTCATGGGCCAGTTCGTCGCGCCCGGCGTCACCGTGGCATATGTCCTCGGTCTGTCGCAGTTCGCGCTGGTCTGGATTGTCACCGCGGCGTACCTCCGGGCATCGACACGCGTGTTCGTACCACTCGAAAAGGAAGCACTGGAAGTGATCTCGGATCGATCGACGCCGTTTGGAGACCGCACATGAACCTCACACGATTGATCTTCTTCGCCGCCGTACTCGCTATCACGATCATCGTGACGTTCTGGGCTGCTCGCCGTACGAGCACCCAGTCGGACTTCTACGCTGCCGGCCGCAGCGTCACCGGGGTTCAGAACGGATTCGCGATCTCCGGGGACCTGATGTCGGCGGCCACCTTCCTCGGCTTCACCGGTCTGATCTTTCTCACCGGGTTCGACGGGTGGGTGCTGGCAACGGCGGCGATCTTCGCCTTCTTGCTGATTCTGCTGCTCTTCGCGGAAAAGATGCGCAATGCCGGCCAGTACACCATCGCGGACGTGCTCTCGTTCCGCTTCAGCAAGCGCCCCGTGCGGGCCGCCACCTCGCTGGCCACGCTGGTGGTGGTCGTCTTCTACCTCATCGCGCAACTCGTCGGTGCGGGCGTGCTGATCCGGGCTCTCACCGGGATGAACTTCACCCCCGCGGTGATCATCACGGGCATCGCGATGCTGTTCTATGTCGTATTCGGAGGCATGCTCGCGACCACCTGGGTCCAGATCATCAAGGCCGCGCTGCTGCTGATCGTCGGTGGCGCCATGTGCATCGGTGTCCTGTGGAAGTTCAACTTCAACCCCCTGAGCATGTTCGAGGCAGCGGCCGACAACCATCCCCACGGCGACGCCTACCTTGCCCCGGGTGGATCGAGCGCGAACCCGCTCAACACCCTGTCCTCGGCGGTGGCCTACGCCATCGGCACGGCCGCCCTACCCCACATTCTGATCCGATTCTTCACCGTTCCCGACGCACGCGCCGCACGACGTTCGGTGGGATGGGCTGTCGGGATCATCGGTGTCTTCTTCGTCATGACCTCGATCATCGGGTACGGCGCTCGCGCGATTCTTCCCGCCGGATCGGAAAAGGCCACGGCCGGAGGAAATCTGACAGCTCCGCTGCTCGCGCAATACCTCGGAGGCGGCGAGGGGAGCTTCGGTGGTGACGTCTTCATCGCCCTGGTCAGTGCCGTCGCGTTCGCCACCATTCTCGCGGTGGTGGCGGGGTTGGTGTTGTCGGCATCGGGCGCGCTGTCTCACGACCTGTGGTTCAACGTCGTCAAACGGCGGACTGCGACCGAACGCGAGGGCGCAATCGTCGCCAGAATCGCCGCAGCCGGGGTCGGAGTAGTGGCGATCGTGCTGACTCTGCTACTCGGATCGGGAATCAACGTCGCACTGCTCGTCGGACTGGCATTGTCGATAGCGGCGAGCGCGAACTTCCCAGCTCTGGCGCTCAGTCTGGGTTGGAAACGCTTCAACACCCTCGGCGCCGTGACCGGCATCGGCGCCGGTCTGGTCACCTCCGTCGCCCTGATCATCCTCGGCCCTCAGGTGTGGCCGGGAGGAGCGGAGAATGCCCCCTTCCCGCTGACCTTCCCGGTGTTGGTATCAATTCCTGTCGGATTCCTGGCCTGCTGGATCGGGACCATGATCGGCAAACCCGACCCCCGTCAGGGCAACGCCTTCACCGAACTGCGAGTGCGCTCCCAGGTCGGGCTCGGCGCGGAAGAATCCTAGGAAAAAGGTTCCGTGGCTGCGGCAATTGCCGTGGCCACGAAACCTTCCCAGGGATCGCCGCGGCTATCCGGTGGCCGATTCGAACAGCCGCCGCAACCGGTCAGGGATCGGCACCGGGCGCCGGGTGTCACGGTCGACATAGACGTGCACCCACCGGCCCCGCGCGGCGACCTCCGCCGTCTCGGGCAGCTCGGCAGGAAAGAGCCCGAGGTCATAGGTGACGCTGGTGCGGCCCAGCCTGGCGACACGGATTCCCACCTCCAGGGCCTGCGGGAACTGCAACTGCTCGAAATATCGGCATCCGGACTCCGCGACGACGCCCACGGACGGAGCCGCGACCGGGTCGAGTCCGGAGTGCTCGATGATCCAGCCGTTGATCGCTGCGTCGAAGAGCTGGTAATACACGGCATTGTTCAGGTGGCCGTACATGTCGTTGTCGGACCACCGTGTGGTAGCCGCACGGCGCACCGTGAAATCTGCCACGGACGGACTTTCGCGTACATCGACCGCCTCAGCGCTCATCTTCATTTCTCCTGTCATGTCGGTCCGCACGAGTTGCGGACGAGGGTGGGGAATTGATCAAAGATATTGCAACAAAGAATTATTGAACAGCAATCGTGCCTTTCTGCTTTCGTTCACGCAACGGTGTACGCGGGTTCCGGTCAGGATTGACACGGTTCGCCGCGCTCCGTACTCTCAATGCTAACGAATATTAGTTAGGATGGTTCTTGTGGAACTCACCAACACCTTTTCCGTGGACCTTCCCGTGGCCAAGACCTGGGATGCCCTCCTCGATCTCGGACGGGTGATCCCCTGCCTGCCTGGTGCTGCGGTCCTGAGTCTCGATGGCGACGAGTTCGAAGGCGCCGTCAAGATCAAGGTCGGCCCGGTCTCCGCCCAGTACAAGGGCGCGGGCCGTTTCGTCGAGAAGGACCCCGCCAACTACCGGGCCGTCATCGCGGCCGAGGGAAAGGATGTGGGTGGCCAGGGCGGCGCCAAGGCAACCATCACGGCCACCCTGTCGGAACAGGGCTCGGGCACCACCGTTCACGTGCTCACCGATCTCGCGCTCTCCGGGCGTGCGGCCAGTTTCGGGCGCGGTGTCATCGCCGACGTATCGAATAAGATTCTCGGGCAGTTCGCGAAGAACCTCGAGGCCGAAATCGCGCGTGGCGCAGCGAATGGCTCCACCGGCGCATCCCAGCGTCCCAAGACCATCGACGAGGTCGAACCGCTCGATGTCATGGGCAGCATGAGCGGCACCGTGATGAAGTACGCGTTGCCCGGCGCCGGAGCGCTGGCAGCTGTGATCGCGCTGATCGTGCTCCTCACCCGAAAGGGGCGTGGACCCGCACCGGCCGCCTTCTCACCGGCCGCGTTCGGTAGCGGTTACCCGCCGGCGGGCATCGGCCTGCCGTTGGCGATCAATCTCGTCTTCCCCACCGGCGCCCGTCCGGAGCGGCCGCTCGCCGACGCCGACCGGGTCTTCGCTCCCTACGCCGCCACCGCCGAGGAGATCCGATGAAGATAGGTTCGCTGCTTCTGGAGTCCCTCGTCGACGGCGCCGGCCACGAGGACCCCCGTGAGGTCCTGTTCCGGCCGGAGATCCCGGGAGACCCCTGGGACGATCACACGGAACTGCTCACCGACGACGGAAACCTCGAACTCGCCGTCGGCGGCTATCTGATCCGTACCGGTGATCGCAACATCCTCGTCGACGCCGGTGTCGGAATGATCGACAACGGCAAATACCGCGGCGGCCAGTTCCTCGAAAGCCTGAAGTCGCACGGGCTGGATCCGGCCGACATCACCGATGTGGTCTTCACGCACCTGCACTTCGACCACGTTGGATGGGCAACGAAGAAGGGCGCCGTCGTCTTCGAGAACGCCACATACCGCGTACACAAGCTCGACTGGGAGCACTTCGTCGAAAGCCCCGGGGCAGAACCGGGTGCCGTGCGCAAGCTCAAGCCGCTCGAAAACCGGCTCGAACTCTTCGCCGGTGACCTGACCCTCGCTCCCGGACTGGATGCCCGGCACACCCCCGGCCACACCCCGGGATCGACCACCTACATCGTCTCCAGCGAAGGACAGCGTGCCGCACTGATCGGCGACCTCGCCCACACCCCAGTCGAACTGACCGAATCGCACTGGCATTTCGCCTTCGACTTCGACTCCGTCGCGGCCGCCACCGTCCGCGCCGATTTCGTCCGAGAATTCACCGACACCGACACCGACATCCTCGCCGCCCATTTCCCCGGCATGCAAGCCGGACG
>SEEV01000183.1 GCA_004211695.1 Rhodococcus sp. (in: high G+C Gram-positive bacteria)
TCCTCGCTGCGCACGGCGATCCGCTCGTTCCGCGAGGCTGCGGCGGCCGGTGACAAGGACAAGGCCAACGAGCTCCTCGTCGCCACCAGCCGCAAGCTCGACAAGGCAGCCAGCAAGGGTGTCATTCACGCCAACCAGGCTGCCAACAAGAAGTCTGCTCTCGCGCAGGCTGCCAACAAGATCTGACGGTTCTTCCGTCGTAGGCTCTCCAACAGCCGCTCGATCCTAGGATCGAGCGGCTGTTGTCGTGTCTCGAGTCAGATCTGACGTAACCGGGAGACGCGTCCCACGGCACTCTCCACGGCGTAGTCCGCGTCGGCGGCGGCACCTTTGACGTCGGCGTTGAGCGTGGCGACGATCCGCAGCGCCTCCCCCACCGAGGTGGGTGTCCACCCCTTCGCGAGGGCCTGCGCCTTCTTGATCTTCCAGGGCGGCATACCCAGTTCCGACGCCATCCGGAACGGGTCTCCCCGTCCGGCCGGGGCCACCCGGGCGATCGAGTGCACCGCGTCGGCGAGCGCGTCCGCCAGCAGCACGTGCGGCACACCACGCAGCATCGCCCAGCGCAGCGCCTCGATCGCACCCGCGGTGTCGCCGGCGACGGCCTTGTCCGCGACATCGAATCCGCTGACCTCGGCCTTGCCCGAGTAGTACCGCTGCACGGCCGCGACGTCGATCTTGCCGCCGGTGTCTGCCGTGAGCTGCGAGCACGCCGCGGCCAGCTCACGCAGATTCGAACCCACCCCTTCGAACACGCTCTGCACCACTTCCGGCGACACCCGGACCCCCAGTGTGCGGAACTCGCCGCGGATGAAGCCGATGATGTCGCCGGACTTCAGTTTGGCGCACGGGTGGACCACGGCGCCGAGCTTCTCCAACGCCCCGGTCATCGCCTTTGCGCGTCCGCCGCCCGAGTGGAGGACGACGAGGACGACACCCGGCGGTGGATCTCCGGCAGCGCCCAGGACCAGTGCCACCGCGTCCTTGCCCGCCTCGGCTGCGGCCTCGAGCACCACCACCCGGTCTTCGGCGAACAGGGAGGGACTGAGCAGTTCGGCGAGTTCCGGCGCCCCCGCATCGCCCGCGCGCAGCCGGTTGACGGGAAGCTCCGCGCCCGCCGCCACGTCGGCTGTCGCACGGACCCGGCCGATGACCTGCGCCACCGCGCGTTCGACGAGGAACTCCTCGTCACCGAGGACGAGATGGAGCTGTTCGAGCTGAGTTGGAGTGCTCACGCGAAGATCGTGCCACGTGGGGCGGACACGTTCGCCGACACCCCGGAACCGACTATCGCCATCGCCGCCCGGACACTGCGCCATCGGTGGACACTCGATCACATGACCGCGGATACCGGGGTGGACGGCGTCGCCCGCGAGGATTACGCGCACACGATCGACCTCGACGACGATCGGGCGGCGGGGCAACGGTACGAGCTCGGGTTCCGGTACACCTGCCGCGACGGACTGCTCATCCGGTGGTCGGTACAACTGGTGGCCCGCTGCTCGGTGTCCGGGCACACCGAGACCGTGTTCGCCCGTGGCGGCAGCCCTCTCGAACCCGCACCGAACGGGAGCCGGAACGTCGCCGTGAACAGAACCGACTTCGACGCCGCGACCGAGTTCTTCGAAGCGCAGTGGCGGACCCTCCTCGACCTGCCGCGCGGCACGGTGCGGACCGTCGACGATCAGCGGCACCACACCGACGCGCTCACCCTGTACGGGCGGACGTGGCGCAGCGTCGCCGGCCACGAGGTCGCGGACGGGCTCGCGTCGTTCTCCGAGGTCACCGTGCTCGCCCTGGCCACCGACCCCGCGCTGCAGGTGATACGACGCGCCGCCGCACACCACCCCGAACCGGTGATCCTCGCCCTGTACCACCCCGTCGAGCAGCGCATCGACCTCGTCCTCGTCGACACCGCGACCATGGAGGCGTTGATCGACGACCCCGGTCCGCTCCGCGCCGGACCTGATTCAAGCGCGGGCGCCCTGTTCACGGGACCGCACTCCGCCGGGCTGCTGAATCCCGGCTATCTCCGCTCCGTGCCGCTGCTCAGCTGACCACTTCTCGCGTCAGGAGCCCCACCACCGACGCCAGTGTGCCATCGCGTTCGAACTCGGCGCGTTGCCTCTCGGCGCCCGTCCCCTCTCGCAGGACGGAGGCCAGTCCCGATTCGAGGAAGGCGCGATCGCCCGCCCCCAGGCAGGGGGCTATGCACTCGTTCAGCAGTTCCAGCTGCCGCCGGATCGGTAGCGACCGGTCCGCGGCGGGACTCGTGCATTCCCCGTCGAGTCCGTCGCGGGCCGCCCGCCACAGTTGCGCGCGGAGCAGTTCGACGCGCAGCCAGGGCACGGTGAGACCGTCCTCCACCGATCGCAGCGCCCACCCGACCAGTCCCTTCACCACCACCGCGTAGAGCGCCGCGTGCGCCGCGGTCATCGCGACGTCCGCGATCCTGACCTCGATGGTCGGCTGCTTGTCGGAGAGACGGACGTGCCAGTAGATCATTCCGCGGTCCATGGCGGCGCCGGATCCGATCATCGCGCCGACGATCGACTCGTACTCGTCGGCGGAATCGAAATGCGGGGGCGGCCCCGCCGACGGCCACCGCGACCACAGGATGTGCCGCCAGCTGTGATACCCCGTGTCGTGCCCACCGTGGAACGGCGAATTACCCGCGAGGGCGAGGAGCACCGGCAGCCAACTGCGCACCTGGTTGCTCACCCGGACACCGATCTCACGGCTCGGGATCCCCACGTGCACGTGGCAGCCGCACGTGGTCACCGTGTCCACGATCGACCCGAAGTGGCGGGCCATCTCCTCGTACCGCGGGCTCGGGGTGATCGCCGGAGGCACACCCTCGGTCATCGGCGGCGTACCGCTCGGCAGCAGCGACAGGTCGCGGCCGGCGGCCGCCTTCATCAGCCGGCGCCGCAGGCTGCGCAGTTCCTCGTGCAGTTCCTCCCCCGAATGGCACACACCGGTCGCCGTCTCGATCTGGCATCGCGCGAGTTCGCGCTGGAGCCCGCGGATGTCGTGGCCCGCCTCCGCGACCACGTCGGGCCCTGCCCCGGAAAGGTGTCCGGACTCGTCGACGAGGAAGAACTCCTCTTCGACCCCCACGGTGAGGTCGCGACCCGATTCCGTTGCTGCAGGACTCATTCAGCAGGTATCCCCCGTTCCGCCGAGACGAAACCGAGGACCCTCCGGCTCACGTGAAACCGAAGACCTCCTCACCCCACGCCCGGCGGAGTTCCCGGCCCGGGTCGGCGACGACGGCGTCGGACTTCCCGATCAGCAGCGTCGTGCGATCCGCTTGGTCGTACCGGGGCCAGCCGACCTCCGCGTCCGTTCCGTCCGGGGTGCCGCCCACCGCAAAGGACACCCATCGCCGCTGGATCCGTTCCGACACGTGCCCTGCGGTTCAGTGTCCCCCGAGCTTGAACGTGGGGTCACGCGGGACGACGCCGAAGTTGCCGAAGTTGCCGAAGACATACGGCACCTCGGTGCCGTGGGTGGCACCGATCCGCGCGGCGCGCAGGAAGGGGGTGGCGTAGTCGAAGCGATACAGCCACGTCGGCGCGACACGGCTGTGTGCCTCCGCGATCCACAGCGTCGGCATCCGGAAGGCGGCGTCCCGCGAGATCTCCATGGCCGAGCGTTTCTTCGGGTAGTCGGGATACGCCACCGCCACCTCCTGCTCCTCGTCGGCGGGAAGGTCGGGATGGTCGGCGGCGATCGCCACGAACATCTGGTGGACGGCGTCGGGGGTGATCGGCATCAGGGGCGACTTCATCAGCCGGAACATCGACGCCTCATCCTTATTCGTCCCGATCAGGAGGGGGATCCGGTGCGCGAGACCTTTCCGGAAGGCCGCCACGGGGTAGTGCGGGACCACGTCCCCGTCGACGGTGGGGGCAACCGCGAGGGTGCCGGGCACGCGCGCGGGCACCTGCTGGACGAGTTCCACGCATGCCTTCGTCAGCACGTCGACGGGGAGATCGCGCAAACGTCCCGCGTCGGACGGTGCGATGTCGAGCAGCTCGAGAAAGGACTCGGCGATGCTCGCCGCGCGATCTCTGCCATACACCGAGGTGGCGGGTGAGCTCTCCGCGATCGCGCGGTGGAACAGTCCCTCCGCGGGCGGGGATGTCATCAGGGTCGTGACGGCGCCGCCACCGGCGGATTCACCGAACAGCGTCACGTCGTCCGGGTCGCCGCCGAACGCCGCGATGCTGTCGCGGACCCAGGTCAGTGCCGCGATCTGATCACGCAGGCCGAGGTTCGTGTCGAACGGATGCTGCTCGGTCGAGAACGAGGAGAAGTCCAGGAATCCGAGCGCACCGAGGCGGTAGTTGAACGTCACCACCACGACGTCCCCACGTACGACCAGATGGGTGGGGTCGAACATGCGCTGCCCGGACGAACCGGGGTAGTACGCGCCGCCGTGAATTCACACCATCACGGGCCGCGGCCGACCCGCGCCCGTCGCCGGGGCGAAGACGTTCACGGACAGGCAGTCCTCGTCGAGGGACAGTCCGGGGTCGATGGGCAGCGGCCCGTGCTCGTTCTGCGGTGCGATCGGGCCGAACCGGGAACAGTCGCGCACCTCGGTGAACGGTTCGGGGGCGCGGGGTGAGCGCAGCCTCCACTCCCCGACCGGTGGAGCGGCATAGGGAATGCCCTTCCACGACAGCACTCCGCCGAGGCGGGTACCCCGCAGAGTTCCCTGAGCAATGGTCACGAGTGGGCTCTCGGCGGCCGTCACCATGTCGTCATCTTCCGCCGAGGCGACCGCTCCCGGCGGAAGATCGCGAATTCCGTCACGCGGCCCGGCGGCGACCTCCCACTCTGGCAGACTGAAACACAGAGCCGGGTGCAAGCCCGATTGCGGGAGGACGCGATGCAAGACAGAGTGCCCGAACCGACGCGCGTCCAGGCCATCGGCAAGTCGTCCGCGACGTTCGCGACCCTCGCGGATCTCCTCTACGCAGGTCAGGATTTCGGGCACGTCCATCAAGCCATCTGCGACGCCGCGCCGCTCCTCGTCGAGGGCTGTGCACACGCCAGCCTGATGCTCCGGGAGGGGTCGCGCTACGTGACGGCTGCCGCCAGTGACGAGGTCGCCGCCCGCGTCGACGAGTTCGAGCGCATCGAGAACGAGGGGCCCTGCGTCGACGCCATCGTCAGCGACACACCCCAGTTCGAAACGGACCTCGCGGCCGGTTCGCAGTGGCCGCGGCTGTCGCAGCGGGTTCTGGCCCACACGCCGGTGCGCGGGTCGGGAAGGCCGTCGGCCTGCTGATGGCGTTCCACAACATTTCCGAGACCCAGGCGATGGAGATTCTCCGCACCACCTCACAGGACATGAACGTCAAACTGGCGACGGTGGCAAAGGAAATCGTCGCCCATCATCACCGGAAGGTGACCTGACCGGTCAGTCCGCCTCCGGCGCATCGGGGTTGCCCGCGATACCCAGCATCGACAGGAGCATGCGGCAGTCGGCGGCGTCGAGCGACTGCGCAGCGACGACACGCTGCGCTCTCCGGACCTGGACGGCGTCCAGTTCTTCGTCCACATCGAGATCTGTCCGCTCCGATTCCGACATCCCTCTCGCCCTCCAACGCGGGTGCGTTCCAAGACCGTTCACCGCTACATCTGCCACCGGATGGTAGTCGGTGTTTCGGTGTCGCATACACACATCGGGAATCGAAGTCGAAACGATACAGAAGTGGCTCCTCCCCGCATTTACACACCGTGTCGAGGTCGGCGAAAAGTCCAGTGGCACAGCGGGCATCACCGTGTCGTCAGCGCCCGCAGCGGCTCGTTCAGCTCGTTGGCGAAGAACTCGAAGAATCCATCCACGTCCGGTCCCGCATCGATCAGCGCCAGATGATCGAACCCGGCGTCCACGAAGGTGCCTGCCACCTCGAGGTGCCGCCGGACGTCCGGCCCGCAGGCGATGGCGTCCCGGACGTCCTCTGTGCGAATCGCGGACGGCGCCGCCTCGAAGTTGATCGGATTCGGCAGCTCCGCCTGAACCTTCCACCCGGTCAACCCGAACCGGAACAGCCGGTGCGCCGATTCGACCGCGGGTTGCTCGTCGCGCGACCACGCGAGGGGCACTTCCCCGTATCGCGGTCCCGTCCCGCCGGCACCGGTGTAGGCCTTCACCAGATCCGGATCGGGTTCGGTGGCGAACAGTCCGTCGCCGAGTTCCGCCGCGATGCGGACGGCCTCCGTACCGCCCGCCGCGACCGCGATCGTGGGCGGCACGTCGGGGAGATCGAAGACGCGTGCGTCGTCGAGTGTGAGGTGCCGGCCCTCGCTGAGAACGGCGGTGGTGGCCGCGGCCTGCGCGATGATCGCGGGGTGGTATCGGACGAACGGGCAGGTGACGCCGGTGGCCAGACCGATCCTGCTGGTGCGGGCTGCGGCCGCCGCCAGCATCGACCACACGAACCCCGAATGGCCGTGGCTGTAGAGCCAGGGGTGGTAGTGATCGCTCACCTCGACGAAGTCGAAGCCGGCACGTTCGGCTTCCACCGCCTGCCGCACGATCTCCCGCGGATCGTAGGTCTCGGCCATCAGCTTGAAACCCACCTGCATGGTTCGCTCCTTCCTCGAGTTCCACGGAGGTTGCGCGGATTCGACAGCGCTCACTCGAGCCGACCCAGTGACGACGGCCAGACCGGCGCCCACAGCACCAGCACACCGAGGGCGATTCCGGCGAGCACCAGTCGGGAACGGCGACTTCGGAGCGCCACGCCGATCGCGAGCGCGGCGCCGAGGACGACCGCAGCACCGGCAGGCCCGGACGGCACCGGTATCGACGCGCCGGGAATCCGCGCTCCCCGTTCGGCCACGGTCACGAGCCACCACAGCGGCCACTGCGTCAGGCGCACCGCCGCGGCCGCGGTGGGCACGCTGACCGCGGCGACGAGCGCGGCCACCGCCCCCACCACGGTGATCACTCCGATCACGGGGGCGACCAGCATGTTCGCGCAGATCGACACGAGGCTGACGCTCCCGGCCATCGCGGCCACGATCGGCGCCGTCACCACGAAGGCCGCGACGGTCACCGCCACGGTCTCGGCCACCGCCCGCGGCCACCCACAGCCCACGAGTCGGTCCACCCACACCGGCGCGATCACGATCAACGCCGCGGTGGCGGTCACCGAGAGGGCGAATCCGAAGTCCACCGCCAGTGCCGGTGACCAGGCCACCAGGGCGATGACACCCCTGGCAAGCGCGGGCATCGCCTGTTTCCGTCGCCCGGTCACGAGCGCCAGCAGTGCTACCGAACCCATCGCTGCGGCGCGCAGCACGCTGGGGGACGGTCGCGCGATCACCACGAAGGCGATCAGGGCCGCGGCGGCGAGCAACGCGCCGGCGCGGGGACCGAGCCCCACTGCTCGCACCAGAAGCAGGACCGCGCCCAGCAGGATGCTGACGTTCGCCCCCGACACCGCGGTGAGGTGCGTCAGTCCGGTCGCGGTGAAATCTTCCTTCAGCTCCGGAGGCAGCGCGGAGGTGTCGCCGACCACCAACCCTGGCAGGAGCCCGGCTTCACCCGCAGGGAGGACGGCCGCGGCCGCGGCGAACCGTGCACGCAGGGCGCCGGCCCACCGCTGATGCGGGGGCGCGGGGCCGACCCCGGTGGGCGGCCCCGACACCCGGACGGTGGCCAGGCTCAGGTCCCGGTGCAGCGGCGGGCTCAACTGCCCCCGCAGAACCACCTCCTGACCGGGCAGCAGCCCGAGCCACTCCTCCGCCGGGGCGAGCAGAACCACCGCGCCGCCCGCGTGGACGGCCTCGGTGGCCCGGCGGATCTCGACGACGTCCGCGTTCACGAGGACGCGGCGTCCGAAGCCCGCGATCGGCCGGGGGTCGTCGACCAGGGTCACGACCAGCGTCACCCACGTCTCGTTTCGCGCGAGTTCGATCAACGGGTGCCGTTCCACGTTCTGCACCCGCCAGGCCACGCCGCCACCACAGCAGGATCCGAACAGCAGGACCGCCAGCGTTCCCGCCGTCCACCGCCGCGTCCCGACCAGGGCACATCCGGCGGCGAGGAGAACCCCCGCTCCCGACAGTGCGCCCACGAACACCCACGCCGCCCGGGACCCTCCGAGAACGCCGACCAGTGTTGCCACCCAGCACATCCCGGCGAACGGGAGGAGCCGTAGATCGAGGAGCCGGGGTTCGCTCTGGCGCATCAGAGCGTGACCTGGCCGCGCAGCTTCTCGAGTCGCACCGGCCCGATCCCGTCCACCTCCCCCAGTTGGGAAATGTCGGTGAACATGCCGTTGGTCGTGCGCCACGCGACGATCGCCGCCGCCGTGACGGGGCCGACGCCGGGCAGTGCGTCGAGTTCCGTGGCCGTCGCCGTGTTGAGGTTCACCAGCCCACCGGCCGTAGCGGTCGCACCGCCCCCGGCCGCCGGGGCCCCGGTGGACGTGCCGCCCACCGCGCTCGGGGGTGCCTGCGTGGTCGCGACTCCCACGAGTACCTGATCGCCGTCCGACAGTCGTTGTGCCAGATTCAATCCGAGCGTGTCGGCGCCGTCGCGCACTCCCCCGGCGGCTGCGAGCGCGTCCGCGACACGCGAGCCCGGTGGAAGACGGACCAGACCGGCCGAGACCATCAGTCCGACGACGCTGACGACGATCTCCTCCGCCGGAGCCGGCGGCGCCGCGGCGGCCGGTGCCGGTGATTCGGGTGCCGGGACCGGGGACTGCACTCCCGCCACGGGCAGCGACGGAACGGCCTGCGTCTCCTGCCGATCGCTACGCACGCCCACCACGGTGACCGTCGCGACGAGAACTCCCACCACGATCAGTACGATCGCACCGGATCGTCCGGGATCGAACCGGGCGTCACGCCACCGGTCGGGCAGCGAGAAGGCACCCCGGCGGTGTTCGGCCGACCACGTCGTGTCGCCGTCGAGGTCGGTCGCGCCGGGCTCGGCCAGCCATTCCGGCGCCGCCGGCGAGGCCGGAGGAAAGGCCTCGCGTTCCCCCGATGTGAGGAACGCGAGACGGGTCCGGCCTCTCGAGCGCTCTTCCCTGATGCCCATGACGCGACAGTAGAGTGGCCCGCCCACCGTGATCCCCGGGTGACCGGGCCTTCCGAATCGGCCTGTGGATCAGTGCGAAGTTGTGGATGAATCGTGGTCGTCGTGGTGCAAGACGGGCTCCGGGCACAGCACGATGCCGATGGCACCCGCCCCGACGTGGGCTCCGATCACCGAGCTGAAATCGGTAACGACGATATCGCTGACCTGCGGAATCCGGTCTTTCAGTTGCTGCGCGACCGCTTCGGCCCGCCGCGGGGCGTGCATGTGATGCACAGCGACGGCCGTCCTGTCCAGACCCGCCTGCTCCACCGCGGCGTCGACCATTCTGGCCATCGCCTTGGTCGAGGTCCTCGTCTTCTCCTTCAGAACGAGCCGGCCGTCCACGAGGTGCAGGACCGGTTTCATCGCCAGCGCGGTCCCGAGCAGCGCGGCGGCCGTACCGATCCGCCCGCCGCGACGCAACTGGTCGAGCCGGTCCACGACGATCAGGCAACGCCCGCGGCTCGCGACGTCGACCGCCCGCCGGTACACCGTCTCGAGGTCGGCACCGTCCTGCGCCAGCCGCGCCGCCTCCAGCACCGGGTACCCCAAACCCATTCCGGCGGACTGGGAATCGACGATCCGCACGCGGCCGTCGAACTCCTGCGCCGCCTGGCGGCCGGCCTCCCAGGTGCCGGACAGTTGCCGCGAGATGTGGACGGCGAGAACTCCGGCGCCGTCACTGAGTTCCAGTGCGGCAGTGTAGGCCTCGGACAGCTCGCTCGGCGAGGCCCCCGACGTGGTGACGCCGGCAAGTTCCTCGGGGAGCTCGTCGATCCCCTCCCGGAAATCCTTGCCGCCGCTGAGGACGTGGAGCGGGACCACCAGGATCCCGTACTGCTCGACGAGTTCCGGCAGGATGGATGCAGAGGAATCGGTGACGACGACGACGGGCATCCTACTCTGCTCCGCTCGACACTGGGTCGGCCGGAACCGCGTCCCCGGCGACCTCCGGCGCGACACCCGCCGCGCGGAGCGCGGTCAGCATGGCCGCGGCGACCTCGGCGTGCCCGTCCCAGCCCCAGTGGATGCCGTCCGGATTACCGTGTTCGCTGAAGACGTTGGCGCGCACCGCTTCCGCGAGATCGACGAGGGGCACGTTCTTCTCCTCCGACCAGGCGGTGATGGCGGCCACGGCGCCGGGGCGGCCCGCATGAACCTTGCCGTACGCCTCGCTGCGATGCACGGACGGCAGAGTGCCGATGACGGGCAGTTCGGGGCGCATGTATTCGAGCGCCGCCCGTGAACTCTCCAGGTATTCGACGCTGAGCCGCGGGGGCAACGCCACCGGCCACCCCAGCGGCGACAGGCGGGGCTGCAGCCACTGGTAGCCGGTCCGCACGACGCGCCGCAGCGCGGGCGGACGGACGTAGCGCAGTTGTTCCCGCAGTGCGGTCGGAAGCGGAGACGGAAGCGAATCCATGCCCCCGACCGCGAATACGACGGCGCCGGCCCGGGGAACCGCGGACCATACGCGCGGGTCCTGCGTCAGCGCCCACCACACGTCGCGGCTGGTCCAGCCGATCCGCGCCACCAGTTCTACGTCCCAACCAAGTTGACGTGCAACGATATTGGGCCAGATGTCGGGGTGGTCGGACGGGAGACCGCCCTTGGGTCCGTAATACGACAGCGAATCGGCGAGCACGAGCAGGACGGGGCGTTCCCCGGAACCGGCGCCCACCTCAGAGGACGTCACTGGCCACACTCGCAGAAGCGTTCCACACGTCGAGACGCCAGTTGAGCGAATCGGGGTTTCCATACGCGCTCAGCTGCACCCAACTCGTGTTGCCCAGTCCGCCCAGCACCGGCCAGCGGTCGACGGGCAGATCCAGCAGGGCGGCGGTCAGCGCGGCGATCAATCCGCCGTGAGCGACCAGGACCACCGGTTTCTCGGCCCAGTCCTCGTGCTTCTCGACGAGTTCCGCGACCACCGGCTTGCTGCGCCGCGCGACGTCGAGGCGGCTCTCCCCGCCGGGGGGCGCCCAGGTCGCGTCGCCCCGCCACGTGGCGCGGGCACCGGGTGCGCGTGCGTCGACGTCGAGATGCGTGAGCCCCTGCCAGTCACCGAGATGCGTCTCGCGGAGTCGCTCGTCGATCTGCACCGGCAGACCGGCGTTGTCACCGACCTCGACGGCGGTGTCGTACGCGCGGCGCAGATCGGAGGACACGATGGAGATCGGCCTGCGACCGACGAGCGCGGATGCGGCGGCGCGGGCCTGCGACCGCCCCAGCTCCGACAGTTCGGTGTCGAGCTGGCCCTGCATGCGGTTGTCGGCGTTGTACTCGGTCTGTCCGTGGCGGAGCAGTATCAGACGCCGCGGGGCACGGGGAGCATCCGTCACAGTTCGGACTCCTCGGCCTCGGGGGCGCCCGCACCGTTCGCGTCGGCCGGACCCTGCTGCCCGAGACCCTCGACGGGCACGGTCGGGCAGTCCTTCCACAGTCGGTCGAGTGCGTAGAAGTTACGTTCCTCGTTGTGCTGGACGTGGATGACCACGTCCACGAAATCGAGCAGTGCCCAACGGCCTTCGCGGGTGCCCTCGCGACGCACCGGCTTGTGACCTGCCTCACGCAGACGATCCTCGATGTTCTCGACGATCGCATTCACCTGGCGCTCGTTGGGCGCGGAGGCGATGACGAAGCAGTCGGTGATGACCAGCTGCTCGGAAACATCGAGCACCACCACATCGGAGGCCAGCTTCTCGTCGGCAGCCATTGCCGCGATGCGTGCCATCTCGATGGCTTCGGTCGTTGCGCTCACGCGATGTTCTCCCAGTTCGTTCGAAAAGTACTGACTAACTCTTGGTCTTGTCCGGGGCCGGTTCGGACATCGTCGTCGCGCCGTCGAGGCGCTCGGAGTCCGGTGGCCGATACAGGTTCCGTTTGGAGATGTACTGGACCACACCGTCCGGCACGAGGTACCACACAGGACGATGGCGACTGGCGCGCCGCCGACATTCCGTCGAGGAGATCGCCAGAGCCGGGATCTCGATCAACGTGACCGCGTCCTCGGGCAACGCGTCCAGATGACCGGCCAGATGTTCGGTGTTGAGGTCGAATCCCGGACGCGACACCCCGACGAACTTCGCCAGCGAGAACAGTTCCTCCCAGTCCTGCCAGGACAGGATACTCGCCAGGGCGTCCGCACCGGTAATGAAGTACAGCTCGGCGTCCGGGTGGTAGCT
>SEEV01000184.1 GCA_004211695.1 Rhodococcus sp. (in: high G+C Gram-positive bacteria)
GCGATGACGGGCATCAGCTCGGCCGGGCTGGTGCCGATCTCCTGCTCCACGTCCTCGGCGACGATGACGTCGCCGGCGAGGTCGCAGATGGCCAGCTGGGTGCGGCTCCGGCCGATGGCGGCCGACAGCACGACACCTGCCTGTACATGAAACGAGAGCTTGACCGGCGGTCGGCCGCCGGTCGAGACGCCTTCCTCGCGTTCGACGACGAGTCCGGACGACTGCAGTGACGACACCCGGGCCGCGACAGCCGTGCGCGACAGCCCGGTGAGGTTGCCGATCTCGGTGCGCGTCGTGGCTTGCCCTGCGCGAATGAGGGCGAAGACGTCGCCACCCGTCGCCGGGGAGGTCGTCGAGCGAGGCGTCCGCATGCAGGCCATTCAACCAACCGGACACGCGTCTGACAACGTAAGGCCGTGATCTTTGTTCGCCGAAATACTTAAGTCTGTATTGCTCGAAAGCCAAAGGTCGCCTATCGTCGTCTGTGACGGCCCACACATCCGGCTTTCAGAGGGAGATGACATGTCACCAGCGACCACCGTGGATCCGTGCGATTTCGTCGTGTTCGGCGGCACCGGCGACCTGGCGGTTCGTAAGCTGCTTCCCGCGCTCTACCTGCGCGACAGGGACGGCCAGCTGCCCGCCGAAACCCGCGTGATCGGTGCCTCGCGAGCCGGTCTCGACACCGACGGCTACCGCGACAAGGTGCGCGGCGAACTCGCACGGTTCGTCTCCGGCGATCAGCTGGATTCGGACACCTGTGAGCGATTTCTCAATCGCCTCGAATACGTCACCGTCGACGTCGCGGATCCCGCGAACTGGGCGGGCCTGAAGGACTGTCTCGCCGACCGGGAAGGCGCGATCCGGGTGTTCTACCTGGCGTGTGCTCCCGGCCTGTTCGGACCGATCTGCGAGAATCTCGACCTGAACGGTCTCGCCGACGAGCAGTCCCGCGTCGTGCTGGAGAAGCCGATCGGGCACGACCTCGCCTCGGCCCGCGCCGTCAACGACGCGGTCGGCGCGGTGTTCGAGGAATCGCAGATCTTCCGCATCGACCACTACCTCGGCAAGGAGAGCGTCCAGAACCTTCTGGTGACGCGATTCGCCAACACCTTCCTCGAGCCGCTGTGGAACTCGTCGTCGATCGACCACGTGCAGATCAACGTGGCCGAGTCGCTCGGGGTCGGCAGTCGCGGCGGCTACTACGAGTCGGCGGGTGCGCTGCGCGACATGCTGCAGAACCACCTCCTGCAGCTCCTCTGCCTCGTCGCGATGGAGCCGCCCACCTACGTCGACCGCGAGACCGTGCGAGACGAGAAGCTCAAGGTGCTCCAGGCCCTCAAGCCGATGAGCCCGCAGGACGTCGAACGCTGCACCGTCGCAGGCCAGTACGGCCCCGGGCTGGCCGACGGGATCGCAGTGCCCGGATATCAGGACGACGTCGAGAACCCCGAGAGCACCACCGAGACGTTCATCGCCGTCAAGGCCGAGATCCAGAACTGGCGTTGGGCCGGTGTGCCGTTCTACCTGCGCACCGGCAAGCGCATGGACCGCCGCTGCTCCGAGATCGTGGTGCAGTTCAAGCCCGTCCCGCACCCCATGTTCCCCGGCAGCGAGGGCCACAGCGAACCCAACCGCCTGGTCATCCAGCTGCAGCCCCACGAGGGCATGCGGCTGCACATGACGGCAAAGGAACCCGGCCCCGGCGGCATCCGGCTCAAGCCGGTGTCGTTGGACCTCAACTACATCGAAACCTTCAAGCGTCCCTCGCCCGACGCCTACGAGCGGCTGCTGATGGACGTGGTCCGGGGCAACCCGACCCTGTTCATGCGCCGCGACGAGGTGGAGGCCGCTTGGGAGTGGGTCGAGCAGATCCTCGTCGGCTGGAACAAGTCCGAGCGCGGACCGCGCCGGTACCCGGCGGGCACCAACGGACCCACCGACGCGACCACCCTGATCGAGCGCGACGGCCGCGCCTGGCACGAAGGAGTCACCGCATGACCGACGCACCCACACCGACGGCCGACGTGCACCCCGTCCTCGCTGCCGTCACCGAACGCATCATCGAGCGCAGCACACCCGAGCGGACGGTCTACCTCGACCGCATCCGGAAGGCCGCAGACCGCGGTCCGGCGCGCGGCAAGCTGGCCTGCGCGAACCTCGCACACGGCTTCGCCGCATCCGGCCCGGCCGACAAGAAGGCGCTGCGCAGCTTCGTCAAGCCCAACATCGCGATCGTCTCGTCATACAACGACATGCTGTCGGCGCACCAGCCGTTCGAGGACTTTCCTCGGCAGCTGAAGGCCGCGGTCATGGAGGCCGGCGGCATCGCCCAGTTCGCCGGCGGCGTCCCCGCGATGTGCGACGGCATCACCCAGGGACGCGACGGCATGCAGCTGTCGCTGTTCAGCCGCGACGTCATCGCGATGGCGACGGCGATCGGACTGTCCCACGACATGTTCGACGGCGCGCTCATGCTCGGTGTCTGCGACAAGATCGTGCCGGGAATGCTCATCGGCGCACTGGGTTTCGGTCACCTGCCGACCGTCTTCGTTCCCGCGGGACCGATGACGTCCGGTCTGCCAAACAACGAGAAGTCGCGTGTGCGGCAGCTGTACGCGGAGGGCAAGGCCGACCGCGAGGAACTCCTCGACGCGGAGGCGGCGAGTTACCACGGCGTGGGCACGTGCACGTTCTTCGGAACCGCCAACTCCAACCAGCTCCTCATGGAGGTCATGGGCCTGCACCTGCCCGGATCGAGCTTCGTGAACCCGGGCACCCCGCTGCGTGAGGCGCTCACGGCCGAGGCAGGCCGGCGCGTCACCGGGCTCACCGCACTCGGCGACGACTACACCCCGGTCGGTGAGGTCGTCGACGAGAAGGCCGTGGTCAACGGCTGCGTCGCGCTGCTCGCCACAGGCGGCTCCACCAACCACACGATGCACCTCGTGGCCATCGCGCGCGCCGCCGGCATCACCCTCACCTGGGACGACCTCGCCGAGCTGTCGGCCGTCATCCCGCTGCTCGCCCGGATCTACCCCAACGGGTCGGCGGACGTGAACCACTTCCACGCGGCGGGCGGCCTCGGCTACGTCGTGTCGTCGATGCTCGATGCCGGACTGCTGCACGAGGACGTGAAGACCGTCGTCGGACCCGGCCTCCGCCGGTACACCGAGGAGCCCAAGCTGTCCGGCGACGGCGTCGAATGGCAGCCCGGGACGCCGATCAGCCACGACACCAGCGTCCTTCGCGGACCCGAGGAGCCGTTCGCGGTGAACGGCGGCCTGAAGATGCTGAAGGGCAACCTCGGTGAATGCGTCATCAAGGTCTCCGCGGTCAAGGCGAACCACCAGATCGTCACCGCCCCGGCGCGGGTGTTCGACGACCAACTCGACTTCCTCGCCGCATTCGAGGCGGGCGAACTCGACCGCGACTTCGTGGCAGTGCTGCGCTACCAGGGCCCCCGCGCCAACGGCATGCCCGAACTGCACAAGCTCACACCGGTTCTCGGGTCCCTGCAGGACAAAGGCAGGCACGTCGCGCTCGTGACCGACGGCCGCATGTCGGGCGCGTCCGGCAAGGTGCCCGCCGCGATCCACCTCACCCCGGAAGCCGCGGTAGGCGGACCCCTGGCGCGGGTGGTCGACGGCGATGTGGTGACCGTCGACGCCGTCGCCGGAACGGTGAACGTCCACGTCGACGACGCCGAGTTCGCTGCCCGGCCGGCGACCGGCCGCGCGCTGAGCGCCGACGAATGGGTCGGCACGGGGCGTGAACTCTTCGCCGGGCTGCGTGCCGCTGTCGGACCGGCGACCCAGGGCGCCAGCATCTTCCATCCCCAACCCGTCTAAGGAGTATTCAGTGACGAACAGCCCCTCCCTCCTCGACCGAGTCCCGGTCATCCCCGTCGTCGTCGTGGACGACCTCGGCGACGCGGTGCCGGTGGCCCGCGCGCTGGTGGCCGGTGGCATCCCGATGATCGAACTGACGCTGCGCACGCCGTGCGCCCTCGACGCCATCAAGGCGATCGCGAGCGAGGTGCCGGAAATCTGCGTCGGTGCGGGCACGATCGTGGAACCGGTCCAGGCCGCCCAGGCGGCTGAAGCGGGAGCGCAGTTCCTGGTCTCGCCGGGCAGCACCGAAACCCTCCTCAAGGCGATGACGGACACCGGACTGCCGCACCTCCCGGGTGCGGCGACCGTCTCCGAGGTGCTCTTCCTGCTCGAACACGGCTACCGCGAACTCAAGTTCTTCCCGGCCGAGGCGTCGGGCGGCGCGAAGTTCCTCGGGTCGATCCACTCACCCGTCCCGGCCGCACGGTTCTGCCCCACCGGCGGCATCTCGACGTCGAACGTCGGGGACTACCTGTCGCTGCCCAACGTCGGGTGCGTCGGCGGATCCTGGCTGACGCCCGCCGACGCGGTGAAGCAGAAGGACTGGGACCGGATCAGCGGCCTCGCACGTGAGGCGACCGCACTCGCCCGGTAGCGCGGGAAGCGGCGCGGTACGGTGACGTGGTGCGCGACAGTGACAACGGTGATCCCCAGCGGCCGGGTTCCCAGTCGTCGCTGAAGTCCGCCAACCAGCACCGTGTGGTCCGCGCGCTGCAGACGTCGGGTGAACTCACCCAGGCGGAGATCGCGCGACGCACCGGGCTGGCGCCCGCCACCGTCTCCAACATGGTCAAGGAATTGACCGCGGCCGGGATGGTCGCCGTGCCGGGCGGCGACCACCCGGGCCAGCGGGGCCGCGCGGTGAAGCTGACCCGCAAGATGGGACTCGCCGTGGGGATCGACTTCGGGCACCGCCATCTCACCGTCGCCGTCGCCGACATGGCTCACCAAGTGCTCGCCGAGGAACGCGTCGAACTCGGGTCGGGCCACCGCGCCGAGGACGGCGTGGTGCAGGCGGGCACCCTTCTGGACGCCGCCCTCGATCGACTCGGCTGCGATCGCACGTCCGTCCTGGCGGTCGGCATGGGCCTGCCCGCGCCGCTCGAGACCGACACCGGCGAGGTCGGCGGCCCGTCGATCCTCCCGGGATGGGTCGGGGTCGACGCCGCCGCCATCGCGTCCGAGTATCTCGGCACCGCGGTGCACGTCGACAACGATGCGAACCTCGGTGTGCTCGCCGAACACATGTGGGGAGCGGGCCGCGGAACCACCGATCTTGCCTACATCAAACTGTCCGACGGAGTCGGTGCCGGTCTCGTCCTCGACGGCCGGCTCTACCGCGGAAGAGGCGGAACCGCAGGCGAAATCGGCCACCTGACGCTCGACGAGTTCGGTCAGGTCTGCCGCTGCGGCAACCGCGGCTGCCTCGAGACACTCGTCGCGTCGCACGTCGTGATCCGGTTGCTCGAACCCAGCCGCGGCCCAAACCTCACCATCGCCGACATCGTCGCCATGGCCGAGGGCGGAGACGCCGCCTGCATCCGAGTGCTCGCCGACACCGGCCGGCACGTCGGGATCGCCGCGGCGAGCCTGTGCAACCTCGTCAATCCCGAACGCCTCGTCATCGGAGGCGAACTCGCGCTGGCCGGCGAACTGCTGCTGGGGCCGATGCGCGAGGTGGTCGGCCGCTACGCCGTGCCCAGCGCCGTCCGTTCCCTCGACATCCGGGTCGCCGAACTCGGCCCCCGTGCGCAGGTCCTCGGCGCCGTCGCGCTGGGCCTGCGGTCCGCGCTTCCGGCCTGACTGTTTCGCTGCCGACTTCGCGCTCCTCTGAAGGGCGGGATTCTGCCGCCTTGAGCGTTCATTATTGAACACAAACCTGGCATAACCGTCTTCGGATGTTCATATCTTGACGATTCCCGTGTTCGTTGCCTACTGTGTTCCACACCACAACGAATGCGCTCTCGGCGCAGGCCTCGGCTCGATCCGAGTCTCGATCCCCCCTTGCTCACGAGGAGTCCCATGTCTGAAAACGTCCTGCTGCCCGGCGCGGAGTCGTCCGGCGACACCGCAGAGGGCACTTCGGTTCCCGTCCGTATCGCGGTCGTCGCAGCACTCGGCGGATTGCTGTTCGGCTACGACAGTGCGGTGATCAACGGCGCCGTGTCGGCGATCGAGGGCAAGTTCCAGGTCGAATCCGCTCTCCTCGGATTCGCGATCGCCTCGGCGCTGCTCGGCGCCGCCGCCGGAGCCATGCTGGCCGGGCGGATCGCCGACCGGTACGGACGCCTCGTCACCATGCGGGCCGCGGCCCTGATGTTCCTGCTGAGCGCCATCGGCACCGGGTTCGCGGCCAACGTCGAGATACTGGTGACATTCCGGATCGTCGGCGGCATCGGCGTGGGTCTGGCCTCGGTCATCGCACCCGCCTACATCGCCGAGATCTCGCCGGCCCGGGTGCGCGGCCGCCTCGGGTCGCTGCAGCAACTTGCGATCGTCACGGGCATCTTCGTCTCATTGCTGGTCGACTACGCCCTCGCCGCCGTCGCCGGTGGATCCCAGGAAGAACTCTGGTTCGGGCTCGAGGCCTGGCGATGGATGTTCCTCGCCATGTGCGTGCCCGCACTGGCGTACGGGCTGCTGTCGCTGACGATCCCCGAATCGCCCCGCTACCTCATCGCCCAGGGACGCCTCGGCGAGGCTCGCGGCATCCTCGCGGTGCTGCTCGGTGAGAAGGGCCTGGACCTCAAGATCGAGAGCATCCGCTCGTCGCTGGCCAGCGAGACGCAACCGTCCATCCGTGATCTGAAGGGCTCCGCGTTCGGGCTCATGCCGATCGTGTGGATCGGTATCGGACTCTCCGTCTTTCAGCAGTTCGTCGGCATCAACGTGATCTTCTACTACTCCAGCGTCCTGTGGCAGGCCGTCGGATTCGACGAGGGCAGCTCCCTGCAGATCACCGTGATCACCTCGGTGGTCAACATCGCCACCACGCTCATCGCCATCGCCTACATCGACCGCGTGGGCCGGCGACCGCTGCTCATCATCGGCTCCGCCGGAATGGCCGTGACGCTCGCGACCATGGCGTTCATCTTCGGAACCGCGTCCACCACCGTCGTGAACGGGGTGACGACGCCGCAGCTGACCGGACTGCAAGGGCCGATCGCTCTCGTCGCCGCCAACCTGTTCGTCGTGGCATTCGGAATGTCGTGGGGACCCGTGGTGTGGGTCCTGCTCGGCGAGGCGTTCCCCAACCGCATCCGCGCTGCAGCCCTCTCCCTCGCCGCAGGCGCCCAGTGGGCGGCGAATTGGCTGATCACCGTGACATTCCCGTCCATGAAGGACTTCTCGCTGGGAATCTCCTACGGCTTCTACGCCGTGTGCGCCGTGCTGTCCCTCGTGTTCGTGCTGCGCTGGGTCAAGGAGACGAAGGGCGTGGAACTGGAAGCCATGCAGTCGGATTCAGTCGTGTAAGGCCTACCGCGCCACGAAGCAGGCACCCGCGAGTACCTCACTCGCGGGTGTCTTCGTCGTCCTTCATCTGCTCGACGGCCGTCGCGGATTCGGTCACGATCGCGCGCATGGCCTTCTCGGCCGCGTCGGGGTCGCCCATCTGGATGGACGACGCCACCACGCCGTGCAGCCGGATGGCCTCGGTCTCGGCGACGTGCGGCATGAGCGAGTGCCGGGTGCGACCCTCGAGCACCTCCACGACGATCTGCGACATCGCGCGCAAGAGGGGGTTCCCGGACGCGGCCAGCAGTGTGCGGTGGAAGTCGGAGTCGTGGGCCAGGTACGCGTCCGTGTCCGCCGCGCGGGAGGTGGACGACATTCCGATGACGGCCGCCGTCAGTGCCCCGCACTCTTCCGGCGTCGCCCGTGTCGCCGCGAGACGCGCGGCGAGCGGTTCGATCCCCGAGCGCAGTTCGCTCAGGCTCGACAGCTGCTCGAACCGCTGTGGGCCGGCCAGCTTCCATCGGATCACGCTCGGATCGAGTGAGTTCCAGTGATCCTCGCCGAGGACGGTGATCCCGACGCGGCGGCGCACGGCCAGGAGTCCGAGCGATTCGAGCACGCGGACCACTTCGCGCACGACGGTGCGGGAGACGGAGTACTGGGTGACCACGTCGTCCGCGGAGATGCGGGTGCCGGCTGCCACGACCCCGGCCACGATGTCGCTGCCCAGCCGATCGAGCACCGTTTCGTGCAATTGCCGGTACTCGGCGCCGTCTGCGTTGGTCATCCGCCGATGTTCCCACGGTTGCACTCATTGAACACACGTTGGCGTGCCATTTTCCCTCTAAGTAGTACTTAATTGGCGAAGGCCTTGAAATCGTATGGTTTTTGAGGCACAGTGACCTGAGTCACGAACAAGGGTCATTCCAACACCGATCTCCCTGGAGCAAAGAATGAGTACCGCTTCACTACTCGCCGCGGCCGACAGTGCCGGCCACGACACGCGGCTGATCACGGCGGCCGTCGTCGGCGTCGCCGTCATCATCGCGCTGATCACCTGGCTCAAACTCCACCCGTTCCTCGCGCTGTCGATCGGCGCCGTCGGCGTCGGGATCGGTGCGGGTCTGGGCGCCTCCGACTCGGTGAAGTCGTTCGTCGTGGGCTTCGGCGCCACGATGGGCAGCGTCGGAATCCTGATCGGGTTCGGTGCCATGTTCGGAAAGCTGCTCGCCGATTCCGGTGGCGCGGACCGCGTCGTCGACACCCTCGTCAGTCGCGCCGGACCGCGGACGCTGCCCTGGATGATGGCGCTGGTCGGCGCGGTGATCGGTCTGCCGATGTTCTTCGAGATCGGCCTTGTGCTGTTGATGCCGGTGATCATCCTCGTCGCCCGCCGCTCGGGGCTGCCGTTGATGCGCATCGCGATCCCCACGCTGGCCGGTTTGTCGGCTATGCACGGCCTCGTTCCGCCCCACCCCGGGCCGCTGGTCGCGGTGGCGGCGTTGAACGCCAACCTCGGACTCACCCTCGCGCTCGGCGTCGTCGTCGCGATCCCGACCGTGATCGTGGCCGGGCCGCTGTTCAGCAAGCTGGCGGCGCGGTGGGTGGACGTCCCCGTGCCTGAGCTCTACGTGACCCCCGAGGACAAGGAGGGCGCCGAAGCCGCCGCCCAGCGTTCTCGTCCCGGATTCGCGGCCACCCTCGCCGCCATCCTGCTCCCCGTCGTCCTGATGCTGGGCAAGGCGGTCGCCGAGGTCATCGCCCCCGACTCGGAGGTGTGGGTGAAGTCGCTCCTCGACTTCCTCGGCACGCCGGTTGTGGCCCTCGGGCTCGCTGTGCTCGTCGGTATGGGCCTTCTGGGCCGCGGCGGCGGCATGGATCGAAATGCCATCGCGGCCTCGCTGGAGAGTTCGCTGCCCCCGATCGCCGGAATTCTCCTCATCGTCGGCGCGGGCGGCGGATTCAAACAGGTCCTGATCGACACCGGCATCGCCGACGTCATCGCCGAAGCGATCAAGGGCAGCGCGCTCCCGGTCCTGTTCCTCGCCTGGCTCGTGGCCGTGCTCATCCGAGTCGCCACGGGATCGGCCACGGTGGCCACGGTCACCGCGTCCGGCATCCTCGCGCCCGTCGCCGCCGAGCTGACATCGACGCACGTCTCGCTGATGGTCCTGGCGATCGGCTCCGGCTCCCTGTTCCTGTCGCACGTCAACGACGCCGGATTCTGGCTGGTGAAGGAATATCTCGGTGTCACGGTGGTACAGAACCTGAAGACGTGGACGGTGATGGAATGCATCATCTCCGTCACCGGACTGGCCGGTGTCCTCGCGCTGAGCGCGTTCATCTGAGGGGCTGAGAAATGTCGAGTGAGGTTGGTGAGATGCACGTGAGTACACGCGAACCTGCAGGACGCAAGCCGCAGACGGCGGATCCCGTCTTGGTGCTGATGGGGGTGTCGGGGTCCGGGAAGTCGACGGTCGCGGGAATCATCGCCGGCGCGATGGGCTGGGACCTGCAGGAGGGAGACGCCCTGCACCCGCCCGCAAACGTCGCGAAGATGGCGTCGGGACAGCCGTTGACCGACGAGGACCGCTGGCCGTGGCTCGATCTCGTCGCAGGGTGGATTCGCGAGCACACCGACAACGGGCTTCCCGGGGTCATCACCTGCTCGGCGCTCAAGCGCAGCTACCGCGACGTGCTGCGGGGCGACAACGTCGTGTTCGTGCACCTCGCCGGGTCGCGGCAGCAGATCGGGGAACGCCTGACTACCCGGCTAGACCACTTCATGCCCGCGTCGCTGCTGGACACGCAGATTTCGACGCTGGAGCCGATCCAGCCGGACGAGGACGCCATCGTCGTCGACGTCGGCGGATCGCCCACCCAGGTGGCGACCGAGATCATCGCGCAACTGGAGCAGCGGCTCGGTCGGTGAACTTCGGGTAATCGGACGGAAATTAAGTCGAAGTCGCTCGGTAACGGGCGGCTTCGATTTACCCTGGCGGGAGGCCGCGGGGAGCGAACGCGAAGCTGGACAAGCGTCCGATACAACGGAGGGCAGTATGCGAACGCGTGACTCGATCGTGTGGCACTGGGATGTCAGCAGGCGGGCACAACTGACGTTCTGGTTCGCCAGGGCTTTCGTCAAACCGCTGTTCACGATATGGCCGATGACGGACCGCGGCATCGAACTGCTGGCGGCCCTCGACGAACTGATCGACCGGCTCCCCAAGCCGAAGGGGCTCGACATCGAGGCGATCTCGCTCGGCGGGGTGCCGTGCGAAAAGATCACCCATCCGCGGCCCACTCTGGGGTCGATGGACGGCGCCACCATCCTCTACTTCCACGGCGGCGGATTCGTGTTCTGCGGGCTCGCCACCCACCGGGCACTGTGCGGGTTGCTCGCCGCTCGCTCGGGTGCCCCCGTCGTCTCCGTCGAGTACCGGCAGCTACCCAAGGGGGCGATCGGGGCGTCGCTGGTGGACGCCATGACCGCGACCGAGGTGCTGAAGGTCTGCGACGACCCCACCCGAGTGATCGTCGCCGGTGACTCCGCGGGCGGGTATCTCGCGATGAAGGTCGCGGAAGTGGCCGCATTGAAAGGCATCACGCGCCGTTCATGCTGAGTGTCGTCTAGTGCACTCTGCATGAGTGGCCGGGTTACCCCGGTCACGTTCACCACCAGGTGGTGTTCCCGCAGCGGTACCGTCTGCCCGCCGGGCGGCGGGTCTTATGGTTGGTTTCTGTCGGGCGTCTTTTACGTCTCGTCCGCAACTCGCCGAAGACGCACCACCGTCACCAGCTGCGAGGGCAGTGAGGTTGACGGCAGCGTTGTGATCACGATCCGCGCGGAATCCGCACGCATCGCAGGTGAACACCCGAACATTCAGGGGCAGTTTGGCTTTCACTACCTGACAGTTCGAGCAGGTCTTACTCGACGGATACCACCGATCTGCCACGTGCAGGCCGGTGCCGGTCCACTCGGTCTTGTACAGCAGTTGTCGCCGGATCTCGGCGAGTCCCGCATCATGGAGAGCCCGATTCAGTCCGCGTTTGTAGACGCCACCGGAGCGGGTCATTGCGGCGATGTTGAGGTCTTCGACGACGACGGTGTCGAAGTCCCGCACCAGTCGGGTGGTGAGTTTGTGCAGGTGATCGCGGCGCGCGTCGGCGATGCGGGTGTGCACCGCCCGGATCTGTTCCTGGGTGCGCAGCCAACGCCGGGAAGGCTTCTGGCCGGAGGAACGATCCGGGCCGACCTGCCGCGATGCGCGGCGCCCGAGCCGACGCAATCTCTTCGCGTGCTTGCGGGCATGTTTCGGATTTTCGATCATCTCCCCGGTCGAGAGAACAGCGAGGTGTTTCACCCCCACATCGACCCCGACCACCGAACCGCCCACACCACGATCACCGACCGCGGAGTCGGTACCAGCGGTGGTGGGTGGGAGTGCCCGGGCGGGGAGCGTGATTTCGACGGAGAACGACACCTGCCATCGGCCCCGTCGAAACGACAGGGTCGCCGACCGAATCCGCGCCGTCCCCGCCACCGTTTTGCGTGCCAACTTGCGGGTCGATTCGGCAGACCGGACCACCCCGATCCGGGGTAGTTGGATGTGGCGTCGATCCCCGCCGTCGGTGACCAACCCGACACTGCCGGTGGTGAACCGGCACGACAGCGACGCCCGTTTGCCCTTGAAACGGGGGAATCCCATGGCGCCTTTGCGTTTTCCGGAGCGTGCGTCGGACCAGTTCGTCAGGGCGGCAGCGCAGTTCGCGATCCCGGAACTGTAGGCCTCTTTCGAGTTCTCCGGCCACCACACCTGCCCGGTGTCGGTGTTGACGGCGACGTCGTTCTTGACGGTGTTCCAGTGTTTGCGCAGGCTGTACGCCGACCAGGACACCGGCGGCGTCAACTCGGCGTCCGGGATCTCGTAGGAC
>SEEV01000632.1 GCA_004211695.1 Rhodococcus sp. (in: high G+C Gram-positive bacteria)
ACCGGCAACGGCGCCCACCCCGGCATCTCGCCCTCGGTCCGCGCCGCATACGCGACCGCGATGTCACGTGCCAGCGGCGCCAACGAGCCCCCGTCCGCCGCGATATGGTGCAGGACCAACACCAGGACGCGCTCCCGGGGTCCTGACTCCAACAGTGTCGCCCGAATGGGGATTTCGTGTGCAATATCGAACCCGTACCCCGCCGCTACCGTCACCGCAGCCATCACGCAGGGCGGGTCGACCTTCTCCACCTGCACCGGAGTTGGTATTTCCTCCGTGGGGAGGACCCGCTGAACCGGTTCACCGTCCAGGTCTTCAAATACCGTATGCAGGCTCTCGTGCCGGGCAATCACGTCCCCGATTGCTGCCACCAGAGCCTCGGCGTCGAGGTCGCCGGCCAACCGCACCGCCACGGGAATGTTGTACGTCGCCGACGGTCCCTCGAACCGGTACAGGAACCACAACCGGGTCTGCGCGAACGACAACGGCACCCGCTCGGGGCGCACCCGCGGAGTCAACGGCACCCGTCCCGGGCGGTCCCTCAGTCGGGGTGCGAGTGCGGCGACCGTCGGTGATTCGAAGATCATCCGGATCGGGACCTCAACCCCCAGCACCGACCGAATCCGGCCGACCAGACGTGTCGCCGACAACGAGTGGCCACCGAGATCGAAGAAACTGTCGTCGATCCCGACCCGGGGAACCTCGAGAACCTCGACGTAGAGCGAAGCCAGCATCTCCTCCACCGGTGACCGCGGGGCCCGAAACACCCCACCGGTGAACTCCGGTGCCGGCAACGCCCTCCGATCCAGCTTCCCGTTCACCGTCAACGGCAACCCGTCGACCACCACGACCGCCGCCGGAACCATGAACTCCGGCAACAACCCGGCCACGAACTCTCGCAACCCCGCGGAGTCGGCACCGGTCCCGGAATCGAGAACCGCATACCCCACCAACTCGGTGCCAACGAGGGTTTCCCGCGCAATCACCACTGTCTGCGAAACGGCAGGATGCGACAGCAGCACCGCTTCGATCTCCCCGGGCTCCACCCGGAAACCCCGCACCTTCACCTGCTCATCCGCGCGCCCCACGTATTCGAGGACACCCTCAGCGGTCCACCGCACCAGGTCCCCGGATCGATACATTCGCGTACCCGTATCCCCAAAGGGACACGCCACGAACCGCTCCGCGGTCAGGCCCGGCCGGCGCAGGTAGCCGCGGGCCAACTGCACCCCGGCGATATACAACTCCCCCACCACACCCACCGGGACCGGCATCAACCCAGCACCCAACACGAACACCCGCATACCGGCCACTGGATCGCCGATCGGCACACTCACCCGATCACGACCACTTCGAGACTCGCGTAGCGAGTACATTGCCGCGAAGACCGTTGTCTCCGTCGGTCCGTAACCGTTGACCATCCTCACGCGTGGATGGCGGGAGTCCTCGCCCGGACGCCAGCCGCGCAGCCTGGTGGGATCCAGCACCTCTCCACCGAGCACTACCGTCCGCAACACCGAAGCGGACCCCAGCACCGGGTCCTCGTGCTCGACCTCCACGAACTCGTAGAACGCCGACGGCGTCTGACCCAGAACGGTCACGTGTTCCCGAATAACCAACTCCCACAAGTGGTTCAGCGACCGCACCACGTCCCACGGCGCCACCACCACCCGGCCACCGTGTACCAGCGCACCCCACAATTCCCACACCGAGAAATCGAATGCAACCGAGTGGCACCACACAAACACATCCGTGGCGTCCACACCCACACGGTCTGCAGTGCCGGTCAACAACGACACCACACTTCGGTGGGTCACGGTGACACCCTTCGGAATACCTGTCGACCCCGAGGTGTACATCACATACGCCGCAGAACCGGGAGTCAACGGGCTGATCCGATCGCTGTCGACGGGATCGTGATCGGCGTGACCCCGAACAGCGGCCGCAGTGTCGAGGTCCAGGTCGGCGTCGAGCAGTACCTGGTCTGTCTCGTGGTCGGGCAGTGTCGCCACGGTGACAGTGTCGGACAGGATCAGCCGCGGAGCTGCGTCCGCGAGAATTGTCCCGGCGCGAGCACTGGGATAGTTCGGATCCATGGGAAGGTAGCTGCCGCCGGCCTTGAGGACCGCCAACAAGGCGACAACCAACTCGACCGAGCGATCCAGTGCTACGGCCACCACGGTTTCCGGACCGACCCCGGAACCGATCAGACTGTGCGCCAGCCGGTTCGCCTGTGTGTTGATTTCTCGGTAGGTCCAGCTCCTGCCGGAGAAGGCCACCGCTGCGGCGTCGGGTGTCGCCGCCACTTGTCGCTCGAACAGTTCCACGACAGTGGTCTCCGAGAACGGGGTTGCGGTGTCGTTCCAGGCCCGGAGTAGCACCTCGCGCTCGTCAGGCTCGAGGATCTCGTACCCTTCGATCCGCGCCCGCGGACCCGCGACGATCAGCTCCGACAAGCGCACGTACCGGCTCGCGATGCCCTCGACCGTCTCCCGGTCGAACAGGTCACTCGCGTACTCGACGACCCCGGCCAGACCCTGGTGACCATCGGGGGTGAGGCTGAACGACAAATCGAAACGAGACGTCCCGGTCGGCGCCGGCAACACCTCCCAGCCCAACCCGGGGAACTCGACGTCGGGGAAAGCGTTGTTCTGCAGGGCGAACGACACCTGGAACAACGGATGATACGCCGTCGAGCGGGTCGGGTTCAGCAACTCCACCAACCGCTCGAACGGCGCATCCTGATTCTCATACAGCACCGCCAGCATTGATTGCAATACCATCGATGGTGTTGCCCCACTGCTGTGAGCCAATTCCGTTATCGCCGTGACCTGTTCGGGTCCGATCGAGAACTCCACCACTCCGCCGGCATAACTCGGTGCGGCCGAACGTCGCCGGTCGGTGGGTAGCTCGATGCAGTCGGGTAGCCCCGCCAGTTCAGTTTTCCAATAGTCGAGCTGGGCGGCGAACACACTGCCCGGATCGTGCTCGTTGCCGAGTTCTTCTCGCTGCCACAGGGTGTAATCGGCGTACTGCACCGGCAACGGAGACCACCCCGGCACGTGCCCCTCCGCGCGGGCCGCATATGCGACGGCGATGTCACGTGCCAGCGGCGTCAACGATCCCCCGTCCCCCGCAATGTGGTGCAGCACCAACACCAGGATGTGCTCCTGGGATCCGGACGCCATCAACGTCGCCCGGATCGGAATCTCATGTTCGACGTCGAACCGATACGCTGCCGCCGTGCTCACCGCCGCAGGCATTTCGTCGACCCCGACCTCGATTGTCTGCACTGCCGCAGGCACCTGGTCGGTGGAAAGGATTTCCTGGAACGGGATCCCCTCAGCTTCACTGAATATCGTCCGTAGGCTCTCGTGCCGGGCAATCACGTCCCCGATTGCTGTCACCAGGGCCTCGACGTCGAGGTCGCCGGTGAGCCGCACCGCCACCGGAATGTTATAGGTGGCCGACGGGCCCTCGAAGCGGTGCAAGAACCACAGCCTGGCCTGCGCAAACGACAACGGCACCCGCTGAGGCCGCACGCGCGGGACCAGCGGCGCCCGAACTGCACCCACACCGAGTCGCGGCGCAAGTGCGGCGACTGTCGGGGATTCGAACACCACCCTGATCGGGACCTCCACCCCCAGCACCGTGCTGATCCGGCCGACCAACCGTGTCGCGGACAGCGAATGCCCACCGAGATCGAAGAAGCTGTCGTCGATCCCCACCCGCGGAACGTCCAGAACGTCAGCGAAAAGCGAGACCAGCGCCTCCTCGAGCGATGACCGCGGCGCCCGGAACACCCCACCGGTGAACTCCGGTGCCGGTAATGCTTTCCGATCCAACTTCCCGTTCGCCGTCAGCGGCAATCGATCCACCCGCATGATCACCGCCGGCACCATGTACTCCGGGAGCCGTTCCGTCACGAACTCTCGCAACTTCACACCCGTGACGGTGTCGGTGGGCTCGAGGACGACGTAACCCACCAACTGGCGCCCCACCCCGACAGTCGCCGGGGTGTCCCGGGCAATGACTACTGCCTGCGCCACCGCCGGGTGTTTCAGTAGTACCGCTTCGATTTCTCCGGGCTCCACCCGGAACCCCCGGACCTTCACCTGCTCATCGGCACGTCCCACGAACTCGAGCACACCCGCAGCAGTCCACCGGGCCAGATCCCCCGATCGATACATTCGCGTACCCACCGCCCCGAACGGACACGCGACGAACCGCTCCGCGGTCAGGCCCGTCCGGCGCAGATAACCGCGCGCCAACTGAACCCCGGCGATATACAGCTCTCCCACCACACCCACAGGAACCGGCCGAAGCCCCGCGCCCAACACGAACACCTGTGAATTCCGTACCGGCACACCGATCGGCACCGACCCATCGGCACACTTGTCCGACGGCTCCACGACCTGGCTCGTCACGTAGACGGTGGCCTCGGTCGGACCATACCCATTGACAACCCGGACACCAGGAATCGCGGCACGAACGGCACTGAGCATTCGATCTGACAACTGCTCACCGATGAACACCACCGTCTCGGCACTCAGCGTGCTCTCGATCTGATCGAGTACCTCCGCGAACGCCGACGGGACCGTGCTGATCACACCCCCGCTCCAGCTGCGGTGTTCGCCGAGCACGAGAACGTCACGGACCACGTCGATACTCCCGCCGGCGCACAAGGCAGCGAAAATCTCCAACACAGACACGTCGAAACTGACCGACGTACTTGCCAGCACCCGTGCCAGCCCTGGCGCAGTGAGACTCGAGGCGACCTGCATCATGCAGTTGACGACGTTGTGGTGGTTGACCGTGACCCCTTTCGGGGTGCCGGTCGATCCGGAGGTATACATCACGTACGCGGTATTGTCCGGTCGCAGTGGTGTGGTGCGGTCGACGGGGATGATGTCCTCCCGTTGTCCGACCTCTTC
>SEEV01000633.1 GCA_004211695.1 Rhodococcus sp. (in: high G+C Gram-positive bacteria)
GGTCCGCAGTCGATACAGCATCCCCTCGACCACCACACGATTGTTCCGGAACTTCCGCCCCCGGAGCCCATCGGAACTGGGCAACAGCAGCGCGAGCAACTCCCACTGCTTGTCCGTCAGCACCTCAAACCGATCAACAACGTCTGCCACACCGAAGAGTCTGCAGCACAACACCACAAATCATTGGGAGACACACCCTAGACGCACGGGGCCAGTGATCTCCAGGTCCTGGTCTGGCCGCGATCCCGGCGATCGCGCTGATCGTCGTCAACGCGAGCGGAGCCGAGATGTAGTGCACGACGTCCTGTCGGCGTACCTTCGAGCGCTGGTCGCGCACGCCGCCCCCGACATACCGACCGCCCGCGGTGGGGACCGGGTTCCTCCTGGTCGTACACGTAGGTGTCTGGCAGCTCGTGCGAGTCCGAGCGGTTCCGGTCGAGCGTGCCGCCACCGTCGGCACTGTTGGCGTCGCCCTCGCTGTGGAGGTACGAGAAGGTGGCCTGGGCCCGGTTGAGCGGCCATTCGTCCTCGTGGCGCCAGAGGTGGTCGCCCATGACGAACAGCGTCACGGGTGGCCGCGGAAGGGAGGTGCCGCCATCGGACGTAGTGGTGGAAACACTCGAGCTGCATCTGCGGCAAGGGGTAGGCGGCTTCTGGTCCGAAGTCGATGTCGCCCGTGCCGCCTGAGGTGGGTTGGCTGTACGACAGCATGTGCGACCAGGGCCCATGAAGAGTGCCTGGTTCTCGCGCGCTGTCGCGGACATGGCCTCCTGGCCGACTCCGAGGAAGTACTGGGGGGTGTCCCAGTTGGCGATGTTGTACCACGACCCCACGTGCAGCATCGGCACGTCGATGTTGTGGAGCTGCCGTCTGATGTCCACCGCCCGCCAGTAGGCGCCATCCTTGTCGTGGTGGAGGATGTCGGCCAGGAACGGCGCTCCCGCCCCGAACCGGTCGACCCAGTCTTTGAGGGGCAGATGGCGAAGGGCGGCGTCGGTGAGGGGTGCGAACCGCACGTCGGGGTCACTCTTCATCGCCTCGAGCTGGGCGAGACGTCCGTGTCCCCGAGCTTGCTGCGGACGTCGGTGGCCATGTTCATGAAGTAGCTGAGCGTCCAGCTCAGTTCGAGGGCGCCGCGGTTGTACCAGTAGTTCTCGAACGCTCCCAAGTACGCCGAGACGGGCACTGCCGTGTCGAGGTGAGGTGGACGCTGCGTGGCGGCGAGGTACTGGAGAGTGCACCGTACGACTGGCCGAACATGCCCACCCGTCCGTTGGACTGGGGTAGCGACGCGGCCCACTCGACGGCGTCGTACCCGTCTCGCGCCTCAAAGGCGAAGGGATGCCAGACGCCCTCGGAACCGTGGCGACCACGGGTGTCCTGGACCACGACGAGATAACCGTGGGAGGCGAAGAAATGGGCTTCGTTGAAGGTTTCGGCGAGGTCGTTCTGCGTCCTGCCGTAGGGCGTCCCGCGAAGAAGGGTCGGGGACCTCGCCTTGCCGCGGGGTTGGTAAATGTCGGGGTAGAGCTCTCGCGGTCCCTGGTCAGCATGACGGCGACGCGGTCGACGATCACGTTGAACAGGCCGCGTTGGTCTTCGAGAAGCAGAGGCTTTCCCCGTCGTTCGAATGGTCTGATTGCCGGATGGGCTCGAATCACGCGTTCGGCGTACCGCTCCACAGGTAGCCGTCGCCCAGACGTGCCACCGTGCGATCGCGCAGCTCCGCGGAGAACGCGAGCATCGCGTCCAGCGGGCGGTGATCGATCGCGACGCGTTTGATCAGTCCGTCGTCGTCGCGTTCGAGCACTGTGACGCCTTCGAGCGACACTCCGGACCGGGTCTGTGCACTCCACTCGAGGAAGGTGAACCGACCGCTCTGCGCCTCGTGGACGAATTCCAGCTTCTCGTACATCTGGCTGGCCTGCTCCACCACGAACGCGACGTCGCCACGTCCGGTCACCGGTCGGCGCAGAGAGGATGCATGAAGGGCGACATCGGCCGAGAGGGTCGCGGCGAAGGAATCGTCCCGTTGCGCCTGGAATGCGCCGGTTCAGGCCTCTTCCGTGACGCTGCCGTCGCCTGCCTGACCATCCGTGACGGCCACGCGACCGAGGAAGGACACCAGCTCCCGGGCCACGGCGCCGGGTGCTTCGATGTGCGGCCAGTGGCCTGCGCCGGGGATGTTGTGCTGGATCGCGTCGGAGAACCGCGCCTCGATCAGTCCGATTCGAAACCACACAGGGCCAGCAGGATTTCCTGCTGGAGCGCGCGATTGTCGCGGACTTCGCGCTCATGCGCGCTTGGCGCGGCGATCGGCATGGAAACCTCGTGTTCCGCGACTCGGCGCGGAACTTCAACCCGCTCGCCGCGATGTGCGGACGTGTCACGAAACGCCAAAAGGTCGAGGAGCTCGTCGAGCCCGGTGAACTGGACCCCAACCAGATTCACGCCCCCGGCGTGTTCGTTCGCCGAGTCATCGCGCTCACCCCGCAACGGGTGCGCGACAAACGCATCGAGAAGGTCACCGTCCGGGATCGGACTGCGGGCCCGAGTGAGGTCTCAACCTGATGGCGTGGTCACGAGAGAAATGGCCGCTCGCGTTGCCGCAGAGCTCAACGACGGGTCGTACGTCAACCTCGGTATCGGCCTGCCGGTGCTCCCCGAACCACGTGGCCGTCGACGTCGACCTGGTCCTCCAGTCGGAGAACGGCATCCTGGCCGTTGGACCCTATCCGTGGTCAGGGGAGGAG
>SEEV01000634.1 GCA_004211695.1 Rhodococcus sp. (in: high G+C Gram-positive bacteria)
CCGTTCCGCCGTACCATCGCCCACGGTTACCTCACCCTGTCATTGCTCAGCGTCATGTTCGCGCAGGTTCTCGAAGTTCAGGGCACCTCCCTGGCGGTGAACTACGGCCTGAACAAGGTCCGGTTTCCGGCACCCGTCCCCGTGGGATCGAAGGTCCGGCTCAATGCCGAGATAATCTCGGCCCAGGACATCAACGCCGGAGTCCAGATCGTCTCCGCAGTGACCGTGGAATGCAGTGCCACCGACAAACCCGTCTGCGTCGCCGAACCACTCTACCGATACCACCGTTAAACCCTGTGCTCGAGACCGTGGGACAGTCCCTGACAATCGACCGGTAGGCGACGTCTCACAAGCCTGTCGCGACAGCGGTTCGACCGCCCGGCAGATTCCTCGCCGACCAGCCTCGGCGCCAGAATCCGTATGGCTCATGAGACATACGGATTCTTGAGAACACCGCTTCGCGGAACCTACACGGCATCAGACTGAGTCGGGACACCTACTGTCCTGACTCAATGAATCTGATGCCGTCGACCTGCGGTGCATCATATTGTCTGAGTCGCGATGTTCGACTTCGACTCATTGAATCTGATGCACGTGGAATCTGCTGGCGTGCCGCCCGACCGATGCCACTCGGTCGGCAGGTCCGACGCTGAGGACGTCGGCCGCGACCAGGGTGACCTCGCATCAGATTCGCTGAGCCAGGCATCAGATCGACCGTCGGGCGCATCAGATCTGCTGAGTCGGCATCAGACATACCGAGCCAGGACACCTACGCTCTATGTCACTCACGGTTTGAGAGCACTCGGGCACGATAATTTCAGTTATCGCACCGTATGTCGGCATTATTGCATCTGATGCATGATTGTCCTTCGATCGGGCATCGTCATCAGTTATGCCATCGTTTTGCGAGATCAGGGCGTTGACCTGGTCATATACATCTCGTCGCATCGGACGACCCCCGGCTAACCGCTCCTGGGAGCGCCGGGGTCAGACCGTTAGACGATGGATCGGCGTTCGATGGCCTGCATGCTTGCCACCTTCTTGCATTCGTTGCATGATTCGGGCATCAGATGCTCGCAGCATTCGGAGGTGCTCCGTGGCGGTGGACAACGTTGGTCGGGTGCTCGAGCTTCCCACCATCTCGTACTGCATCCCGAGGATCAGGTACTGGCAGAGATGCTGACCGGATGGCGAAATCAGCAGCTCAGCCGCAATCTCCAGCACTCGACGATCGAGCAAACGGGAGCGGCTGGTTCGACGCTTCTTCGAGTACACCAACGAGTACCCGTGGTGCTGGACCCCGGCACATGTCGACGAGTTCTTCGGGGATCTGCGGTCGGAGCGGCGGGCGAAGCAGTCCACGATCCGCAACTACCAGGACGCACTGCGAGCTTTCTGTTCCTATGCGAGCACCCCGGAGTATGGCTGGGATAGGTTGTGTGAGAGGTTCTTCGGCACCCATCCGGCGCAGGATGTCCGAGGTCAGCAACGGCGCGCGGGGCTTGCGGGGTCGGTCGCCGTGGTGGCGTAGGTGCGGCGAATCCCGGACAGGGTGGAGGTCACCAGGGCCTCGGTGCACGGGTTTCGCAGGTTCGTGGTGCGGTGGTAGTGGCCGATCACCGATACCCACCGGTTCAACGTCGACGGGGAGTACGCCTTCTCCCCTGCGCCGGTGAGGGTGTCGGCGGCGTCGACCAAATACGCGGCCACCATCGCCGGGTGCGCCGGCAACGGCGGGTGGGCGTGGGTGTGGCACCAGCTGCGGAAGCGGCGCCAGTCCGAGGCGTAGACGCGGCGGGTGCCCGCCGAGTGTGATGCCTCGAGCGCCCCGGCGATCTGCGCCACCGTCTGCTCCGGCAGCTCCGGTACCGCACCCCACCCGCCGTCGGCCGGATTCAACCCTGAGGGTGTGCTGGCGGTTACCTCGATCGTCACACAGGGAATCTACCCACGGTCACCGACACCACCGGTCACGGCCGGTCAGTGCCGGAAGCGGGTCTGTTCGTCGGTCTGCATCGCCAGGACGGCAGCGAACGCGGTGATCAGCAAAACCAGCAGAAGCAGCACATTCATCGTGTCCCCCTTGGTGTGTCAGCGCGGTCCGGTCTGGTGGACCGGTCGTCGGTCGTCGGCGAACATGGCCTCGATCCTCACTTTGATCTCCGCGGTGCTCATCGCACTGCTGCGCCGCACCGGTGGCCGCGAGGTGATCGAAGATGCCGGAATCATCGAGGCTGTGGTCATGCGCGCCCTACCTTTTCGTCGTGTCCGCGGTGTCGGCGCATCCGGTTGGTGTGCACTCCCGTCACAGTGATGTGACCCGCTTCACATTTTCTGTAGTCAATGTTGTACATCACTGACGCTGTCGATGCCAACCCGCCCGGGGGGCAGCACAGCTGGCGTCTTCCACTACTCCGAGCCGCGCGGACGGTTGCGGCGTCCGGCGTCCAGCCGTGGCGCGCGACCGCGGCAACTCTCCGGTTACCGCGATGCGATAGAAAATAGGGCGTGAGTGCAGAGCAGGTGTTCGGTCAGGATCCTCAGCGTGTGGGTAGCTTCCGCTTCTTCCTCGACGGACAGCGGTGGGAATGGTCCGATGCCGTCGCCCGGATGCACGGCTACCAGCCCGGCGAGATCCTCCCGACCACCGCACTGCTGCTCTCCCACAAGCACCCCGAGGACCACCCGCACGTGGCGCGGGTCCTGGACCGGATGATCAGCGCCGCCGAACCGTTCA
>SEEV01000185.1 GCA_004211695.1 Rhodococcus sp. (in: high G+C Gram-positive bacteria)
CGCCGAAGCCGCATCCCAGCGATACGGCATCGACGTGCGCACCATCCTCCTCGAGGTCGGCCGCCGCGGCCTCGTCGGCGGACAGGAAGACCTCATCGTCGACATCGCCCTCGACCTGCTCGCCACGAACCCTGAGGCCGCAGTGAGCTGAGTCCGGCTGCGGCGGAGGGGGCTTGACTTGAACCTCCGCCGCACGGGCCGGGTCTACTTCAACACGCGAATGGCGTGGTCCTCGACGTACTCGCTCATTCCGGCCTCGCCGAACTCGCGGCCGATGCCGCTCTGCTTCACGCCGCCGAACGGCATCCGGAGGTCGAGAGATTCGAATGCATGCGAATTGATGAACGTGCTGCCGGCTTCGATCTGGCGGGCGACGGCAAGTCCCCGATCGATGTCGGTCGTCCATACCGATGAGCCGAGTCCGTATTCGGAGTCGTTCGCCCACTCGATGACCTGGGCCTCGTTGTCGTAGGCGATAAGGGGGATCACGGGGCCGAACTGTTCGCAGCTGCTGATGGGCGCCGAATGTTCGACGTCCCGTACGACGTGGGGGAGTACGTAGTACCCGTCGCCCGCGGAGTCGAGTTTCTTTCCGAGCTGCACGATCTTCGCGGAGGAGTTCTTCGTGCCCTCGATCAGGTTCGTGACACTGTCGAATTGTGCCTTGTTGTTGAGGGGTCCGAAGCTTGCGTTCTCGTCCAAACCGTGTCCGACGGCGTACTGGTCGACGCGTTCGCAGAATGCGTCGGCGAAGGTGCCGTACAGCGCGCGGGGTACGTAGATGCGCTTGACCGCGAAGCAGATCTGGCCGGACCGGGTGAACAGGCCCTTGAGCATCCGGTCCAGCGCGGCGTCGACGTTCACGTCGTCGAGGACGACGGCCGGGTCGTTGCCACCGAGCTCGAGGGTCAGGTTCTTGATCGTGCCTGCGGCAGAGGCCATGACGTGTCGTGCGGTGGCGGTTCCACCCGTGAAGCCGACCTTGCGCACCAGCGGGTGCGAGGTCAGGGTCTGTCCGACGTCGGCGTTGCCGTGGACGACGTTGACGACGCCCTCGGGCAGCTTCTGCGCGATGCGCTGCAGGGCGAGGGTCAGCGCGGCGGGTGCGAACGGCGACGGCTTGAGCACGATGGCGTTACCCGTCGCGAGCGCGGGTGCGAGCTTCATCATGGTCAGTACGACCGGCATGTTCCACGGCACCACTGCCGCGACGACGCCGCGGGGAACCCGTTCGATGCTGATGAAGCTCTGCTCGTCGTCGTACTGGACAGGGGTGAAGAACCCGTCGACGAGGCCGGCGGTGTGCTGGAGCACGCCGGTGCCGAGGGCGAAGTCGGTCTGCGCTTCCCACAGCACGCCACCGTGCTCACGGACGAGTAGCGGCGCGAGATCCTCCGCGCAGCCGGCGAGTACGTCCGCGGCCTCGAGCAGCTGCCGGGCTCGCTCCGCGGCCGGCACGTTCTTCCACGATTGGAATGCGCGGTGGGCGAGTTCGACAGCCTGATTGACGTCCGCCGGGGTACCGACGGCTACACGGGCGACGACGTCGTCGAGGCGGCCCGGGTCGCGGACCTCGTCGTAGCTGTCGACGTCGGTCAGCGCGTGGCCGATGAGGTGACCGATCGAGAGGACATCGTGGGTGGTGGTCATCGGATTGCTCCTTGGCTGGTTACGGATAAGGTGGATGTGCTGGTGTCGAGGTGTATTCAGAACACGACGACCGGTTTGATCGTCGATCCGTCGGCGGAGTCGGCGAACGCGGCGTTGATGTCGTCGAGGGAGTAGTTGCGGATCAGTGTGTCGAACGGGAACCGGCCCTGCTTCCACAGTTCGACCAGTCGGGGGATGAACACCTGCGGCACCGAACTGCCCTGGATGATCGTCTTGAAAGTCCAGCCCTTGACCAGGGATGCGCCGATCTCGAAGTTCACCTCGGTGCCGGGTGCGGCGGCGCCGACGAGGGCGAGAGTTCCTCGGATCGAAAGTGATTCGGCCGCTTGCCGCAGGACCGCCGGAACCGCGGTGGTGTCGATCGCGTAGTTCACACCGTCGCCGTTGGTGATCTTCTTCAATTCGTCGACGACATCGACCGTGCCGGCGTTGACGGTGTGGGTGGCACCGATCCGGGTGGCGAGTTCGAGTCGGGAGTCGTGCAGGTCGACGGCGACGACGGTGGTGCATCCGGCGACGCGGGCGGCCATGATGGCGGCCGAACCCACGGCGCCGGTGCCGAACACCACCAGTGACGTTCCGGGTTCGGGCCGGAGGTCGTTGAGGACGGCGCCGGCGCCGGTCTGCAGTCCGCAGCCGAGCGGGGCCAGCGTGGCCAGAGGTGCCTCGCGGTCGACCTTGACGACGCTGGTCTCGACGACGTTGGCGTATGTGGCGAACGAGGACTGGCCGAAGAAGTGCGACGAGATCGGGGTACCGCCCGACGACAGCGCGGTCGAGCCGTCGTGCCGGTGCCCACCGAAGTCTTCTTCGAACAAGTGCTCGCAGTAGGCCATTCGTCCGGATCGGCACTGCCGGCAGTGGCCGCAGTAGGCGGCGGACAGAACGACGTGATCACCCACCTGGACGGTGGTGATCTCGTCGCCGATCGCCTCCACGACACCGGCGCCCTCGTGGCCGAGAACGGCGGGTAGGGGAGTGGGGTAGATCCCGTCGCGCACGATGGCGTCGGTGTGGCAGACACCGGTGGCAACCATCCGCACCCGCACCTCGTCCGGGCGCAGCGCGTCGAGTTGCAGTTCTTCGATGGTCAGCGGGTCGCCCGTGTTGCGGGCAACCGCCGCGGTGACGGTCGTGGTGGTCATGGACTCTCTTCTCTAGAGATGGACGTGTATCCGGTCAGCTGGCTGCAGCCTCGACAAGGGCGGCGGCGAGCGGCTCCGGCTGGGTGAGCTGGGATTCGTGGCTGCCGGGGGTGTAGATCAGTGGGGAACCGGCCGGCAATCGGTCCGGGAACCGTGGTGCCCAGCCGAATTCGCCGGGAGGTAAGGCGAGGTCGTCCTTGGACAGCACGTAGGACGCGGGCAGTTGGAGTCGTTCCCACTCGTCGAGGTCGAGTGATTCGTTCATGGTGTGGAAGGGCTGACGTTCGAGCAGCGGGTAGAGAACGCGCTGAGTCTCCGGGGACGCGTCCTGCATGAAGGCGGCGCAAAACACCTCGAACGGGAACATGACCGAGTTGTCGATGGATGCGGTTGCCGAGGCCCGGAACATGTCGCCGTATGCGGGCGGGCACAGATCGATCAGCGACTCGCCGCTGTGCGGTACGAACGCGCTCCAGTAGACGAGGCGTGAGATGCGGGTGGCGAGTCGGATGGACGCCCCGGAGACGGGGAAGCCGCCCCAGCTGTGTCCGATGAGGACGATATCGGTGAGATCCCGTTTCTCGACGTAGTCGACCAGGTAGTCGACTGTATCGGCGAGGTGGACGTCGGCACGCTGGTCCTCGGTGCCCAATCCGGGGAGGGTCGGCATGTGCACGCGATGTCCCTGGGCGTGCAGGTACTCGGCTACCGGCCGCCAGGACCAGCCGGCGTGACAAGCGCCGTGGACGAGGACGAAGGTCTTGGACATGATGTCTCCTATCGAGGATCGGGTGTCAGAGTCGTTCCGACGACGCCGAGGCCGTGAGCTGCGAGGTGGCGGGAACGGTGCTCGACGGGTGAGGCGTGCTTGCAGCCGATCGACTGACGAGGGCGACCGCGAGGCAGCCGAGCGCGGCGAAGGCCGCGAACGTGTAGAAGTTCCACTCGACACCGAGCGCGGATGAGGCGATCCAGCCGCCGAGGATCGGTCCGAAGATGGCGCCGACGCGGCCGAGACCCAGTGAGAGTCCCAGGGCGGCGGTGCGCTCGTTCTCGCCGAAATAGGTTGCCACATAACCGTTGACGAGAATCTGCGTTCCGACGGTGCCGAGCCCGGCGACGGCGACCACGGCCATGGCAGCGGACAGTGGCAGCCCTGTCCCGAGCGCGAGGATGGAGACCACAGCGAGCAGGAAGGACGTGATCGTCACCGGCTTGCTGCCGAATCGATCCGCGGCCCGCGATGCCAGGAGAGCGCCGACGATGGCCCCGAGGTTGAGCACGAGCAGGAAGCTGAGCGAGCTGCCGAGGGAGTAGCCGGCCTGGCGCATGATGTTGGGCAACCAGGTGTTGATCCCGTAGACCAGGAGCAGGCCGCAGAATGAGGCGACGACGAGCAGGAGCAGCGGGATCCGCCGAGGTCCGGTCACCAGCGAGGACATGGTGCCCGTCGACGCGGGTCCGGCGGCGGGGGCGGGAACGTCGATGCCGAACTTGTCGGCGAGCGCGCGGGCCTCGTCCACGCGGCCCTTGCCGACCAGGAACGCGGCGGATTCGGGTAGATACCGCCAGACCAGGGGCACGATCGTGACCAGTGGCAGTAGGCCGAGGGCGTACATGAGCCGGAAGCTGTTCTCCGGGAGCAGTGCCAGCGCGGCGAGGGCGGCGAGCATGCCGCCGACGGAGTAGCCGCTGTACATGAGCGCGTTGTTGAACTGCCGGCGGGTGGGCGGGGAGTATTCGACGGTCAGTGCGATGGCGGTGGGGACGACACCGCCGAGACCGAGACCGCCGAGGAATCGCAGCATGCCGAACACCTCGGGATTGGGGGCGAGCGCAGTCAGGCCCATCAGTACCGAGAAGGAGATCAGTGAACCGAGGATGATGGCGCGGGCGCCGATGCGGGAGGCCAGCCACCCCGACAGCAGGGCGCCGAGCAGCATGCCGACGAGCGCGTAGCTTCCGATCACACCGATTTGGCCGGCGGTGAGGTGCCAGGGTTCGTAGGCGAGAAGTGACGGAACGGTGGCGCCGTAGACGACCAGGTCGTAGCCGTCGTAGACGATGATGACGAAGCAGAGCGCGACGATCGAGGCGCTCGAACGCCGGGCAGAACTGGCGCTCGTGGCCGAGGTCAGGGGGGTCACCTGTTTCCTCCGTTGTGGGTGGGTGTCTGGAGGTGATGGGGGGAGTCCGACACACTTGCGTGGCGTCGGTCGGTTCGTGGTCGGTGGAGCGACCGCGAGAAGGCTATGTGAGCACAGTCACTATGTGACATAATTGCCTCTGAAGTCAATACCAATGACACATATTGCTGGTCGAATGGATCGATCGCGGGCGCGAAGGGATGGCAGACATGCGACCACGGGCACTCGTGTTCGATCTGTACGGCGAGTACTTCCGCTATACCGGCGGGGCCGCCAAGCTCGGCGCCCTGACCGAGCTGATGGGCGTGTTCGACGTCGAACCGGCCACCGTGCGGATGGTGATGACCCGGCTGCGCAAGGACGGGTGGTTCGACTCGGCGAAGAATGGCCGCGAGGTGTCTTATCTGCTCAACGACAAGAGCTGGCACCTGCTCGACGACGGCCGTGCCCGCATCTTCGAGCGGCACTTCGACGATTGGGACCGCACCTGGACGCAGGCGCTCGTCGACGAGTCCGACCTGAGCCGCGAGCGGCGCAAACGCATCGAAACGGCACTGACGTGGTGGGGGTTCGGGCTTCACGGCGGCACCGCCTGGTTCTCGCCGCACGATCGCGAGAAGCAGTTGCGCGAAATGCTTTCCGGCGACGACGAACTGCACATCCAGTTCCTGCGCAGTCAGACTGTGGGGCTTCCGGTCGACCGGCTCATCGCGGAACGGTGCTGGGACCTGCGTGAGCTGGGTGCCGACTATCAGGGGTTCATCGAGGAGTTCCAGCCCCGGCTGGCGCGCTACCGCCGGGGCCTCGGCGGACGCGAGGGCCTTGTCGAGCGGATGCATCTGATTCAGGAGTACCGGAAGTATCCGTTCCGCGACCCCGACCTGCCGGAATCGCTGCTGCCGCCGGGTTGGCGCGGGCGAGTTGCTCACGAGGTGTTCACGGAGTGCCACGACACCCTTCGTGCAGGTGCGGAGGGTTTCGTCGCCCAGATTTCGGAAAACATGTAACAACTGAATTGACTATTCGACGAAATGTGTCACATAATTGAGTGAGAGTTCGCCCGAGATCCGGGCCACAGTCACACGAGGGGCCGACATCGATGTCCATCCCAGATCAGAATTCGTCGCCTGAGGCGGCACCGTTGCGAGTCGCCTGCATCGGCGGGGGCCCGGGCGGATTGTTCTCCGCGATCGCACTGGCTCAGACCGTGCCGGGCTCGACGATCGACGTCTTCGAGCGCAATAGCGAGTCCGACGTCTTCGGCTTCGGGGTCGTCTTCTCCGACGCGACGCTCGACAACGTCGACCGGGTCGACCCGGTGCTGCGCGACACCCTCGCCGAGCACGGCCGGCACTGGGACACCATCGAGGTCCGCAGCAAGGGCGTGACGACGTCGGCAGGGGGCAACGGGATGTCCGCCGTGCACCGGCGGATCCTGCTCGGAGCGCTGCGCGAGCGCGCCGCCGAATTGGGTGCGCGCCTGCACTACTCGACGACGGTGAACGTCGATGCTCTCGACGCCGCCGGCGACTACGACGTGATCGTCGCCGCGGACGGCACGAATTCCGCCGCTCGACAGCAGTTCCTTGACGACCTGGGGCATTCGGTCGACGAGGCTGCGGTGAAGTTCATCTGGTTCGGCACGACCTTCCAGTTCGACGGCCTGACGTTCCTGCACAAGCAGTCCGAGCACGGCAACTTCGCGGTGCACGCGTATCCGATCGGCTCCGGGCTGAGCACCTTCATCGTCGAGACCGACGAGGCGACCTGGCGAGCAGCCGGCCTCGATGGCTTCGACATGTCCGCACCTCCCGGCGAGTCGGACCTGGTGACCCAGCGCTACCTCGAGGAACTGTTCGCCGACCAGATCGACGGACACCCGCTGGTGGCCAACAACTCCCGGTGGGCGAACTTCCGCACCCGCCGCACCCAGCACTGGCACACCCGGGCAGCCCACGGCACCCCCGTCGTGTTCCTCGGCGACGCCGTGCACACCGCACATTTCTCGGTCGGCTCGGGAACCAAGATGGCCATGGAAGACGCCGCCGTCCTCGCCCAGACCCTCGCCGAGCATCGCACCGACCTCGACACCGCCCTGGCCGCCTTCGGAGACATCCGGCGCCCGCAGGTCGCGAAGATCCAGGACTCGGCGATGCCCAGCCTGTCCTGGTGGGACCACTTCGGGGAGTACTACCGAGCCCTGGATCCCTGGCAGTTCGGGTTCCACTTCTTCAGCCGCGCCATCTCCGCGGAGAAAATGCGGGTACGCGACCCCCGGTTCGTCTCCGAAGCCGAACGCTCCTGGGACACCGAGCACGGCGCCGCACCTCTGGACACCCCGCTGAGCATCGGGACCGCCACGCTCGCAGGCCGGTTACTGCAGATCACCGACTTCTCCGACGAATCCCTGCAGTTCAGTGACGGCACCACGGCTGTGGCCGCCGGAGCCTCCACCGGCGCCGTGGCCCTCTTCACCGCCCCGGACGTCGACCGCACCTCTCTCGACGAGTCCTCCCGCACCGAACTGGACCAGCTGTGCGCGCGGAAACCGGATGCTGTCGCGGTCCGCGGCGGCACCGCCCTCTCCCGCGTGCTGTGCGCCGAACACGTCCGCTTCACCCATCACATCCCGGTCGTCATCGTCGACCAGCCCAATTCATTGCGAGCCCGCCGCGCGGTCGACGAACGTGACTGCGCCGCAACACTGATCCTCTCCGGCCGCGCCGACGCCGTCGCCTTCGAACCTTCCCCCGACATGCGCCCGCGTGTCCTCGCTTCCGCCGAGGTGGCGAAATGACACTGACACCCCTTCCCGCGCCGACGAGCGCACGGCTGGACCGACTCTTCGCGCCGACGTCGATCGCAGTGGTCGGTGCCTCCGCCTCCCCGGGAAAACTCGGATCCGTGATGCTCGACGCGATCAACCGGGGCAGCGGCGGCACCGTGACCGCGTACGGGATCAACCCGAAGAGCACCGGCAATGACGGGCTCTTCGGGTCGCTGCAGGACGCCACCGAGGCCCACGGCACCGCGATCGACCTCGCCGTCCTCTGCATCCCGGCCGCGGCCACCCCTGCCGCGCTGCAGGAGGCCGCGGACTGCGGCGTCGGCGCGGCCCTCATCTGCTCGGGAGGATTCGCCGAGGCCGGCCCCGACGGTCTCGCCCTGCAGAACCAGCTCACCGACATCACCACGACCACCGGAATCCGGCTGCTCGGCCCCAACACCTCCGGCTTCTTCCGCCCCGCGCGCACCACCGTCAGCTTCGTGCCGACCGTCGAACACATCAACCCCGGCAGCGTCGCCGTCGTCGCAGCCAGCGGCGGCATGAACCACGCACTGTCGTTCCTGCTGTCCGAGCACGGCGTCGGCGTGGGCCTCGGCGTCGGCCTGGGCAACAGCGTCGACGTCACCAACGTCGACGTACTCGAATACCTGCGGGGCGACCCCTCCGTCACTGCGATCGCGCTCCACGTCGAATCCGTCGACGACGGCGAGGCACTGCTGGCGGCGGTCCGGAACGTGACTGCGGACAAGCCGATCGTCGCGATCGTCGTCGGGCGCAGTGACGTGTCCGCGTTCTCCGAGTCCCATACCGGTGCCCTCGCAACGTCGTGGAAGACCACCCGTGCCCTGCTCACGGAGGCCGGCGCCGTGGTCGTCGACACCGAGCAGCAACTCGTCGACGCACTCGCCGTGCTCAGCCGCACCCGACTGCCCGCGTCCCCGGCGCCAGGCATCGGTCTCGTCACCGCCCAGGCCGGCCCCGGGCTGATGATCCTCGACGAACTGCTCGCACAGGGCGTCCAGGTCCCCACACTCACCGACTCCACCCAGGCGCGGCTGTCGGAACTGCTGCCGCCGTTGACATTCCAGTCCAACCCCGTCGACACCGGCCGCCCCGGCGCCACCTTCGGCGCCGTCCTGCACACCACCGCCGAGGATGCCGGGATCGACGCCCTCGCGGTCTACGCGCTGGCCGAACCCGACGCCCTCGATCTCGCCGACGCCGTCCGCCACTCCGGAGTCCACACCTCCGTGCCCGTCGTCCTCGGAATCGGCGGCCCCGCCGAAGCGGTCGGCAAGACGTCCGCGGCGGCCGCCGAAATCGGCGTCCCGGTGCTGCCGAGTCCGACCGCCCTCGCCACCGGAGTCCGCGCCCTCGTCCACGACGCACGAATCCGCCACCTGCGCACAACCGACACCACGACCACCGCGCTGTCGGCGGCACCGACCATCACACTCCCCGCCGACGAGGCGGCCGCCAAGGACCTGCTCGACGCACTGGGCATCGGCACCCCGACCAGGCGTGTCTGCACGGACCGCGCGACGGCCCACCAGGCCCTCACCGAACTGTCGCTGCCCGTCGCAGTGAAAATTCTCGACGCGACGGTCCTGCACAAGACCGAGATCGGCGGCGTCCACCTGGGCATCCGCACCCCGGCCGAACTCGACGTCGCGCTCGACGCACTCGACGCCATCAACGCCCCCGCGTACCTCGTCGAAAGCATGGCCGCGTCCGGCGTGGACCTGTTCCTCGGCGCCCGTCGGGACCCGGTGTTCGGACCCATCGTCGTCGCCGGTCTCGGTGGCACCGCGGCAGAGGCCATCGGTGACGTGACCATCCGAAGCTCCACCCTCACACGGGCTGCGGCCGCCGCCATGCTCGACGACCTGCAGTGTGCCCCGCTGCTCGACGGTTGGCGCGGCGGGCCGGTCCTCGACCGCGACGAGTTCGCGCACCTCGCCGTCACCGTTGCCCGATACCTCGCCGACCACCCCGAGATCAGCGACATCGAGATCAACCCACTGCGCCTGACACCGACCGGGCTGACCGCCCTGGACGCGGTCATCCTCACGACCCCCGCCGGCGCAGTCGAAGGAGACCTGTCATGACCACCCGCACCCCGCTGTCCATCGAGGGTGTCGTGCCCTGGCCGGACGACGTCGCCGAGCGCTACCGCAAGGCCGGCTACTGGCAAGGAGTGTCGATCGGCTCCCACATCGCCGAGCAGGTCGGGCTCCGACCCGACGACGTGGCCCTCGTCGACGGCAGCATCCGCCTGACCTACCGGCAATTGTGGGACAAAGCCGCCTCCTGCGCGCAGCACCTCCTCGATCTGTCGATCGCCCCCGGCGACCGAATCGTGCTGCAACTGCCCAACAGCTGGGAGTTCGTCGCCCTCACCCTCGCGTGCTTCCGGGTCGGGGTCGTTCCCGTGATGGCGCTGCCCGCCCACCGCAAGCACGAACTGACGCACCTGGCGTCGCTGTCCGAGGCCACCGCGATCGTCGTCGCAGACATCGACCGCGACACCGACCTCCGGCAGATCGCCCAGCAGGTCGCCGCCGACGTCCCGACTATCCGCACCGTCCTCGTTCACGGCGAACTCTCGACCGACGCGACGCCGCACGCACCCGAACGCGCTCTCGCCGCCGGCATGGATGTCCCCGTGCGGTTCGCCGACACCGACTACGAACCCACCGGCGCGGACGTCGCCTGCCTGCTGCTGTCCGGCGGGACGACCGGCCTGCCCAAGCTGATCGTCCGCACCCACGACGACTACATCTACAACATCCTCCGCTGCAACGACGTCACCGAAATGAACTCGGACACCGTCTATCTCGGCGCGCTGCCCAGCAGTCACAACTTTCCGTTGGCCTGCCCCGGAATCCTGGGTGCGCTGTTCGTCGGTGGCCGCACCGTGATGCTGCCGTCCCCCGCTCCCGAGCGCGCGCTGCGGACCATCGACGCCGAAGGCATCACCGTCGCAACCGTCGTCCCCGCCGTCGCCCAGACGTGGATCGAACACCAACGCGAACACCACACCCTCACTGGCAACACCCTACGGGTGCTGCAGGTGGGCGGATCACGCATGCCCGACGAACTCGCCGCCCGGGTTGAACCCGTCCTCGGAGCCCGCCTGCAGCAGGTCTTCGGCATGGCCGAGGGACTGATCAACATGACCCGTCTCGACGACGACCCCGAGATCATCACCAACACCCAGGGCCGTCCGGTCAGCGAGGCCGATGAGATCGCCGTCGTCGACGAGATCGGCGACCCCGTGCCCGACGGGACACCCGGCGCCCTGCTCACCCGCGGCCCCTACACCCCACGCGGCTACTTCCGCGCACCCGAACACAACGCGAAGGCGTTCACCCCCGACGGCTGGTACGCCAGCGGCGACATCGTCGTCCGCCGCCCCGACGGCAACCTGGTGGTCGCCGGCCGCGACAAGGACATGATCAACCGCGGCGGGGAGAAGATCTCCGCCGAGGAGATCGAGAACTTCGCCTACCAGCTCGACGGCGTCGATATGGCCGCCGCTGTCGCCATGCCCGACCCGAAACTCGGTGAGCGGCTGTGTCTCTACGTCACCGTCGCGCCCGGCCACGAGGTCACCCTCGACGACGTCGTCACCCTCATGAACGAGGCCGGCGTCGCCCGGTTCAAACTGCCCGAGCGACTGGTCCTCGTCGACCAGATGCCCACCACCAAGGTCGGCAAGATCGACAAAAAGGCCATGCGCGAAGACATCCGCGAGCGCCTCGCCCGCGAAGACGCCACCTCGTAAGTCCACCGAGGATCGGCGACGTGAATGGCGCCGTCGCCGATCCTCGGTCTCCAATCGAAGGAGCCCCTCATGCATACCCCCGACCCCTCGATCGACGACGACCCGGAGCTGAAGCAGCTCTACGCCGATTTCGAGAGCGAACACCTCAATCCGTTGTGGACTCAGCTCGGTGATCTGATGCCGATGACGCCGACGTCGCGGGCGGTGCCGTTCGTGTGGAAGTGGTCGACGCTGTATCCGTTGGCGCAGCGGGCCGGGGGTCTGGTGCCGGTCGGCCGGGGTGGGGAACGCCGGGCGATCGCCCTGGCCAACCCCGGTTTGGGTGGGGTGCCGTATGTGACGCCGACGTTGTGGGCGGCGATCCAGTATCTGGGCCCGAAGGAAGTGGCGCCGGAGCACCGGCACGCGCAGAACGCGTTCCGGTTCGTCGTCGAGGGCGAGGGGGTGTGGACGGTCGTCAACGGTGATCCGGTGGCGATGCGTCGCGGCGATTTCCTGCTCACCCCGGGCTGGCATTTCCACGGTCATCACAACGAGACCGATCAGCCGATGGCGTGGATCGACGGCCTGGACATTCCGTTCGTGCACTACACCGATACCGGGTTCTTCGAGTTCGGGTCGGAGAACGTCACCGACGACTCCACCCCGGACGTGTCGCGGTCGGAGCGGTTGTGGGCGCATCCGGGGCT
>SEEV01000006.1 GCA_004211695.1 Rhodococcus sp. (in: high G+C Gram-positive bacteria)
ATCACCGGGTCCATGACCGGTAACGACACGCAGTATTAGTGGCTACATACGCGGGGGCGGAATCCACAGTTCTCCCTGGCAGACCGCAGGGATTCGGCCGAAAGCCGCCGTAACTTGGGGCTAGTGGGCAGCCGCGAGAATCTTGTTGAGCGGGTTCTCACTTCCCGTTGTGCTCGCCGCAAGCCATTCTGTGACGACTCGGAGATCGGGGTGTGTGTCCTTCGAGGGAATCTCGACTTCGAGCATTCCGTCGAGGATTTCCCCCGACGTGGCGTCGACAGTGACACTCTTGCCGACCAGTCCCATGAGTGAGCCTTCCCCGCAGCCGACGACGCATGCCCGGTTGAATTCGCGGCTGACAACCGCCGCGTGCGAGGTCGCGCCGCCGATTTCGGTGACGATCGCTTGTGCGGCCAGAATTCCGTGAACGTCGTCCGGATCGGTCGTCGGACGGGCGAGGATGACGTCGATTCCTTGTTCGGCCATCTCCTCCGCCTCGTCTGCGGTGCCGACCACTACTCCGGTAACCACACCCGGACAGGCGACTTCACCTCGAGCGAGTACCGTTGCGCCGACGCGTGCCGTCGGCGCAAGATGAGGACGAAGGAAGGCACTCAACTGCTCGGGGCTGATCATCGACAGTGCACCCTCGGCCGTGACGATGCCTTCCTTTTCGAAGGTGACTGCGTGGTGCACTGCAGCGCTCGCCGAGCGCTTTGCCGACCGAGTTTGTAACAACCACAGATGCCCGGACTCCACTGTGAACTCGATGTCCTGGACATCGCGGAAGGTGCGTTCGAGAAGCGCTGCCGACTCCATCAACTGGCGGTGGACATCGGGCATGAATTCGGCGAGGTGACCGAGAGTGAGCGGTGTGCAACGTCCGGAGACGACATCTTCACCCTGCCCCTTGGGAAGCCATTCGCCGAAGGGCTCCGACTGAGCGGTGACGGGGTCACGGGTGAACAACACACCGGTCCCTGAGTGGTCGTCCAAATTCCCGAAGACCATCGCCTGGACGGTGACGGCGGTACCCCCTTCGTCAGAGATCCCGTGGTGGCGGCGATACGCAACGGCTCGAGGCGAGTGCCAAGAATCGAATACGGCCGCCACAGCGGCCCCGAGCTGTTCCCAGGGCTCCGGCGACGGGTCGCTTCCGACGACCTTTCGGAACTGTTCCTTGAAACGGCGATGGGTGTCGGCGGCATAACCGGCGTCGGCGGTCTCCTCACGAAGAGCCTTCTCGACAGCGTCAGTGATACCGAGGTTCAGGACAGTGTCCATCATGCCCGGCATACTGCGCGGCGCTCCCGATCGAACAGAGACGAGCAGCGGCTTGTGCGCCGCTCCAAACGTACGTCCGAGTGTGCTCTCCAGATTCTCGATCCCGCTCCTCAGTTCAGCCAGCACATCGTCGGCGAGCTTCCGATCAGAAGCGTAGTACCGTGTGCATTCATCGGTTCCGAGTACGAATGCGGGCGGCACGGGGAGTTCAAGGGTGAGCATCGAATTGATGCTGAATGCCTTTCCTCCGATGAGCTCGCGCGTCGCATCCGGGCACTGCCCCAGGCGCAAGAACGTCATCTTATGTCCTTCCTCGAGAAAGTTTCGGTCCAGAAGTGGTGACGCGGGTCAGACGGCGCGGCCGGCCGCGGCTTCGGATGCGCGGTCTCTGCCGAGCAATCCGATCAATTCTTCGTGTAGCTCGAACCACACAGTGTGGTAGCTGTCGGCGATCGGTCTCGCGATGAAGCTGTGGTTACCGCCGCTGATTTTCTGGAGCGCGTTGTCGAATCGGGCTGTGTAATGAGCCAGGCGCCGGTTGAGCGCAGCGAGCTTTCCCAGCCAAGGCAGGAACGATTCATGGAGCGCGGACAGCCGGCGCACGATCTCGTCGTCGTAGGCCGCATCCGCGTGATCGTTGGGCGTATGCGCGTCCTTCATCTGCCAGTCGGTGACGAGGGTCTTCAATTCGTCGTTGTAGGAGTCGAACTCCTCGTACAGGCTTTCCAGGCCGGTGTGGTCGACCGACGCTCGCTCAACGGCGGCCAGCTGGGTAAGACGCTCTTTTCCCATCGCCGACAGCTTCACCAACTGATGTGTTCGAGTGCAGTATTCGGCGGTGACAGCGCTCTCTACCAGTCGTTCAACGGTTGATTCGTCGATCCCGGCAGCGGACGCGAGTGCATCGGGCGTTGCGCGCCCCTTCAGGCGAAGCGTCTGCAGCAGGCTCAGTTCCTGCGACGTGTCTTCGTGGTTCGGACTTCCGGTGCTCATCGATTCTGCCCTCGTGCTCGGTTTGCGGTGTTACTCGACACATTAATTGTCGATTATTAGAGTAAAATCGATCGTACAGCACTGTGCAACAGATCACTACCGGCGTCGGGCGTCTCGACGTCGTCTCTGTGATCGGACGGCGCACGCGGCACTCGTCATCGCGACTCGCACCGATTCGAACCGGTCGCCCGAATACGCTCGAGCAGACTGTGACGACCCGCAGCATGCGCGAACGTGGGCGCGACCGCAGTACCAGAATTGAGATCGTCCCGAATCTGCGCGTACGCGCACGCAACGTTATATGCCCGAGGCGCGTCGCCGAACTTGTCCCGCGGTACGAGTTCGTACCGTCGAGGCGGCGCCATGACTGCCAGGGCACTGCCCGCACGGGAGCCCCGCAGCTCGGTGTCGGCCAGCTGCAGATGCCCGGAGTTCCCTGTAAGCACGAGGTCGCCGGCAGTGCCGTTGATCTCCCAGAGGAAGTTCGTCCCCGGGGATATTCCACCCCGGAAGTGCAGGGATGCGACCGCACCGCTTTCGAGAAGACCGCTCACCGCGATTTGGTCTTCAGCGGTCATCGGGATGGCGCTACCGGAGCCGCTGTCGACGACCTGTCGTCGTCGTGTCGCTGTGGTGACCGCGATGTCATCGAACTCCCCAAGCACCATGGCGAGGGCGTCGATGGTGTGGCCGAACGGGATGGTCAGCATCGTCGCTCCGTTTGCACGGTCGAGGGTGTATGCGTTCCTCTCGTCGACGGTCGCTCCCCACGTCCCTCCCGATCCGATGAGGCTGGTCGACAGCACCTCTCCGACATATCCGTCGGCGATCAGGTCGCGCATGTATCGGATGGTCGGAGCCGACCGTGCCTGGAGACCGACGAATCCTCGCAGACCCCGCTTCTCTGCCGCTTCCGCGAGCTGCTCGGTCTCCTCGAGTCCGTTACCGAGAGGCCACTCACACAGAACCGCCTTCCCGCGGTCGAGAGCCGTCATGACGAGCTGCCGATGTTCGGGAACCTTGACCGTAATGACGATGAGGTCGATCTCCTCCCGCTCGGCCAGCTCGTGCACGTTGTCGAATGCGAGGTCGACTCCGAACTTGTCACTCGCGGCCTTCGCTGTGGCTGCGCTGCTGGATACCAATCCACGCAGTTCGTACCCAGCGAGCCGCGACAGGGCCGGTACATGGGCATTGGCTGCCCACCCGCCCGATGCGCTGAGCCCGACGATGCCGACTCCGAGCGAACTGCGATCACTGATAGAAACCGGCATTCGATACCCACTCCCGTTCGAAACACTGACGCAAAAAGGGGCGTGTAATCCGCTGTGCCACCCGGCGCCGACCTCGGCGCCGGCGAGAGGCTGCGGCGACCGGAAGACACCGAGCGACGCCCCACACCCTCATACTATCTATTGGTTGATTATTGATTACAAGAGTGATTGGCTGTCACCATGTCGGGCGATCACACCGCGCCGGCTACGACTCCAGCATTGTCGAGACCACCAGTTCGGAGACATCGTTGTCAGACCTCACAGCCACAGTGGAACTCCTCGCGGCCGAACGTGACATCGATCGGGCGCTGAAATTGTATTGCCGGGGAATCGACCGGCGCGACGGCGAACTCGTCCGATCCGTCTATCACGACGACGCCATCGATGACCACGGCGGAGCGTTCCACGGTGGACCGGACGCCTATGTGGAGTGGGTGATGGAACACCTCCTTCATTTCGACAGCACGATGCATACGCTGCACAACAGCCTGATCGACGTCGACGGTGACACGGCGCGAGTCGAGAGTTACTGCGTCGCCCACCACGTGCGGCCCACCGACAGTGACGAGCTGATCATGGATGTCTTCGGGTGCCGTTACATAGACCGATTCGAGAACCGGCCGGGGGCCGGGTGGAGAATCGCGCATCGCATCGTGGTTCGCGAATGGCGCCTCCGTCAACCGATGCTCTCGGAAGCAGAGCAGCCACGTGGATTCGCACGTTCACGGCGTGATCGCTCCGACCTCAGCTACATGGGGCGACTCCCCGCACGTGGCGAGGATTCCGTCGCCGGGATGCTGTCACGCTGGTGGCCGGCATCCGATCTCGCGTGAGCTCACCATCGCATTCCCCCCGCGAGCAACTCGAGGAATTGATTCGCTATGAATGAGGCCCACCCGACCCCCTCGCCCGATTCGACGCCGTCGACGCGCGATCGGATCCACCGCGCGCTACTGATCGAGGGACCACGGACGGAGGTTGTTCTCGTACGGCACGCCCAACAGGTTTCTCCTCCCAGGACCGCTCCTCGCGCAGTGCATTTGGATCCACCGCTCTCGGACGTCGGACAGAACCAGGCGGATGCAGTGGCGGGGCACCTCGCGCCCGAACAGTTCGCAGCGATCTATTGCAGTGATCTCGAGCGGGCGCACGAGACCGCGATGCGAGTGGCGCGGGCCCGATCGTCCTCGCCCGACCCCGTCGTGGTCACCGGCCTACGAGAGATCGATGTCTTCGGATTCGGAGACGAGGAGCATCCGGACCCCACAGCGGACGAGCTCTCGGCCGCGAGCGACGAGTTCCTCCGAACACGCCGCTGGGAGGCATTTCCCCACAGCGAACCCAGCGACGAGTTCCGCGTACGCGTGTACCGCGAGATCGAGAAGTTGGCACTCCGACACGACGGTGAGCGGTTCGCGGTCGTCGCTCATGGCGGCGTCATCAGCGCGTTCTTGGCTGCAACTTTCGATATCCGCGAAGACATGTTCTTCTACGCGGCGCACACTTCAGTGACCCGCGTCTTCCATGCTGACGGACGGTGGGCCATGCACACCGTGAACGAACTCGGCCATCTGCGATCCGACAACCTCGTCACCTACTGACAGGCTCCCGCAGTTGCCTTGGTCGAACTACTCGCACCTGTTCGACGAGTGGCCGGCGATCTCGATCGGTCCCACTGAGGCCGCAAGCGAAGACCGCGCTCTCCGAGGTCCTACTCGATGAGCGCGGTCTTCGTATGTGTACGGCAGCTACGTCGACATGGATTGGAGACGGTGCCCGAGCACCTCGCTGGCGTCTGCGATGATCTGGTCGACTACCTCCGCACAGGACGCCACCTCGTGGATCAGCCCCTGGGCTTGACCCGCCCACCACATACCGTCGTCGACGAGGCCGTGTTCGAGAACCTGGGTTCGCCCCCGCTTACCGGAGGCGAGGTGTGCGACGTCCTCGAAAGTGGCGCCCGGCTTGCTCGATATCTCCACGATCTGCTCGGAGATCGCGTTGCGCGCAACACGTGCGGTGTTCCTGAACTCTCGGAACACGACCACCGTCGATCGTTCGTCATTGGCCACGATCTGCTGCTTCACGTTGTCGTGCACGGGCGCCTCGTCGGTTGCGACGAAACGCGTGCCCATGTTGACAGCCGAAGCACCGAGCGCCAGCGCCGCAACGAGGCCCGCACCGGTCGCGAACCCGCCGCTGGCGATGATGGGGATGGACAAAGCGCGTGCTGCTGCCGGAATCAACACGAGACCCGGAATGTCGTCGTCGCCCGGATGGCCCGCGCACTCGAAACCGTCGATACTCACCGCGTCGACGCCGAGTGCCTCGGCTTTCAACGCGTGCCGCACCGCGACGGCCTTGTGAACGACCTTCACATTCGCAGCTTTGAAGGCCGGCAAGTGCGGCGCGGGGTTACTGCCCGCAGTCTCGACGATCTTGATACCGCTGTCTATGATCGCATCGCGATACTCGTCGTAAGGAACAGGATCGATGGTCGGCAGAATCGTCAGATTGACCCCGAACGGACGGTCGGTCATCTCCTTGCAGCGTGCGATTTCCTTCGCCAGGTGCTCCGGCGTGGGCTGCGTCAATGCAGTAAGAAAGCCGAGGGCACCCGCATTCGCAACTGCCGAGATCAGCTCGGCAGTACCCACGGCGGTCATACCACCACAGACGATCGGGTGTTCGATTCCGAAGGTGGTGGTGAAATCGGTGGTGAACATGTGCTTCCTCAGGGGTTGTCTCGGGCAACCGGGTGACCCAGTGGTCAGCCGGTGTATTCGACGTGGCCGTCGTCGAGTACCACGCGCACGTTCGTACCGTCAGGTGCAACTGCCTCGGTGCGGAACACCGCCACCCCCGGTTCAGTCGTCCACATCGACGTCGTCAACGTCTCACCGGGGAAGACCGGGGAAGTGAATCTCGCGGCGATCGCCGTAATGCTCTGTGCTTTGCCGTGACCCAGCTCAGCGACAAGCGCACGCCCCGCGACGCCATACGTGCACAGTCCGTGCAGAATCGGACGAGGAAAACCCGCCTTCTCCGTGGCGAACCAGGGGTCGCTGTGCAGGGGGTTCCGGTCGCCGGAGAGCCGATAGAGCAAGGCCTGATCTTCGCGGGTCGGCAGGCTGATTCGTGCATCCGGCAGACGGTCGGGAATCACGACAGCATCGGAGCGTGTCCCCGGCTCGCCGCCGAAGCCGCCGGCGCCACGGATGATCAGGGTGGTGCGGGTTTCCACTACCGGGGAGCCGGTCTCCGGATCGGTTCCCCGGGCAAGCAGGACGATGACAGCGTTCTTCCCGTCCCCCTTGTCCTGGATGTCGGCTACCTCGGATACGACCTCGAGGCTGCCGGCGGGCGGGAGTGGAGAAAATAGTCTGACGTCTTGCGATCCGTGAAGAAGTTTTCCCCAGTTGATCTTTCCCACCTTCGACAGTGCGCTGAAGCCGGCACACGCGATGACTGCGTAGGTGGGCAGCACTTGCTGGGCGACACCGTTGCTGTTCTCCGTGGTGAATGACAGGTCGTCCGTGCCTGCTCCGACACCGAGTGCATAGAGAAGGGTGTCCCGGTCGGTCCACGAAACGAGTTTCGGCTCCGTCACCGCACCGATGGCTGCTGGGTTGATCGACATCTACTCTTCCTGTCTGTGTTGTCCGTCGGGGCGCAGGCGATTACGAACTCGGCGAGGCCTGATAGGTGTTCCCGGCGATACCGTCGGCGATCAACGCCCCTCCGTCCGCCAACCCCCAATCGGTCAGTACCTCGAGAGTGTGCTCACCCAATCGGGCGGGCGGACGTTGCACCGCGCTGGGAGTTCGATCGAAGCGTGGAGCGGGCGCCGGCTGCCGCACACCGGCGATGTCGACGAACGTCTGCCGATCTCGCAGATGCGGGTGATCGGCGGCTTCGCCGAGAGTCACCACCGGAGCAACGCATGCGTCCGTGTGCTCGAAGACCGCGGTCCACTCGGCGCGGGTCTTGCTCCGGAATCGATCGGCGATATGTTTGCGAAGCTCAGCCCACCCGTCCTCTTTCGGGCGCCGTGCGAACTGTTCGGGGAGTCCGAGAAGCTTCACGAACTGCCCGTAGAACTTCGATTCCAGCGCGCCCACGGTCATCCATCCACCGTCGGATGTCTCGTAGACGTCGTACCAGGGACGGCCGGTGTCGAGGAGGTTCACTCCGCGCTCATCTTTCCAGCTTCCGGCGTGGAGCATGCCGTGCAGCATGGTCGTGAGCGACGCAGCACCGTCGACGATGGCGGCGTCGACGACTTGCCCGCGACCGGAGTTTCTCGATTCCCAGAGTGCCGCGAGCACGCCCATGACGAGGTAGGTCGACCCTGCACCGAAATCGCCCAGCATGTTGACCGGGACCGCGGGCGGTTCACCCGCACGACCGACCGCGTGCAGGGCGCCTGTCAGAGCCACGTAGTTGATGTCGTGCCCGGCCATCTGCGACCACGGCCCCGATTGGCCCCACCCGGTCATCCGGCCGTAGACGATCCGCGGATTTCGGGCAAGGCAATCCTCGGGCCCGACGCCGAGACGTTCCGCGACCCCCGGTCGAAAGCCCTCGATGACGACGTCCGCTCGCTCGACCAGGTCCAAGAGCACCGCGACGGATTCCTGCCGACGAAGATCGAGAACGACCGAACGCCGCCCGCGCTGAAGCACGTCAGTCGCTCCAAGATCATTCTCAGGTCCCGGACGGTCCACCCGCACCACGTCTGCACCCATGTCGGACAGCAACATCGCTGCGAAGGGACCGGGGCCGATCCCACCGAGCTCCAGAACCTTCAGGCCTGTCAGCGGCCCGGAGGCGGGCGCGTGGTGTTCCGATGTACGCACTTGCTGGGCCACTCGCGATCAACTCCGTCACATCAGATATGTCTGCACCGTAAATATTCGGTAAATGGATTATCCAACATTAGACCATACGATCAAGGGTGTCAGATTCGCTCGATGATCGTGGCCGTGGCCATGCCGCCCCCGGTGCACATCGTGACGAGGGCAGTGGCGAGGTCGCGCCGCTCCAATTCGTCGAGAACCGTCTGGAACAGCATGGGTCCGGTCCCGCCGATGGGATGACCCAGTGCGATCGCGCCGCCATTGACGTTGACGCGATCCGGGTCGATCTTCAGATCGCGCATCACCTTGAGCGGCACCGCCGCGAAGGCTTCGTTGATCTCCCACAGATCGATGTCCTGCACGGACATCCCGGCCTGTTCGAGGCACCGCTCGGACGCCGGCCCCGGGGCGGTCAGCATGATGACCGGGTCTGCTGCCGCCACGGCCGCCGTCCGGATCACTGCACGCGCCGAAAGACCATGGGCCTTCGCGTAATCAGGGGAGGAGAGCAGGAGAACACCCGCACCGTCGACAACCCCTGACGAATTGCCCGCATGGTGAACATGATTGACTTCGGCGATCAGCGGATACGCATCGATACACATCTCATCGAAAGAGATACCTTCCGGTTCACGCACTTTGGATCCGCTGCGCGCGAAGGACGGCTCCAATGCGGCCAGCGATTCCGCGGTCGTCTGCGGTCGCAAATGCTCATCGGCCTCGAGAAGTACCTCGCCCTCGCCGTCACGCACCGGAACGAGACTGCGCGCGAATCGTCCCTCGGCGACAGCCTCGGCAGCCTTCCGCTGGCTCTGCAGCGCAAGGTGGTCCACATCCTCGCGAGAGAACCCCTCCACCGAAGCGATCAAGTCGGCCGAGATTCCCTGCGGGACCAGAGCATGCTTCTCGAGGATCGCGGCATTCCCTCCATCGAGGCGACCGCTGGTGCGTCGAGGCTGGTACCGCGACATCGACTCCACACCGCCGGCGACGACGAGTTTCTGCCAACCCGCCGCGATTCCTGCGGCGCCGAACATCACCGCCTGCTGACCCGAACCGCAGAACCGGTTCAGGGTCACGCCGGGAACGGTCACTGGCCAGCCGGCCGCCAGCACCGCCAGGCGCCCGATGTCGTCGCCGTGGTCGTCTCGTTGATCACCGTTCCCGATGATGACGTCGTCGACGTCGGCGGCCGAGATGTTGTTGCGCTCAGACAGCGCCGCGAGGAGCTGAGCGACCAGCTCCTGCGGGTGGACACCGTGCAGTGCTCCGGTCGGTTTTCCCTTGCCACGCGGTGTTCGAACGCCGTCGACTATCCATGCCTGAGCCATATTGTCGTGTCCTTGCTGCCGGTGACGTGTGATCCAGCAACCCGATGCCGAGCACGGTTGCTTGCCATGAAACTCTACTCATATACTATTTTCATGTCGAGCTTTTGTGTGTAGCCGCTCGGCCTCCACCGTTATTACGCAGATCGGACGGATCACCATGCCGGGACAGATTCCGGTCGTCGACTACCTGGTGCTCGGCGACCCACCCCACCTCCAAGCGCGGATGTGCGCGCAATGCGACGCCCTCTACTTCGACCGACGCAACGCCTGTGCGCACTGCGGTAGGCGAGACTTCACATCGAAGGCGCTCTCGAGCACCGGGCGGCTGCGCGGCTATACCCAGGTCCATCGGGCGGCCCCCTCCGTCCCGGTGCCCTACATCTCCGCGATCGTCGAACTCGACGGAGGAGGCGTCGTCAAGGCGAACCTTCTCGATGCCCAACTCGACGACATCACCCCAGGCCTGCCCGTCACCATGACGACGTTCGTGGCCGGCGTCGACGACGACGGAACCGAGGCGATCGCGTTCGGATACCAGCCCGTGAAGGAGCAGGAATGAGCAGCGGCGACATCTGGATCATCGGCGCGTCCATGACGCCGTTCGGCCGTCACGACGACAAGGATCTCATCGACATCGCCGCCGAGTCGGCGCTCGATGCCCTCGCCGATGCCGACGTGGCGATCGACGACATCGACATCCTCACCATGGGGAACGTGTACGAAGCCAACTCTCACAACGGGCAGCGACTGCAGAAGCAGATCGGTCAGACGGGCATCCCCGTCTACAACGTCGTGAACGCCTGCGCGACCGGTGCCACGGCACTTCGAGTCGCCCTCCTGTCGATCAAGGCCGGCGAGTCCGACATCGGACTCGCCGTGGGCGCCGAGAAGATGGGTAAGGGCGGACTGATCGGCGGCGCAGCCAAGAAGCGCGACACCAGGAAAGTCTACAGCCCCAGCGGTCGCTACGGCTCCGTCCTCAAGACCGAGGGCATCCTCGGCACCGGAATCATGCCGGGAGTCTTCGCGCAGGCCGGGACCGAGTACGCCCTCGCGCACGGGGTCACCGCCACCCATTTCGCCAAAGTCGCCCAGAAGAACCACGCGCACTCGGTGCTCAACCCCCTGGCGCACTACCGCAAGGAATTCAGCCTCGACGACATCCTGAACGCCGATGTCATTGCCTTTCCCAACACGTTGCCGATGTGCTGCCCCAACACCGACGGCGCCGCCGCCGTCGTTGTAGTCTCCGACGCCAAACTGAAGACCATGGATCCAGATATTCGTCGGCGGGCCGTCAAGATCTCGGCTTCCGTTTTGACCTCTGATCCCTGGGTGGAGGGTGGACAGGTCCAGCCCGACGTCAGCACCCTCACCCGGAACGCCGCCACCGCGGCCTATGAACAGGCCGGCGTCGGCCCAGAGGACCTGGACCTGGTCGAACTGCACGACTGCTTCGCGACGGCCGAGTTGATTCACTATGACAACCTCGGGCTGTGCGAACCGGGCGGCGCCGGGGACTTCCTCGACTCCGGCGCGCCGTGGCGTGACGGAAAGACCCCCGTCAATGTGTCCGGCGGCCTGCTGTCGAAGGGCCACCCCCTGGGCGCCACCGGCATCGCGAACATCTACGAGGTGGCGACTCATCTCCGGGGCGAAGCGGGCGACCGCCAGATCCCCGGGGCGAAAGTCGGGCTCACGCACGTCATCGGACTTGCGTCGGCATGCGCCGTTCACATCCTCGAGGCAGGGGTGCACTGATGACCATGATCCAGCCGGCACTGCGCAGCGATATGTCGATCGACGAACTGCGGACAGCGTTCCGCAGCTGGCTCGCCGAACGCGCCGACACACTCGAGCAGTTCCGTGAGCTTCCTACCGACGTCGACGGCATCTTCTCGACGTTGTCGAAAATGCAGCGTGAGCTCTACGAGGCCGGCTGGATCAGATTGGGCTGGCCCGCCGAGCTCGGCGGGTGCGGCGGCGTGACAGCGTTACGAGCAGTCGTCAGCGAAGAACTCGCAGCCGCGGGCTATCCCCCACCGTTCTCGTTCGCGACGCAGGAAGTACTCGGACCGGCCATCGCCCGCTACGCGCAACCAGAGCTCGCCACCGAGGTTCTCCCTCGACTCCTGCGCGGCGAAGAGAGCTGGTGCCAGGGATTTTCCGAACCTGGCGCGGGCAGCGATCTCGCATCGCTGCGCACCAAGGCCGTCGACGCCGGCGATCACTGGGTGGTCGACGGCGAGAAGATCTGGACGAGCTGGGCGCAGTTCGCGGACCGATGCATCGTCCTGACCCGCACCGGTGCCCCCGACTCCGCGCATCGGGGGATCACCGCCCTGTTCGTCGACATGGACACACCGGGCATCACTGTCAGCCAGCTCGTCGCCATCACCGGCGAGGCGGACTTCTCCAGTCTTCACTTCGACAACGTGCAGGTGCCGAAATCCCGGATGCTCGGCGACGTCGACGGCGGTTGGGCGATCGCGATGTTCATCCTCAGCTGTGAGCGAGGTGCCGCCGCGTGGCAGCGGCAGGCGTGGATGCGGTGGCGGCTGGACCGACTCGTTGCGGACGCACCGGGGCTTACCGCTGCCCGCGCCGGCGAAGCGTTCGAACTGATCTCCGCACTGCGGCTTCTCTCACGCCGCACGCTGCGCTCACTGTCCGCCGGCAAGGATCTCGGTGTACTCCCCTCGTTCGACAAGTACCTGATGTCGACCGCCGAAAAGCTCCTCTTCGACTCGGCGCTCGAAGCGATGCCGGAAACAGTGCTCTTTCGCAACGACCGCGAGTCCAAGGACTGGCGAACCGACTATCTCTATTCACGCGCGTCCTCGATCTATGGCGGCGCGAAAGAGATTCAGCGCAACGTCATCGCCGAACGCATCCTCGGCCTTCCACGGGAGAAATGATGGACACCGACGAGAAAGATCTGTTTCGCACCAGCCTCGAGAAGGTGACCGCCGCGGCAGGCCCCGACGCGTGGCCGGCTGCTGTCGCGGACTTCGGCTGGCACGAACTACTCGCCGAAGACGCGCACACAGCCGTCGCGATCCTGGCCGACCTCCAGGGAAGGTTGCTTCCCCATGCGTCGTTCGTCGACGATGTGGCGCTTGCGGCGACAGGCCGTAGCGAATGGCAACGCCGGTCGAACGCACCGGTCACCCGCGTTGTCCTTCCCTCGCTCGGAACGGCTCGTGTCGGAAGCGTTGTCGAGAACCCGGCAACGACCGGCTCCGATCACTGCACCATCGCGGTCTCCGGAATCGTCTCACTGGACCCTCGTTCCACAGCGTGTCTACTCGTTCCCGCACGCATCGGAGAAGACCTCGTCGTCGTCCGCGCTCCGCTCGACGAACAGAACCTGACGTTCGAGCCCGCCGGTATCGAGCCGGAATCAGGGTGGACCGGCGTCACGGGCAACCTCGCGGGAACGGTGGTGTCCACCGGCGCCGAAGCCGCCGATCTCTGGCGAGACGTCCGCTCAGCGGCGTACCGCGCCTTGTCGTACGAGCTGAACGCGATTGCACGTGAAATGCTCACGGCCACCGTCGACCATGTCTCCTCACGCAAGCAGTTCGGCCGCGAACTCGGCAGCTTCCAGGCTGTGAAACATGCGCTCGCAGACACCCGAGTCTGGCAAGAATGTGCAGAACTTGCCGCCGATGCGGCCTGGGAAGGCGATGCGGCCGAAGCATCGATCCTCGCAAAATCATTGTCCGGGCGCTTCTTCCGCAGCGCGGCCGAGAACTGCCAGCAGCTGCTGGGCGGCATGGGATTCACCTGGGAACACAGTTTTCACAGGTATCTCCGCCGTGGCTTGATCCTGGAACAACTACTGGGAAGCTGCGCCGCCCTTCGCACTGAACTCGGCACCGCGGTCAAGAGCGGTGACATGCCGGGGCTTGCCTCGCTGTGATCGGGCATTCCACCCGCGCCGTGCGCGCGGCACACCAGACTCCCGGACGCGGCACGCCATGACCTCGACCGTAGTCGAGATCCTCGATCTCCTCGCTCTCGACGAGATCAGCGCGGGGACCTTCAGAGGTGCACAACCCGATGAGGACCGACAGCGTGTATTCGGAGGCCAGGTCGCCGCACAAGCCCTGATGGCGGCCGGACGCACTGTGCGGGGACGCCTGCCGCACAGCCTGCACGGATATTTCCTCCGGCCCGGTGACCCAGTCGCTCCACTCGTCTACACGGTCGAATGTCTGCGGGACGGTGGATCCTTCTCAGCGCGGAAAGTGGCTGCAGCGCAGGACGGGATCACCATTTTCGAGGCGCTGATCTCTTTCAGCGCTCGGGTGACCGGCATCGACTATCAGGAGCAGATTCCGACAGTTCCCCAGCCGGACAGTCTGACCCGAATCGAGGAGCAACTCGCTCCGTACGCTGGGGAATATGACGGTTGGTGGATTCGTCGGCGTCCCTTCGACATGCGCTATGTGAACGCGCCGCCCCGCGTCGCACTGGATCTCGAGACCGCGCCACCACCGCGCAGCCAACTCTGGTTGCGACCCGACGGTGAAGTTCCGCACGACCCGGTCCTGAACAGCTGCCTCATCACCTTCATCAGCGACCTGACGCTGCTGGACTCGGTCATGCTTCCGGCGCGCAAGACTTCCCAAGGTCCCGGTATCGTCGCCTCTCTCGACCACGCGATCTGGTTCCACCGGCCCGCGAACTTTGCAGACTGGCTTCTCTACGACCAGCACTCGTCGAACGGCACGGGAAGTCGCGGACTCGCATCCGGGCACATCTACAACCGCTCGGGGACGTTGGTTGCGAGCGTCATGCAGGAGGGCTACCTCGGCAGAGAGGCCTGACGGCGATCGGCCGACAACACAGGGCACAACACAGGGCCGTCATCCGAGAAGGGAACGATCCATGGACCGGCGACGTAGTATTCTCTCCACCGCGACTGCAGCTGTTTTCACCGTCGCCACGGTGACGGCGTGCGGCAGTGCCACAGGCGATTCCACGCACAGCGTAGAGTCGACTCCCCCCGAGGGCGACGCGGGTCTGATCACGATCACGCTGATGCGCCATGCGGAGTCCTCGGGTAACGCCTCCGGGCTCATCGACACGTCCACACCCGGCCCGGACATCACCGACAAGGGCCGACAGGAGGCGCGCGCTGCGGCCGACAGATTCGCCGGTCAGGACTTCGACGGCGTGTACGCCTCCACGATGGTGCGCACCCAGCAGACCGCCGAGTTCATGGCCCGCGCAGTCGACGAGCCTGTCGAGGTACTGCCCGGTCTACGAGAAATCGAAGCCGGACAGTATGAAGGGCAACCCGAAGCCGCGGCGCAGAGCACGTACCTGTCAGCGCCTATCAGCTGGGCGCAGGGGCAGCGTAACGAGCGAATCCCAGGCTCTCTGGACGGCAACGAATTCGATCACCGTTTCGACGACGCCGTCGAGCAGATGTACGACAGCGGGGACACGCACCCCATCGCGTTTGCACACGGCGGGTCGATCATGATCTGGACACTGATGAACGTCGACAACCCCGACATAGGCCTGCTGAAATCCAACCCCCTCCGCAATACCGGGTACGTCGTCGTCACCGGGACCCCGGACACAGGATGGACGCTCGTGGATTGGAACGGCACCCCGATCCCCCACTGAAAAAACGCAATTCGAACATACATTGGATGGGTGGGCTCGTGCGTACGACGCACGAGCCCACCCTTGTCGTCCGTAGCCGAATCAGACGTGTGCCGTTTCGGCCCTGCGCTCTGATGTGACGGAGACGGGCTTGCGCCACCGTGCCATTGCGATCAGGAGTAAGAGCAGTCCGAGGACGACGAGCCCGATGGGCACCCATACACCCAAGATGGACAGCAGCGAGGCATTCTTCGACAGCTCACCCGCCAGTGCGGTGACTTCACTGTCCGCGGTGCGCAGTTTCACTGTCGACAACGGAAGTACAGGAACGTCCTCGCCGTTCACCGGAACAGTCACGTACATGCTCTGCGTCTGGTTCACGTCCATCGGGGCACCGAAACGCTTGTCCACCGACAGTTCTGCCACGTTGGAGCTGCCGAATCCGATCTCGAGAACATCGGGAAGCGTGGCGAGACCATCCTGTAGAACCGCATGGGAATCCGCGGGGACGATGCCCGCCTGAAGTAGGCCTGCCACGACCGCCTTGGGGAGTTGCGGTGGGAAGTCTTCGAATTGGGCCAGTACCGTCGGGCTCGCGATCGGACCGGATGCGTTGACCTCATAGTTGTTTACCTCACGCCCCTCGAGGGTTCCTGCGCCCACGAACGTCGCTGCCTGCCCGGATCGGGTGACAGCGTCATAGAGGAGATTGCCATCCTCGGCGGGATCCATCGGGAAACTGAACGCGTTGCCCTCATGCGCCTCGAACGTCGCCTTGTCCTCAGTAGGAAGCAGCGACTCCTTCTGCCCATCGGTCAGCGAGACGGGCGCGTAATCCACGCGGCTGACCGCGTAACTGTGCACGTCCTTCTGCGTCGACCCGTCGGGCAGCGTGATTGCGGTGTTGCTGGTGACGATCGCCGTGTCGCCATCTGTCGCGTCGACGGTCAGTGATCTGTCGGCGGTGATCGGCATCTCCGGCGTGATCAGATTCGCAAGGTCGTTGGCAGCGAACGCCTGGGGGTTCAGCGCGCTCATCGTCCCCTCGTACTTCTGGCCCTGACTCAGGTCGGCCGGGAGTTTCGTCAGCGAGGGGAGCGCAACGAATCGGATCACGCCGGCCGCGACGACCAGCGCTAAGCCGATCAGTAACAATACAATTGATGACCTGCGGATTGTCATCCAGACTCCTCATTGTGGGTGAGCATTGAGCGATCGAGATCGCACCCCGGCATCAGGGTTCCTCCTTGCCGGCGGTGTATGCCGGCTGGGGATGCGCCGCATCTGCGGGCCACCGATCGACCAGGCGCTATGTGACGCCGATCACCCATCGTAGTCGGTTCCTGGACTATTTGTAAGTAGACTTTATAGCTCGACGGATTGCCGACAGACCGGGTACGGTCCGTTTCCCGAGATACTCTGCGTTACAGCATGCTCCGAACGATCCGGCGTAACCCACTCTCCGCGGCCTTGTCGCTGCGAACACGCGGCTTCGTCACACAAGAAGGGATCACAGTGAAGATTCGACAAAATTCCTATTCCAGGGCACAGGTTTCGATCGCCGTCCCGGTTGCCACCGTCACTGCTTGGACGCTCTCGATGACGGCTGCGTTCGCCGCCCCATTGGGCGGCTTTGTGGAGTATCCGGATCCGTTGCACGCCCCGTGTGAGGGCATCTATCACGCACCAACTGGCCAGATCTATGTCGAAGAGATCGTCAACCCAGGAACGAACGGGAGCGTCGGAAGCCTTGGTGCCCTCGATCCCGCCACGGGCGAGATCGATCGCTATCCGCTCCCGGTACCGGGAACGACAGCAGGCGGAGCGGCGTTCGGACCCGACGGAAATCTCTGGTTCACATATTTTGACACTTCAAGCGGTGTCGCCTTTCTCGACCCCTATTCCAAACAGTTCAGCACCTTTCCCACCGCCGATCCAACCGCGACTCCAACAGATATCTGGCCTGGACCGGACAATGCGATGTATTTCCCCGAGTCGATCGCCCAGAATCTGGGGCGTATCGATCTGGCCACACACCAGATCACCGAAACACCGATCCCGGGCGGCGGGTTGAACGTTCCCACCACGATCATCATGCCGGGAGCCGGCACCAAGATGATGTTTTCCGCCGCCCTTGCCAACAGGATCGTGGAGTACGACACCGCGACCGGAGAGTTTACGCACCACGACGTACCAACGGCCGCCGCCATACCGCAGGGACTCACACTCGGCCCCGATGGCGCCATCTGGTTCAGCGAGACGCTGGGAGCGAAAATTGGTCGTATCGACCCAGTTTCCGGCGCAATCACCGAGTATCCGATCGCAACACCCGAAGTACCCGTTCCCTCCATGGGCCCGCTCGTTCTGGGTTCGGACGGGAACCTCTGGTCCGCCAACGGCGGCTTCACGGGAGGAGGCACAATCGGACGCTTCGATACCACCACTCACCAGATCGAGTACTTCGATCTGCCCCGTCCAGCCTCAGGGCCGTGCGACATCGATTTGGTCGCTGCGGCCGCCGGGAGGCTCGTCATAGGACAAACGACGGGCGGTGCCGTCGCGGTTGCCGGAATCGACGATCTGAACGCGATGAAATAAGCGGGCCGAAGGAAGTCGACCGTCCTCCTGCCCAGGATCGAGCGCGTACATCACACCGGTCGCCCCAGGCAGGAGCCGGCTTCGGCTCATACGTGAGCGGTGTGCACATTCATGTGTCGATCCTTGTGACTCGAACCGGGCCGCACGCAGGACACTGCGACCTGAAGGCCCATCAGAAGCGCGAGCAGAGTCACCGGCTCCTGCTGACATTTCCGCAGGGGTGGTCCGGACGACCCCGAGGCTGGATGCAGGGTTTCTCAGGCGACTCGACGCCGGAGTCCGCGCCGAGGCGCCCAGTTCACGCAGAAGCGCACTTCGGAGGTGCTGAAAGCCGGTATAGCCGAGACTGCGGCAGGCGCGGACGACTGTAGCGGACGATGTGTGTGAGTGTGCAGCCAGATCAGCCACCGAGCCCCACGCAACTTCTTGTGGTCGCTCCATGCAGTAGTCGGCCACTCGCTTCTGACCGGGCGTCAGTCTTGATGCGCTCACGCGGATCGCCGCTATGGTCGGGATCCGGATTTCATTCGGTGTCACCGTTCCCAGGGGTCATCAGCCACGTTGTGCAGCCTGAAGGAATCGCACCGTGGCCTCCGACAGACCACCGTCGACGTACAACACCTGACCCGTGACATAGCGGGCGTCCTTCGACGCGAAGAAGGACACCACATCCGCAATGTCTTCGGGCGTAGCCCTGCGGCCCAGAGGGATCAGTGAGTTGAACCGCTCCTCGCGGGCGGGATCGGCCATCGCGGCGGCCGTACCTTCTGTCGCTACGCCCCCAGGTGCCACGGCATTGAATCGCACACCGGACTGGGCGAATTCCACAGAACAGAGCTTGGTCAACGACACCAATGCCGCCTTCGAGGGCGAGTACGCACCGGTTCCCGGTGTCGGAACCTTCGCCGCCATGGACGCGATGTTGACTACTGAACCTCTGGAGGCGGTCAACTGTGGAAGCAGTTGCTGGGTGAGCAGCAAAGGCCCGACGACATTGACATCCATCACACGGCGAAACTGGCTGATGTCGACGTCGGCCAGTGGGGCCGCCGGGAAGATGCCTGCATTGTTCACCAGCACATCCAGATCCCCCACGGTTTCCGCCATCTCACGTACCGCGTCGGGGTCCGAAATATCGCACGCCACCGCCCGACCGCCGACTTCCGCCGCCGTCGCCTTCGCCGTCTCGGGGTCCAAGTCGACCGCGACAACCGAGTAGCCGTCCTCCGTCAGGCGTCGAGCGATCGCACGTCCGATTCCCTGCCCCGCGCCTGTGACCAACGCTGTACTCACTCGCCACACCTCTCTACAGATCTGCTCACATCACCACGAGCCGTGTGCCCGCAGAAGCAGTTGATTGATAAATAGTGCATTGCGCGACTATTGCGCTTCTGTCAGTCTGGCACTTCGATACCGTCGAGGCAATGGCCGTGGCGACACAGAATCGGACCGGACAGAAAGGACAGGTGACTCACATGATCACCCCATTGAGCCCACGAGCTGCCGAGACATGGCAGCTTCTCGCCAATCGCGCTGCAACAGAGCGTGACCCCCGATTGCGTGCCAACCTGACTGTTGTGGCTCGGCATGTCGAGGCCGAAGTTCGAGGAGACATTCCCGCACTGATGGCCACGCTCGTGGCCGAACCCAGATATCAGGTCTGGGGTGCATCGGCGAGCGTAGGGCCCCAGGGCTACGACGAAGTGGCGAACTTCTATCAGGCGGCAATTCGGATCGGAAAGAATCGCCTCGAATTCGAGATCGTCCGCGTCATGGTGGACCGTGACACCGTCCTCACCGAGGGAACCTTCCGCCACGCGTACTCCGGCGCCATGCTGACAGCGCGAGGCTACGATACCGTCGAGGACGACCCAACGGGATGGTATCTGGTCGAGTATCAGGCACTGATCGTCTGGCCGATCAGTCGTGACGGACTGATCGTGGGGGAAGACATGTATGCGGGTGAAGCTCCTCGCATCGTGCGGCGGCTCGACACCGGCGAACTCGACCATCTCGGACCCGTCGACCGCGGCTGAGATCCTCGCCCGAGAGCGATCGACTACAGCGGATGCACGCGATCGGACTCGTCCGCGCCGGCGACAATCCTGGTGATCAGTTTCACACTGAGATACGATAGTCGTGTACTAGATAATAGCGCATACGAGTTCCTCAGGTCCGCGGGATGACCTGAGGGAGTGGTTTCTTCACATCAACGCCGCCACCGTTGAGGCCGCCGAAAGGAAACACCATGCTCAGTCAGTACGACGAGCTTCCTGTCCACCAGACTCCCCACCCACTCTCGGTTGTGTCCAATACCGACCCCGGGTTCGACGACGGCTACTTCTTCAGTGTGTTCTCCGCCGACCACGGGATCGTGTGCTTCCAGGGTCTACGCATCAACCCGAACACTGACATCGTGGGTGGATACGTCGGTTTCATCCGAAACGGGGTACAGAGGACGGTGCGGTTCAGTCGCACCTGGCGGGAACTCTGCGACACCGCCGTAGGCCCATATCGCATCGCGGTGGTCGAGCCCTACCGCGACATTCATCTCTCACTCGACGACAACCCTTCCGGTCTCCGGCTCGACCTGAATTGGATGGGCTCCTCCCCGGCCTACGAGGAAGCACACCATCTCGCCACGAATCGTGGTCGGCCGACCACCGACCAGACGCGGTACTCCCAAGCCGGAACGGCCCGCGGGTGGATCGAGATCGATGGCGAACGGATCGAGGTGGAGCCCGAAAGTTGGTACGGCAGCAGGGATCACTCGTGGGGCCTTTACCACGAACGTCCCCCGCTGGCACCCGACCCGCGTTTCCTGCCGCCACGGGTGGCAGAGGGCGTACCTCGCGCCCTGCGATTCTGGACGCTGTTCGGCTCCGGTGAACTGTCCGGCTTCTACGCCATTCACGAATCACCCGACGGTAGACAAGTGCCGATGAACGACACCTTCGGTACGCCGTTCGAGGGCAGACTTCACATCGGCTGGGACACGGAGACGGTCGATCTGGTGGGAGGTACACACGAACTCGAACTGGTCCCAGGCACGCGCTTGCTGCGAGCGGCGACGGTCACCCTCCTGGATGCAGACGGTGGGAAGTGGATACAACACGTCGAGCCGGTAGCGCCGCCGTGGGTTACCGCCACCATCGGGTACCAGTCCGGGAGCTGGAAAGACGGTGGATCGATGCGGACCTACCACGGCCCAGGGGTGAGCGTCGAGTGGGACGAGTTCGACTTCGCACAGCAGCCTTTCGATCACACGATGTATGACGGCACCGTCCAGCGCAACCTCCATGGGAAGGAATACCTGTCTCAAGTGACGACACTCGCACCCGACGGACGACAGTGGGTCGGCGCCGGCCACACCGAACTCTTCCTCGACGGTCCCTTCTCTCCGTACGGACTTCAATGATGGCGGGACTCGGAGAAGTCGAATTCGTCGAGCGGTGGTTCCGTACACGACTCGCCAAGATCGACGCGCAAGCAACCGACATTCGGATCTCGTCGGTCGAACGCCTCTCGCGGGGCGTTTCACGAGAGACGTGGTCGGTCGCAACCACCGTCTGCACCGGTGGGACGTGGTCGGCGCGACAGTTCATCGTCCGCCGCGACCACGCCGCCGGCAGCATCATCCCGACGTCCCTGCAGACCGAGTTCGACGTCTACCGGCTACTGCGCGACTCGCCTGTTCCCACGTCGACAGCGCTGTGGTTCGAAGACGACGCCGACTGGTATCCGGACTCCAGGCCGGCGTATGTTCGCACACACGTCGCCGGCGACTGGAAGCTTCCGTTCATCGGCAGCACCGACGAAGTACACGACGAGATGCGGATTGCGGCGTCGAAGGAGCATCTCGACAAGCTCGCACTCGTACACACCGCCGACTGGAAAGGCCTCGGATTCGGTGACATCTTCGCGGTGCCGGATTCTCCTGCGGACTGTGCGGAGAATCTGATTCGTGCGAATTTGTCACTGCTCGCGCGATTCCAGTTCGAACCGAGTCCGGTGCTCGCCGAGTCCGTTTCCCGCCTCATACAGTCGGCTCCGAGGGACTGCCCACAGATCGCCCTGTGCAAGGGCACCAATGGGCACGGTGAGGAGGTCTGGTCCGAGGGACGCATCGTGGCGATGTCCGATTGGGAACTCGCAGCTCTCGGTGATCCGGCGTACGACTTTGCGCAAATCCAGGAGATGATTCCCGAGATCGAGCGAGACGGCCGACGCCTGTGGGGGCTTCCCGAGGCGCTGTCGTACTACTACGACCGCACAGGCATCGAGGTCACCGTCGAGCGGATCAGCTTCTACCGCGCGCTGTACGGATTGTTGCAGTTTCTGTACACGCACCACGCCGCCGCACAGGTACGTCGTCAGGAAACACCATCATTGCGGTTCGTGTGGAACGCCGCCGAAATCGGCTTCCACAGTGAGATGCGCCTGGCCGACCTCTTCGGTAGCGCCCCTGGAAAAGTGAGGTCTTCTCAATGATCTATCCCACTACAGATGTCGTTCTCACGTCGATCATCGATGCCGTCGAAACCGACATCGCTCCACACGTCCACGACGACTACGCGGCAAGCCTGTGCAAGACCGTGGCGCAGATGCTGCGCTCCGTGCGGGTCCGCGCGTCCGAAGAAGTCTCGGCGCTGCATGCCGGCAACAATGAATTACGCAGTATCCTCACAGCGGCCCTCGACCGTGCGGACCACCCCGCCGAGGTCCACTCAGCCATCACCGCCGCAGTCACTTGTGCTCCACCCCCGCAGCACCCGGAGCTGGCAGAACTTCACCGTGACGCAATTCGCCTCCGTGCCGCGTTGACCGCAGTCATCGACGCGACACCCGATGAATCACACCCGAGCCGGCAAGCCGCACGGGAATATTTGCGCCACCAGCTCGAGCGCGAACAGTGCTGGCAGCAAGACGCCTTCACCGGGCCGCGACGTTAGAGAAACCGGGGTCAGCCGCCGACCGTCAGTAGTTGCCGGAGGCGGCCGGCCTCGGCGCGCCGGTCGATCGCATCGACGTAGCGCTCGAAGGATCCGTACTCGCAGCGGAAGGCGTCGAGGAACCCGAGCATCACCTCCGGCGGTGTGTACACCATCGAGGCCTCATCTTTGACGATCGTGGCCATCGCCACCGGGTCGTGTGCGCGCATCCACTCCAGGCTTCGAGCCATACCGGCCGCACTGAGCGCTTAGTCCTCCGCGATCCGTTCATCGGGGACGCCGAGGATTCACAGAAGGACTGCGATGACGATGGCCGTCCGGTCCCGACCAGACGTGCAGTGCACGACGGCGGGCAACGCAGCTCCGCCGGCAAGAACCGCCAGCACGGCCGCAAACGCCTCTCGGCCTTCCTCGAGCATCTGATGGTACGCGTCGATCAGTGGTGCGGGCGTGCACCATCCCTCCGACTGCGACTTCGTCGGCAGCGACTCCCACGCCACGAGCGGTAAGGCATGGGTGTCCGGTGATTGCTCGTGCCACGCGCACAGTCCGTGTTGCTCTACTTCTTTCGACGTCCGTAAGTCGATGACGGTCTTCAGTCCGACGTCGGCGAGGACGCGTTGATCACTTCGGTCGAGCCGCCCAAGTGCGTCCGATCTGAACAGCGTGTGCTCGCGGATCGAGGTTCCCGAATCGGTGGGAAGCCCGCCTAGGTCCCGAAAATTGAAGCACCCGTTCAGCTGGATTTCTCTGGGGCTCGTCGCACCCGACACCATGGTTGATACGGCTCCTTGCTCTGGTCACCGGTTCCGGAAATTGGGGATCTGCTTCTTCATCCGTGCGCGGCCGGCCACACGGGCCTCCTGGCCCTTGAAGCTGACCGATTGGCCGAGCGCCTCCCGGTCGATCGCCTGTTGGAACGAGGACTCCGTGGACACGTTGACCAGACTTTTCATCATCGCCAGCGCTGATGTCGGCCCGTCGGCCAGTGTCTGTGCCCAGTCCTCGACGAACCGGTCGAGTTCACCGGAAGGGAGGGCGCGATTGGCGATCCCGATCTCGGCGGCCTCCTTGCCGGTCAGCTGCCGACCGAAGAACAGGATCTCCTTCGTTCTCGCCATGCCGATGAGACGTGGGAGAGACCAGGACGCACCACCGTCGACCGAAATTCCCAGGTTGGCGAACGTTTCTCCGAATACGGCATCGTCGGCCGCGACCACGAGGTCGCAGCACAGCGCGAAGTTGCATCCGAAACCGATGGCGGGTCCGGAGACCTTCGCGATGGTGGGCCGTGGCAACTCGTGTAGGAGTGTGCACAGCTGTCCCACTCGGCGCATGAAGGTCAGCTCGTCCGGCAGCAACGGGGCAGCGAGATCCATGCCCGAGCAGAATGCGTCGCCGGCTCCGGTGACCACGACTGCGCGGTCGTCGGGAGTGCGGGCGATCTCCTCCAATGCCGAGATCGCCTCCTCCACGAGTTCACCGGTCAGCGCGTTCTTGCGTTGCGACCGGTTGAGCGTGATCGTCGCAACGCCCTCCGAGCGGGTGACCAGAACCTCAGACACGCCTTTCTCCCAACCCGGACAGCCGAGCGATGCGCTCGCGGTGCTCGTCCGCGGTCCCGAGGTACAGTTCGCCGAATTTGGCTCGGCGATAGTACAAGTGCGCGTCGTGCTCCCACGTGAACCCGATTCCACCGAAGACGTGCAGGGTTTCCTCGGCGATGTACATGAACGCGTCTGCGCACACCGATTTGGATACGCTGGCAGCGATTGCCAATGCGGTCGCAGTCTTCGGGTCGGGGTTGCGCAGCCACTTCTCCGCTGCTGCCGCTGCGGCGTCGGCAGCGGCGCGTGCCATCTCCAACTCGAGCAATACGTCGACGAGGGTGTGCTTGATCGCTTGGAAGCTGCCGATCTTGCGGTCGAATTGCACCCGCTGTTTCGCGTAGGTGACAGCCTGGTCGAGGCACTGTTGTCCTGCGCCGACCAACTCTGCTGACAGCAGCGTGACCGCCACATCGAGCCCACCGGACACGGCCGCCGACGCAGCATCTCCTACCGCCAGCAGCGTTGCCGGGGTGGTCGCGAATTCAACGGCACCGAGAGGACGCACGAGATCGAGTGAGTCCAGCATCCGCGTCTGGACCCCCGCGGCATCGGAGTCCACGGCAAACAGTCCCGTACCGCCGGAAGTCGAAGCGGTGACGAGCACGAGGTCGGCGGCGGCCGCGTCGACGACGAAGCCCTTCGCTCCGGTGACATGCCACTTTCCGTCTGTCTCGGTCGCCGTGGTCGACGTCGGAGGGAGGAACCATCCGGCCGCGGTCTCGTGCAATGCTGCCGTTGCAACAATTGACCCCTCCGCGATCTTCTGCAGCAGGTCACGGGCTTCTGGTGCGGCACCACATCCCAGCAGAATCGACGACGCCAGCCCCACCGTGGAGAAGAGCGGTACCGGCGACAGTGCACGACCTGTCTCCTCGAACACCGCGGCAGCGTCCGCCACCTGCGCGCCGGCGCCGCCGAGGTCCTCGGAGATCAGCAACCCCGCAACGCCGACTTCTTCGGCGAGTGTGCGCCACAAGCCGAGGTCGGAATCATCCTTGGTGTTCGCGGTCGATTTCAGCCACCCACGAACATCGCCATGTCGTGCAATGACGCTGCGAACCGCCGACCGCAGTTGCTCCCGTTCCTCGACCATCACGTCAGACATGAGAGCGAATGCTTTCAGCCGCTCGGGCACGGACGGCGACGGGGGATTGTGGTGTGCTGCGACTGGGCAGTGCCACGACGGCAGTTCCGGGCATCACGTTGTCCCCGCGCTGGTTTCGGGCATACGTTTCGAGTTCTACGATGTGTTCGCCGTCCTCGTCGACGCGCTTACCCGTCACGGTTCCGCCCAGTTCGATCACGTCACCGAGGTACACGAAACCCCGGTACTCGGCGCTGACGTGCTTGACCCAGGCGTTGTCCCCGCACCAGTGCGTCAGCGCCAGGATCTGCCAGCACTGCCGCTGGAATCCGACGTCGTACTGGTAGGCGACGCCCATCGCGTTGGCGGCCGCCTGGTTGTAGTGCACCGAGTAGATCGGCTCGCGCGCCTTCGTGACCGGGTCCCGGAAGGCCCACGCCGGATGTGCCGCATAGTCGAGCGCTGCCGATGCGTTCGCCTTGAGCCGAGGAATGGGAGCGCCTCCACCGGCCACGAACGCCACTTCGTCGGTGAGACCGATCGGGCCCTTCATCAGCGTCGCCGCCGCGTCACCGACCGAGACGTCTTCCCACCACAGGGGATTCTCACCGCGCGGCTTCTCTGCCAGAACCTTGCGCTCGACGTCTTCGATCTCTTCCACCGTCCACCGGTGCGGAACCTGGATGTCTCGCTTCTTGCTCTTGCTGCGCGCCGCGCCTCGCTCGTAGTTGACTACTTGCCAGCGGATTTCGGCAACCTCGTGACCAAGTTGATTGACGTACTTGTTCGTGAAGGAGTCCGTGACCATCTTCCCGGCGAAGTTGCTCGGCCGCGGGCCGGTGAATCCGTCGTACCTGCACGATGAGCTGATCTTGTCGTTCCAGTAGATCGGTGCGCGGAGATCCATTTGGGTCGCGCAGTGGAACGCGCCCAAGCCGGGCCAGCCGAACTGGATTCCCGAGAAGCAGCCGATCGAGAACGACGGTGGTGCAACCGGGGCTCGGTAGTCCGAGCGTCGACCATGGTCGGCGTCGGTCCACAGCGGGTTGACATCACCGATTCCGCCCGCGAACTTGGCCACCGCGATGCGGGTCGCCTCTTCATTGTTGACGGAGTGATCGATCCGCAACTCGGCGCCGATCTTCGACTCCATCGAGGTGATCATCGCGTCGTCGATCACCGCTTCCGGCATCCGAGCCTCTTCGGTTTCCTGGACAGGCTGGATGGTTTCGGCGGTCACTTCTTGCCCGCGTTCGGGTTGGCGGTCCACTTCTGGCCGGACGGAATTCCCGCGTCCTGGACTGCCTTCGCCAGGTCGGATACGGTCCAGCGACCGTCGGTCTGCAGCTTCCAACCGGGATCCTTCTCCCACGGCTTGATTCGCTGCACCCGGCTTCCACCGACGAGGAAGACTTCTCCGGTGAGTTCGGATTCCGGTGATGCCAGGTAGACGACGAAGGGCGAGACGTTGGCAGGGTCCCACCGATCGAACTTGCCCTCATCGGAGGACAGGGCGTCGCCGAACGCACTGACGGTCAGGCGTGTACGGGCCTGCGGGAGAATGGCGTTCACCCGAACGCCGTATCGCTCGAGCTCCTTCGCACTGACCTGCGTCAGCGAGGCGATCGCGGCCTTGGCCGCGGCGTAATTCGCCTGTCCCGGGTTGCCGAAGACTCCGGATTCGCTCGAGGTGTTCACGACCGAAGCGTTGACCGGCCGCCCCGCCTTGCTCTCCTCGCGCCAGTATCGCGCCGCCGCTCGGGTGACCAGGAAGGTGCCCCGCATGTTGACGCGGACCACGAGGTCCCAATCCTCGTCCTCGATGTTGACGAGAACACGGTCGCGCAGAATGCCTGCGTTGTTGATGACGACGTCGAGACGTCCGAACGTGTCGAGGGCGGTGTCGACGATGCGCTGGGCGCCGGCCGCATCCGAGACATCGTCACCGTTGGCGACGGCCTCTCCACCGTTCGCGCGGATCTCGGCTGCGACCTCCTCCGCGGGACTCGACGCAGCACCCGTGCCGTCTTGTCCACCACCCAGGTCGTTGACGACGACCTTTGCTCCTTCTGCTGCCAGCAGCAGGGCATGTTCACGGCCGATTCCGCGACCTGCGCCCGTCACGATCGCGACAGCGTTATCCAAGCTTCCCATGTGAATCTCCTACTCGAATGTATGTGAATGCTGCAGTCACCCCAGGGGCGGACCACAGCGTCGATCGGGCTGTCAGCCCTTGGTCGATGTGCTCGAAGCCGAAGTGGCCGGTTCCTTCGGCAATCCCAGGACCCGCTCGGAAATGATGTTGCGCTGGATCTCGTCGGTGCCGCCACCGAGCCGGAATCCGGGTACACCGAGCACGAACTCCGACCAGGAATAGGTACCCCACTCCCCGGTATCCGCCAGCAGCTTGGGACCCAGCGTCTGGCTCACCAGGTGCGAAAGAGCGGCCAGGTTCCGAGTAAGCGCGAGCTTCGACAGCGACATCTCGGGTCCGGGTAGGTGCCCGGCTTTGGCGGCCGCCTCGGCGCGTGCTCGCATCGCCTTCGCCGCGGCTACACCCGCATAGACCTGGGCATATTCCTGGCGGATCGACGGGTCGCCTTGCGTGCCGAGTTGAACGAGCATTCCCGACAGCCGATTCATGTCGAACAGGCCACTGCCTCCGCCGGCCGATCCCCCGATCGCGCCGCGTTCGTGCATGAGTGTCGCGAGCGCGACCTTCCAGCCTTCGTCGACTTCACCGAGCCGGTATTCGTCGTCGACGCGAAGCTCCTCGATAAAGACCTCGTTGAAGTCGGCGCCGCCAGTCATCTGCCGGAGGGGACGTACTTCGACGCCGGGGGCATGCATGTCGATCACGAAGGCAGTGAGGTTCTGGTGCCGGGGAGAGGCGGATGTCCGGGCAAGGAGAAGTCCCACGTCAGAGTAGTGCGCCCCGGAGGTCCACACCTTCTGTCCGCTGATCACCCAGTGGTCCTCGACCCGGGTCGCTTTGGTCTTGACGGCCGCCAGGTCGGAACCCGCAGCAGGTTCGCTGAAGAGCTGACACCCCACGACGTCGCCGCGGTAGAGCGCCTTCAGCCAGCGCTTCTTGGCGGTGTCGGATCCGAACTGTTCGAGGGTTGGCCCGACCATTCCGAGACTGACACCGAGCGGCGAACGGGACGGGGTCTCGTAGTTCCGCTCGATCTGAAGGTAGGCCTTCTCGTACTTCGAGGGCAGTCCGCGCCCACCCCATTCTCCAGGACCGCGGATCCAGCCGAAGCCAGCGTCGAACACCATTCGCCGCCAATCGCATGCAATCTTCGCGTCCTCCGGGGTTGCACCGCGGAAGAGACTGAACGCGTCGTCGCCCTCCCCCCACGATTCTGCGGTACGCGGTCGTCGCGGCTCCGCGGCACCGTCGAGAAACTCTTTCGCTGCCGCAGAGAACTCGTCGAGGGTTGGAATCTGGTCGGCGTCCACGGTGCCGTTCTGGTCGACTGCCTGCATCACGATCACATCAGTTCCTCGACGCTGCGCACGATCTTGGCCACGGTCGGGTAGCCGGACAGCGCGGACGAGAACGGAACAGGTGAGTAGTCGCTACCCACGCGCTGCACCGGCCCCATCAGTTCGTTGAACAGCTCCTCGTGGATGCGGGAGCTGATTTCGGCACCGGGCCCGCAGAACTGGGTCGCCTCATGCACGACGACCGCACGCCGGGTCCGCTCCACCGAGGAGAGAACGGTGTCGAAGTCGAGCGGAACGAGGGTGCGCAGGTCGATGACCTCCGCCTCGATTCCCTTGGCGGCCAGTTCCTCCGCGGCCTGCTCGACGACGGGAACCTGAGGTCCGTAGGTAATGAGTGTCACGTCTCGCCCCGGCCGCAGCACGTTCGCCTGCCCCAGCGGGATGGTGTAGTGCCCGGTCGGCACTTCTTCCTTCTTGCTGTAAGCGAGCGAGATGTGCTCGATGTACAGGCAGGGATCCTCCGACTCGAGACACGCGGCGAGGAGACCTTTGGCGTCTGCGGGCGACGACGGCATCACGACGTTGATTCCAGGAGTGTGCATGAACCACGCCTCGAGCGACTGCGCATGCTGGGCACCGAATCGGCTGCTACCCACAACGGTCCGGACGGTGATCGGTGTCGGTGTGGCACCGCCGGTCATGTATCGGAACTTCGCGGCATGATTGACCACCTGGTCCATGCAGACCGCGATGAAGTCGAAGAACATGATCTCGGCGACAGCCCGGTAGCCGCCCAGTGCGAGTCCGACCGCGGTCCCCACGATCGCTTGCTCAGCGATGGGTGTCGATCGCACCCGCTCGACACCGTACTTCGTCGACAGGCCCTTACTGACCTTGAACACTCCGCCGGTGGGCTCGGCGATGTCCTCGCCGAGCAGGATGATCTTGTCGTTGGCGGCCATCGCGACGTCGAGGGCAGAGTTCATCGCCGCTGCCGACGTCATGACGGCGGTGTCTGTGCTGCGTTCGGTGGTAGTCACTTCACACTCCGTACCCAGGTGTCGTCGGCAAATACATCGGTGAACAACTCATCCTCATCGGGCAGCGGGCTGTTCTCGGCGAACTGGAAGGCGTCGACGACGTAGGCTTCCGCCTCGCGGTCCAAGGCGTCGATTCGCTCGGCAGTCGTGAGCCCCTGGTCGATCAGCCAGGTGCTGAACGTCGGCGCGGGATCGCGCTGCATCGCAGCCTCCAGTTCGTCACGGGGAACATACGAGAAGTCGGCCGTGCCACTGTGACCTGTCAGTCGGTAAGTGACACACTCGACGAACGTGGGTCCCTCGTCACGTCGGGCTCGTTCCACTGCGGTCTCGATGGCGTGCAGCGTCGCGAGTGCGTCGAAGCCGTCGACGCGCTCGGCGGGCATCGAATACGCCGATGCTCGTTGCGCCAGCTCGACAGACGGCGTGTACTCGGCTATCGGAGTGTGCTCGCCCCATTGATTGTTCTGGCAGATGAAGACGATCGGGAGCTTCCACAGGGCCGCGAAGTTCATGGCCTCGTGGTAGGCGCCGATGGATGTGGCGGCGTCACCGAATGTGACGACGGTGGCTGCGCCACCCCCGTCGAGCTGGTTCGCCAGGGCCAAACCTATTGCGATCGGCAGTCCGGATCCGACGATGCCTGTGGTTGCCATGAAGCCGACCGCGGTGTCGTGGAGGTGCATCGGCCCTCCCTTGCCTTTCGACGTGCCGTCGATACGCCCGTACAGCTCGGCCATGATCGACCGCAGCGTGACGCCCTTGGCAAGAGCGTCACCGAGATTTCGGTACGTCGAGACCAATCGGTCCTCGGTGGTGAGCACTGCTCCGAGCGCCGCACACACCGCTTCCATTCCCCGCACGGGGTAGAAGGCGGCCTGGAGCCTCCCTGCCTTCGCCTCCTCGGTAGAGCGCTTGTCGGCGAGGGTCGTGGTGACCATCAACCGGTACATCTGTTCGAGCACAGCGGTGTCCGGCGTGGATCCGGCGTCCGTGGTCGTCGTGTGCGACAGCGTCTGTTCTGACATGTCGACCTCTCCGTCGTGTGTGATCACGCCTACTTACCGATCTGCTTGCGGTACAGGTCGTAGAAGTGTCGGATCTTGGTTTCCTGATACGCGCCGAACGTCACTCCCGGTTTGTTTTCGACGAGAGTGTGCAGACCCTTCTGGACCCACCCGACGTTGTATTCGTCCTGGAAGAACACCCGCGCCAGCGTCCCCAGCTCATCGGCATCGACGAACGTTTCGTCCAATCCCATCCGGCGGACCTTGGCCGGCGCCGGGCGCTCTCCCTGGAAGGGAGACAGGATAAGGCATTCCATGATGCAGGTCTCGGGGTCGTCACCATTGGGTTTGAATCGGTAGCACGTTCGGTTGTACGCACCCCACGGGTGGAAGTTCGGGTACACCGTGTAGAAGAAGGTGTCGACGCATTCGGAATCCGACAGACTCTGCGCCTTGTCACCGAGCATGTCACCCATGGCCTTGCGGGTGGCGTCGGCGATCACGGTGCGGGCGCGGACATCGTCGGGGAGCGTCTTGATCGGCGCGTCCTCGAGCCCGAGGCCCATCATCGAGTCGAAGATCTCCTGCTCCGTCGGCTGAACCGTGAGGTGGGGGCTCGGGGTGCCGCGGGGCGTGATCGCGCGACTGACGTTGTTCCAGTAGTCATATTGGGAGTTCGCGTCGCCGATGCCTTGCAGCAGCTGCGGATGTGTCGTGACGACGTGGAAGGACTCCATGAACGCTTCCTGCGCCACCTTCCAGTTGCACGGTAGAACCTTCTCTACGTGTGCCTGTGTGTAGCGATCCTCGAAATCCCATCGCTCGAACTGCGCCGGCAACTCACCGAGATACTCCAAGAGCGGTTCGGCCGCGGGATCCATGTTGATGAAGACGAATCCACCCCACGTGTCCACCAGAACCTCGGGCAGCGCGAACTCGGCCGGCTGGACCTGAGGAAAGTCCCACTGAGCAGGGACGTGTTTGAGGGCCCCGTCCAGAGCCCAGCAGAATCCGTGGAACTGGCAGCGAAGTTCGCGAACGTTGCCAGGCTCCTCCCGAAGTTGTCGCCCCCGATGAAGACACGAGTTGTAGTATCCCTTGATCTCGTCGGCCGAAGTCCGTATGAGAAGGATGGAAATGTTTGCTATGTCATAAATTTCGGTGTCGCCGATGTTGGGGATGACTTCCTCACGGCAGGCGAACTGCCACGTCCTTCGCCAGATCTTCTCCTTTTCCAGTTCGTGAATCTCTGGTGAGAAGTAGAAGTACGCCGGAATGTCCTCGGTGCCCAGATCGTCTGGGGACTCCATTTTGAGGAAGTCGGGAACATGCTGGGTGTCCGCGGCCAGGAGATCGTGGTAGCTCACTCCCGGCGAGCGGTCCGTGCGGATGCGCGGTTCGAGATCGGTCATAGTGTTGATCACACCCTTTCTGCAGGCGGGGTCGGGGTGGATGCATGGCTTCTCCCGAAACCCGAGGCGTGTCGGGACACCACTGCCTTCTCATGTGTGCCGACCCATCGGCACATCTCCGGATCCGCGGTGCGGACCTCGCCGGAGATCCAGACTCCGTAGCGGTCGAAAACACCTGTCTTACCACCCTTGTCGACCTCGACTCGCGCGTCGGGCAGTGCGGAGTAGATGTGGCCGTTGAGCGGGTGCCGAAGTTTGAAAACCATGGTTACACCACCTTGCGGAAGGTCAGCGGCAACGCCTTCAAGGCTGAGAGCCCGTCCACCCACACGGGTGCCTCTTCACGGGCCTGCCAGTAGGTCGCATGCGGGCAGCGGACGGTCTGCGGATTCAATTCGAACAGTCCGTCGAATCGAGTGTGAGTCACAGTCATGCTTCCTCCGTGCGAGTGGCGACTTACGGCCGAGATTACTCTAACGATAGAACATTGACAAGAAGAGTGTTTCGGTGGTGCGCCGCCCAAACGCCGCCGTCGCCACCGCCGATCCCGAAGCTGTTAACCTAGATACTCTAGGGCTCGATTTTCACCGATCTGAGCATTAATTCATACCCTGAAGGCAGAGACGAGCAGAGGAGTACGACAGTGGCACAGAAAGTTGCGAAAAGGACGGTGACGCAGAGAGTCGCGCAGAAGTCGGCACGCAACGCCGAACTGACGGATGCCGAGAAGCTGGATCCCATGCAGTGGATCAAGTTCTACTGGCAGCAGCAGGTCGACGACGACCCGTATCCGTTCTTGGGGATGAGTTCCGTCCTACGCCTTCACCAGCTCATGACTTCAGTATTGGAGCGGGAGCTGAAAAAGGGTTTCGAGATGAGCCTGACGGACTATCTCATGCTCAAGACCCTCCAGCTCAGCGACACCGGAACCCGCCTGCTCAGCCGGGTGGCGTGGCACCTCCTGGTTCATGCGACGACTGTGACGATCGCGACGGACCGCTTGGAAGCCCGCGGGCTGTTGACTCGGCAAGCACACCCCAACGACCGTCGCGCCACTCTTGTCACCATCACCGACGAGGGTCGCGCGCTGGTAGACGAAGCCACCGCTGCGTTGAGCGTGGTCGATTTCGGTCTTCCCGGACTCACCCAGGACCAGGCGGAAGCTTTGGTGGAGATCGTGGCTCCGATCCGGAAGGCCGCCGGCGACCTCGACCGCGCCCACTGACGCACATCGATCGGGCACTTGCGCCCGAGGCCCGGCCGGGTCTCCCGAAAGGCCTTCCCTGTCAGTGCCGGGCGGGCTCCGATTCCTTGTCTCGGTCCCAGTACGGCGCGCGGAGCGCCCGCTTGTTGATCTTCCCTACTGCACTGCGATGCAGGGTCTCGACGAACTCGACGGATCGCGGGCACTTGTAGTGGGACAATCTCTCCCGGCAGTAGGCGAGGATATCCGTCTCCGTCAGGGACTGATCGTGTCGCACCACCAGCGCCAGGAGTTGTTCCCCCATCTGCTCGTCCGGGATCCCGATGCACGCCACTTCGGCGACCCCGGGTTGCGTGGCCAATACCTGCTCCGATTCGGCGGGATAGATGTTCACACCCCCCGAGACAACCATGTCCGAGAAGCGGTCCGTGATGTAGACGTACCCGTCCGCGTCCTGGTGGCCGATCTCCCCCAGCGTGAACAGGCCCGGCTCGAGGTGTGCGTCGGCATTGGACGCGTTGTGGTAGACGACGCCACGACCCGTCGAATCGCGAAAGTACAGTCGCCCGGTAACGTCCGCCGGCACAGGCTTTCCGTCGGGGTCGACGACCACGGCCTCGAACGGTGGAACTGGCCTTCCCACTGATCCTCGATGCTCCAGCCATTCCCCAGCGCTGATGCGGCACACAGTTCCGACCTCGCTGGCGCCGTAGCTTTCCCACACGACCGGCCCCCACCAGTCGATGATCGCCGCCTTGACGTCGGTGGGACATTTCGCCCCGACCTGTTGCACGAAGCGAAGCGAACCGAGGTCATACTTGGTCCGCACGTCCTCCGGAAGCGCGAGAATGCGCTGGAAATGGGTCGGCACCATGATCGAGGAGCCGATCCCGTCCCTCTCGATCGCCCCGAGTACACCCTCCGGGTCGAACTTGGCCAGCACCGACACCGGGACCCCGGCCAGGAACAACCTGGTCCCGACCAACGGACCGCTGTGATAGAGAGGGCCGACAACGAGGTGCCGACCCTGTTCGACCAGGGAGTTCTCACGGAGACGCTCCAGGTGTTCGGCGATGTCGGCACCGCCGGCGAACGCGGTTGGAGGCAGTTCGGTCCCCTTCGGCCGACCGGTCGTGCCCGACGTGTACACCAGGGAGGGTAGGGGTGCCAGGTCTGTTCTCGGCTGTGCGTCCGATGCGGCATCCAGCCAGTCGTCCCATCGATGGACTGCGGAGTCCGCCGATTCCACGACGTCGCCCCAGACGATGATTGTCGATACTCCCGCTGCGGCGGCCGCGGCACGACCGCGATCGAATGTGCTTGCGTCGACGAACGCAACAGATGCACCCGAATCCTCGAAGATGTAGGCCGCTTCCTCGGCGGTCAAGTGGAAGTTGACCGGCACGGCCGAGGCACCCGCGAGGGTGATTCCTCCATATGCCAGCATCGCTTCGGTCGAATTTCCGCCGAAGACCGCTACCCGCCGCCGCGTGCCGAGATCGAGCGTGTTCAGACCGTGTGCGATCCGGCGCAGAACCGCATCGGCCTCCTCCCACGTCACCTCGGTGTCGCCGCAGCGCAGAGCCACCTGCGCCTCACCATCCTCCGCATTGCGCGAAGCAAACGTCATCAGCGCACTCCTTCTGCAAACCGTTGGGAACGGCGCCACGCCGGGTACAGACACCGGCATGGAGCCCGCACTTACTCTAATAAACAACTATCGAGGAAGCAACGTAGTAGGCTACGATCGAGTCGCACCGAGTCCGAGTGCACACGACGTCATCGCCGCCACGGCTCGCGCACTTCCGCGCGAGAGGTCACCGATGACCGAATCCTCGTCGAGTCGAAAGGCTGAAATGGCGGACTACAAAACACTGAAACTGTCGAGGGACGGTCACGTGGGCGAACTGCAACTGTGCCGTCCCGACGTACTCAATCGATTCGACGGCGACCTGCTCGGAGAACTGGGCGGAGCATTGACCGAGCTCGGCAGGGACCGCGACGTCCGCGCTGTGGTTCTCACCTCGACCGGACGGCACTTTTCTGCCGGGGGCGACACCGAGGCGATGCTCGCAGCCAACGACGATCTGCGGGTCCTGATGGAGCAGGTCGACGACGGGCGCCAGTTGTTCCGTACATTCGCCGATTTCCCGAAGCCGCTGGTGGTCGCTCTCCACGGACACGTGTTCGGTGTGGCGACCAGCTTGGTCCTGACTGCCGATGCCATCGTCTCCGCCCCGTCGGTTCAGCTGTCCGATCCCCACGTCCACCTCGGGCTCGTTCCCGGAGACGGGGGCTGCGTGACATGGCCGGCCAACCTTCCGATGGTGCGCGCGAAGCGGCATCTGCTCTGGGGCGAACCGCTTCTCGCCGAAGACGCCTACAAGCTGGGCATGGTCACCGAACTCGTCGACGCGCCTGAGGAAGTGGCACCGCTGGCTCGCTCACTCGCCGCACGGGTCGCCGAGCTCCCGCCGGCCGCCGTTCAACTCACGAAGCGAGCTCTCAACAAGGGCATGCACGCGCGAATCGACGAGGTCTTCGACACCGCCTTCTATCTCGAAGCAATCAGCGCTTCCACCGACGATCTACGCGAAGCAGTGAGCGCCTTCAAAGAAAAGAGGCCAGGATCATGGCAGGGACGATGACGAGAATCGACAGCGCCGAGCACACCTCCCTCGAACAGGTGTGGGGCACCGATGTCCGCTCCTCGGAGTATGCGGGTCACCCAGGACTGCTCTATGATCCGCACCCGCGGTCCTTCGCCGAACTTCTACTCGGCACCGAGCGGTGGAACGCCCGGACATATCTGGTGCAGGGCGACCGCCGCATCACCTTCGAACAGTTCTCACACTCGATTCCAGCTGCCTGCAAGCACTTCCACGACCTCGGCGTCCATCGGGGCGACCGAGTCATGCTCCTCGCCTACAACAGTCCCGACTGGGTCCTCGCGTTGTGGTCGCTGTGGATGATCGGCGCGGTCCCCGTGCTCGGCAACCGATGGTGGAGTCCGCGCGAAATCGACAATGCCATCGAAGTGGCGTCACCACGGTGCGTTGTCACCGACATGCCGCAGCTGCCGGATTCGATCACCGTCCCCACGATGACGGTCGGCGATCTGCGTCGATTCTTCGACACCGACCAGTCAGAGCAGGCCGCCCGCCATCAGAACGACGCAGCGCCACAGGGAGACGAGGACGCAGCGGCCGTCATCCTCTTCACCTCCGGCAGTTCGGGTATGCCCAAAGCCGTCGAGCTGTCGCTCCGCTCCGTCATAGCCAATCAGCACAACCTGCTTCGGCGGTCCCGCCGCCTACCCCAGCAGCTGCCCGACGACGCACCGCAGGCATCCACCCTCGTCTGCACCCCCTTGTTCCACATCGGCGGAATATCCAACCTCGTCACACAGCTGATCAACGGCGGAAAGATCGTCCTCAACGAGGGCAAATTCGACCCACAGCAGGTGCTCACGCTGATCGAAGCGGAGAAGGTCCAGAGCTGGGGCGGAGTCCCCACGATGGCGAGCCGGGTCCTCGAGCACCCCGACTTCGACTCGTTCGACCTGTCGAGCTTGCGATCCTGGCCGCTGGGCGGCGCCCCGGTGACGCCCGGGCTCCTCGAGCGGATGCAACGGAAGCTCCCCCAGCTTCGCGAGCGCGGACTCGGAAACACCTGGGGTATGACCGAATCGGGCGGATTCCTCACGGTCGCCGGGAACCGCGACCTCGCACAGTACCCCGGCACCGTAGGGCGGCCCTATCCCGTCGTGGAACTGAAGATCCTCGGTCCCGACGAGCGGGGAATCGGCGAGATTCTCGTGCGCTCACCAACTGTGATGCTCGGTTACATCGGGATCGACGACGGAACAGTCGATCCCGATGGCTGGCTTCACACCGGCGATCTCGGACACGTCAACGAGGCGGGCTACCTCTTCCTCGACGGCCGCAGCAAGGACATCGTCATCCGCGGCGGCGAGAACATCGCCTGCGCCCACGTCGAGGCCGCACTCGCCGCCCACCCCGACATCATCGAAGTCGCGGCGATCGGTCTCCCGCACCCCGATCTCGGCGAAGAGTTGGCCGCCGTTGTCGTCTTCCGGCCGGGCAGCATACCGCCCACACCTGAAGCGTTGCGCGAATTTCTCACCGGAACCCTGGCGTACTTTGCGATTCCGACACGGTGGCAGTTCCGAGACGCCCCCCTTCCCACGCTGGCCGGCGAGAAAGTCGACAAGAAGACCCTCGTCACCCAGTTCCCGACCGACAATGACGAGCGAGGCTGAATCACCGTGGTCCGTCTGACACCGCCCGACGAATACTTCACCCACCAGGTCTCCTACCCCCACGCCATGGTCGGATCCAGCGACCCGAGCTGGCGCGAACGGTACTGGATCAGCATCCAGGACGTCGAGAACAAGGACGTCGTTCTCAGCATCGGAATCGGGCAGTACCCGAACCAGGATGTGCAGGAGGCATTCGTGGCCCTGTCCTGCCGGGGCACGCAGCACAACCTCAGGCTTTCGAGGGCACTGGCACCCGAAAGTCACCTCATGGAGGTGGGCCCCCTGACCATCGAGGTGGTCAAGCCGCTCGAGGAGTTGCGCCTCACCCTGGAGCCGAACCCGTCCGGCATCGAATTCGACATCACGTGGTCCGGACGAATGGAGCCGACCCTGGAAGGGCGACATTTCCAGGTCAGTCGCGCGAAGGTCACCTACGACGCGGTCCGCTATGTACAGGTGGGGCGGGCCGCCGGCACTCTGACCGCACCGGACTACGCGGCCACCCTGACACCGGAGACGTGGTGGGGCGAGCGCGACCACTCGTGGGGAACCCGACCGCTTCCCCGTGCGCAAGGTGCGCCTCCCGGGGAGCGGCCCGAGTGGAAGATGCTGATGTTCTGCCCACTGCAGCTGCCCGACTTCGGTCTCCACTTCTACTACTACGAGGCGGAACCGGGTCGACCCGTTCACCTTTCGGCCGCCTTCTCGAAGCCGATACGATCACCCGAAGGTGATCCCGAGGAATTGATCGTCGGTGTCGACCACGATCTGCGCTGGGTGGAAGGAGCACCGGCCGCAACTCTCGCCGGCGGCCGGATCACCCTCACGCTGGACAGCGGCAAGAAGCTCGAGTTCGAATTGACGGCACACCCCGGCCGGGCACATCTGCGCGGCGGCGGCTACGAAGGCTGGAACGGTTGGTACCAGGGCCATTGGAAGGGTGAGAACAGCCTCGAACACGACGTCTGGGACCTGGACGACAAGGACAACTTCTACCGCTACGCAAAGGCCGGCAGCGACCACCTTGTGGAGGTCCGGCACAACGGCCAAGTCGGATACGGAGTCATGGAGTACATGGTCCTCCCAGGCTATGCGCGGTATCCGGAAGCCATCCCCCCGAAGCCCGTGAAGGCGAAGGCAAGCGATGCGTAGCGCCGTGTGCGCCGAGGAACTGACGACCACCGAGCTGGCTGACGCGCTGCGTGCGTTCCTCGGCCGGAATCTTCCGCCCGGCGCGGAACCCGAGATAGCGGCACTGCACCGGGCCGGGACCGGAAGCTCCAGGGAAAATTGGCCTTTCGACGCGACGTGGACCGAATCCGGAGAAAGGTCGACGCATCGACTCCTGATGCGACGGGACCCGACGAGCGCGGTGGTGGACACGGCCAGAAGCGCGGAGTTCCACCTTCTCGAAGCCCTCGAATCGACCTCGATTCCGGCACCGCGAGTCCGCTGGCTCGACGACGAGGGAACCGATCTGGCCCGGCCGACCATGATCGGCGACCGCTACGACGGCAGCGCACACCGCGGGGTCCTTCGCGACAAGAATCCACTGCGATTGACGCCCGGGCAGCAGATCGCGCTTGCCCGAGACATGTGTGACGTGCTGGGGCGACTCCACGCGGTGGATATCGACGCGCTCGGGTTGCGGCGCATCCTGCAAGTACCTGACGGCTCGCCGGCAGAGCACGAACTCGAACGATGGATCGCCGAACTCGGCCGCAACGAACTCGAACCGCAGCCGGGTCTGCACCTGTGCGCCGAGTGGCTACGTGACAACCTTCCGGCCCCGCCGGACCGACTCGTCCTCGTACACGGCGACTTCCGTCCGGCGAATGTGCTGGTGGACGGCGGCGAGTTCCGAGTACTTCTCGACTGGGAACTCGCCCGTCTCGGCGATCCATTGGACGATCTCGGGTGGTACACGACTCCGCTGTACCGAGGCGAGCACTTCGTACCCGGCCGGTGGACGCAGGAAGATTTTCTCGCGCGATACACCGCCGCCACCGGCATCGATGTCGCGCCGAAGGCACTCACCTTCTGGCAGGTCCTGTCCACCTTCCGACTCGCGATCATTGCGCTCAACGGGGTCCGCAATTTCTGCGAGTGGGGATCGGACCGACCGGCGGCGCCCGTCGACTCACTGATCGCGAAGGTCGTCGATCAAGTACTCGCTGCGGAGAAAGGCTAAACGATGCGCCCCACCCCACAGGAGATCATCTCCGGAATCTCGCGGATCTTGAAAGACACCATCGAACCCCAACTCACCGACGAACACGCACTCAACCGGCTTCGCGAGATCAGATCCGTTCTTGCACAGGTTGACTGGAATGATGCGACCATGAAGCTCGGGCGTGAGACCCAGGCGGTCGCGGAGTTGCTACAGGACTGGAGCGCATGGGCCGATGCCGACGACGCACGCTCGTCGGCATTCGCTGCACAGCGGACGCACATCGAGGAACTCCTCGACGCTCCGAATCGATCGGAGCACTACGAGCCGTTCGCTGCGCTCGAGGCACGGCACGCGCAGTACGAACGAATGGTCGTCGACGTATCGACTGCCACGTCCCAGTGGTCCCGCGACGGCAATGGGCGCGCAGAAGCGGCCGCACCGATCCTGCAGCACCTACGAGAGCACTACTCCACTCATCGCAGCTGACCCGACGCCGGCGACCGGTGTCGGTGGCGAGCGATGAGCCTGAACATCCCAGCGGAGCATCAGGAGATGCCGTGACACCACAAGAGCCTGCGGTTCAGGACGCCTCCACGCTCACCGAGGCGTTTCATCGCACCGTGGAGACGTGCGCCCAACACGTCGCAGTGACATGCGCCTGCAGCGGGCGGACCTTGACCTGGGCACAGTACGGGCACGAGGCCGCTGCCCTCGCCGATGGGTTCTCATCGATGGGGATTCGCGCCGGTGATCACGTCGTACTGATGCTCAGCAACCGGGCCGACTTCTACCTGGTCGACACGGCGCTGCTGCTGATTCGCGCTATCCCGGTGTCGGTGTACAACTCTCCGTCGATCGAACGGCTGAGCTACATCTGGGGGCACTGCAGCCCAGTGGCAGTCGTCGTCGAGGACGACACGCAACTCGGTCGAGCGCGAGCGGCCGGTGCGGACAGCGGACACCATCCGCACCTGGTCGCGGTCGAGGAGGTACCGACCATCGGCGACCTCGTCATGCTCAGCGACCTGGCGGCGACGTCCCCCACCGACCTGGCCGAATTGTCCGGCCATGCCCGGCCGGATGACACGGCCACGATGCTCTACACCTCGGGTACGACCGGCGACCCGAAAGGCGTACCGCTGACCCACCGGAATCTGTTGTTCGCCGCCCGGACCCTGACCAAACGGATGGGCATCAGCCTGCGCGGCCGCCGCCAGCTCTCGTACCTGCCGATGGCTCATATCGGAGAGCGCCTGGCCACCCACTACGTGCACATGCTCGAAGGCAGCGAGGTGACCTGCTGCGCGAACCTCGACTTCTTCCCTGAAACGCTGGCGCGAGCCAAGCCCCACATGCTGTTCGGCGCGCCGCGGATGTGGGAGAAGCTCTACGCCCGGATGCGGGATCTCGCCGCAACGAATCCGGGTGCCGACCCGACGGCGGCCGTTCCTGGGTCCGATGAAGCCCTCCAACGTCACTTGGAGACGATCGGCCTCGGGCACATCGACATCGCGATCGTGGGCTCGGCGCCACTCCCGCGTCACATCCACGAGTTCTGGCGTTCCGCCGGGATACCCCTTGCCGATTGCTACGGTCAGAGCGAAACATGCGGAGTCGGGACGTGGGATCCGCACGATCTCGTTCTCGGAACCTGCGGCAAGCCTTTCGACGGTGTGGACGTCGAGATCTCGGATCTCGGTGAGATCCTCATCCGGAGTGAGGCCGTGTTCGCCGGCTACTACCGCGATGTAACCCGGACCCGGATGGTTCTCGATTCCGATGGCTGGTTCCACACCCACGACCTGGGGTCGCTCGACCCGGACGGCAATCTGACGGTCCGGGGCCGGTTGGACGACCTACTGGTACCGACGTCCGGACACAATGTCAGTCCGGCCCCGATTGAAGCGCGGTTGCTGCAGATCCCACTGGTGAGCCATGCCGTGCTGTGTGGCAGCGGCAAACCGTACATCACGGCCCTGCTCGTCCTCGATTCGGAAGCAGTCGCGAAATGGGCAGCCGACCTCGGCTGGGCGGAACGCTCGCTGACGACGCTTGCGACGGATCCGACGGTGCGGTCGGTTGTCAGCCGTCACATCGACGACATCAATGCGAGTCTGCCGGGGGCGGAACGGATCAAGTCCTTCGCATTACTTTCCGGCGGTGAGACCGAATGGGCGCCTGACACCCCTCTGATGACCGCGACCGGAAAGATCCGTCGGGCCCAAGTCCTGCAGCGGTACTCCGAGACCATCAAATCGATGTACACCTAGCGGAAGTCCGTACTTCTCAGCTGACCGGCTCAACCGCCGCCTCGCGGCGAGCACGCCACACCGCCATGTCGCAATAGTCGCGGACCACGGTGATGGAACCGTCTGCGTCCAGTTCGACGACACCGACGCACTCGATGGGCACCTCGCGTCCCGAGAACCAGAACCGGTCCACTCGCTCGAGCCACACGCGGTGGCCATCGACGGTGGCAGTCACAATGTCCCACTCCACTTTGTCGGAGGCGCCGAGGATCTTCGCGAATGTACCTGCGATGGCCTCACGCCCGCGCGCGGGCTCCTGGGGAACCGCAAAGTGGTATTCGCCGTCCGGTGTAAAGCACTCCGCGACAGCCGTGGCGTCTCGGTTGTGCACAGCGTCGAGGAAGGCCTGCACCGCACCGGGCAGGGTCATGACGCAGCTCCCGACCGGGTCACGTACGCGGCTTCTTCGCCGGCGATTCGGCCGAATCCGCACGCATTCGCCAGCGAATTTCCGCTGCCCATATAGGTTTCGCCGAGAATTCCGCCCGCGCATTCACCGGCGGCGAACAATCCGTCGATCACCGAACCGTCCTGCCGCAGCACCCGGGCCTTCTCATCGATCCGGAGGCCGCACGACGTCACGTTGACTGTAGCCGGACGAACCTCGACAGCGTAGAAGGGCGGCGTACTCAGCGGCATGAGGAACTTACCCGCCTTCCCGAAGTCCGTGTCTTCTCCGTTCGCGGCGATGGCGTTGTACCGCGACACCTCCCCTTCGAGGGTGTCTGCCGGCACCCCGATTGCCTCCGCGAGGGCGGACAGATCGTGAGCCGTCTTCGCCTTACCTGTCGCGATGTTTTCGTCGACGAGGTCTGCGGTGTAGTTCTTGGGACGGAACGGCGGATGGTTCGGCCACACCTGCTTGTAGCAGTCCCGATATCGGTCTGCCAGGTCGCTTGGCGGGCGCAATGCGGCGTCGTCGAAGACGACGAATGCACGATTGCCCCGCGCGCGTACCAACGTGTCGAGGATTCCGTACGGCGCGGTTTCGTCGCTGAATCGGCGGCCCGAAGGATCCAGCAGGATCGTCCATCCGGGCAGGAAAGCCTCGTTGAGCTTGGCGAAGTGGGGATCGAGTGTACGGAGCCCGCGGTCGAAGCCGGTGAGCTGGGCTCCGAGTTGCTCCGCGAAACCGATCGCATCGCCTCGGGATCCATCCGCACCGATGTACCACGTCCAGTCCGCCGTCCACGATGACGGAAAGTACTTCTGCAGCATCTCGGGGTTGGCGCCGAAGCCGCCCGTCGCGATGACGACGGCGTCGGCGGTGATCGTTTCACCTTCGGCGATTACCCCCGATACTTTGTCGCCGTCGGTGAGCAGTTGGTCGACCCGATGCCCCAATGCGACATCGACTCCCGCGCGTTGGCATGCCGCCGACAGTGCATTGACGAGGGATTGCCCTCCTCCGTCGACGCAGTGCGAACGCGGTCTGCGTTCGTCGCCGCCGAAGATCAGGCGATCGAAGAACTTCACCCCCCGTTCCGCCAGCCAGTCGATCGTCTCGCCACTCCGCGCGGTCAATCGCTTCACCGGGCCTGCTGCCACATCCCAATGGTTGAGCGACATGTACTCCTTGAACAGATCTGACGGGTCGTCCTCGATGCCCGCCTTCTGTTGGAGATGACTGCCACTTCCCATGACGACGCCGCCGGCCAGCCGTGACGAGCCGCCGACGACTCCCGTCGCCTCGCTGATCAACACACGTTCGCAACCCTGCTCGACGGCTGATAGCGCCGCCGCGAGACCCGCTGCTCCGGCACCGATCACGATGACGTCGAAATCCGATTCGGACACTGTCATGCTCCTTGCTTTCGAACTGCACGTATACCGAGATCGAAGCCCCGCAGGTGCGGAGTTTCGTTCAGACTGAGGAGGGTACGACGAGCGCGGCCGGCTCGGATGCGAGCGAATCCGGTGTATCCCGGTTCGTGGATCGTCAGCTTGCTTGCACCGATCAGCCCTCCCACAAAGGCGTTTGCGACGCCGCCATGCGATACGACGAGGACCTGTTCACCTGGGTGAGCGTCGATGATGCGGTCGAACTCTGCTGTGACACGTCTTCTGAAGGAGGGGACGTCCGTGTCCCAGGCACTCAGATCGTCCCGGAGAAACGCCTCGTAGCGGGGATCGTTGTTGACACGCAAGTCCTCGAAGTGCAGGTATTCGTCGGCATCTCGATCAAACTCGGCGAGGTCCGCCCGGAGGATGGGCGTGAGTCCCACCGCTGTCCCGATCACGGTTGCGGTGTCGACCGCGCGGAGGAGTGGCGAGGTATAGAGCGCAGCGAAATCGTCCGCAGCGAGGTAGTCGGCGATCCGGGAGGCCTGCTCACGACCGCGGTCGCTGAGGCCCGGGTTTGCACGAGCCGGCCCCACTACCGCTCGATCCGGTTCAGCGTGTCGGACGAGTACCAACTCCACCGATTCGTCCTCTCGACGTCGTCACGAGCCGTCGGCGAGCGCCATGCGGCCCGACGGATCAACTATCCACTCATAGATGTTCTATCAGTAGAGTAAATCAGAGGTCCGAGAGATGTCTACCGACATCTATAGTTGCTCTATCAATAGTAGATTGACAGACTAACCGTGTGACGTGGTACACACTCGTTACGGCACTCCTTCGGACGTCGCCGTCCCGAAAAACAACAGGAGCATCATGAGTACCCTCGATGAGCCGTGGTTGGCAGACACACCGCCCAGCACGCGGTTTCCCATCTACACCAGATCCAACATTTCCGAGGTCTTTCCCGACGTGGTCACACCCCTGGCGGCCACCGGTGAGGTGTGGCGCGGCGCCGAGCACGGATGGCGAAACGGACTGATCCGATTCGGTGCGTTCGACAAAGACGAGTTCGACAGCGAACACGACGAAATGATCGGGATCTTCGGCGGTTACGGCTACCTGAATGTCTCGGTTTCCCGAGTCATGGGCGTACGGATGCCCGGAAGTAACCCCGACCTCGTCGACCAGTCCTACTTCGGCAGCCAGCCCGGTGTCCCGCCGTACGATCCTCGGCCCGAGGACGTCAATTCGGCGTTGACCGCACGTATGGGCGAGATCATCAACTGGGCGATGACAGCCGACGGTCTTCCCGAACTCGAGGAGTACCGCACCGCCGCCTCCGATCTGCGCCGGGAGCGACCCGACCTCGATACATTGACCAATGCGCAGCTCGCCAAGCACGCCCTGGGCATCCAGGAATCGCTGTTCCTTCCTTGGGTGAGTGACCATTTCTTCCTCATCTACGTCGCATCCATCCCCGTCGGAGGGCTCACGGCGCTCACCGCGGGCCTAGGTGTACCCGAACTACTGCCTCCCCTGATCAGTGGTTTCGGTGACGTCGACTCCGCCGCGCCGTCACTGGCGATGTGGGACCTCGGCAGACTCGCGAGGTCCTCCGACGCGCTTCAGACCCTCTTCGGCGAGGGCGTCAAAGGCCTGGACACCCGACTTCGCCAGTCCCCCGACGCGGACGCGGTCGCCTTCGTCAAGCAGTTCGATGACTTTCTGTACGAGTTCGGGTCGCGCGGCGTCAACGAGTGGGAGATGAACACACCCACATGGCAGACCCACCCGGATATCGCACTCGGAGCGATCGACCGCATGCGCATCGCGGACGAGAACAAGGCACCACGAACGAACCTCGCACGAATGGCACAGGACCGCACCAATGCCATCGAGACCGTGCGGAACAAAATCGCCGGCGACGAGGCGGCGACGGCACAGTTCGAGGCCCTACTGCACGCTGCCGAGGTCTTCCTTCCCGCACGTGAGCGAAGCAAGACGTCACTCGTCCGCATGATCGGCGAAGTGAAGGTGCCGTTCCGCGAGCTCGGACTGCGCCTCGCCGAAGCCGAACACCTCGACCACCCCGAGGACTTTGCACTCGTGACCCGGCAGGAATTCGACGACTTCGTTGCGAACCCGGGCTCGTACACCCACGTCATTCGAGACCGTCGAGCCCGCATGGAAGAGATGGCGGCCCTCGTGCCTCCGTTCATCGTCGTCGGCGAACCACCCGCCCCCGATACATGGGAACGACGCGACGCCCGGTCCGCGGAAACCGCCGCCGACGGTGTCGTGCTTCATGGTGTGGCTGCCTGCGCCGGCGTGGCGACCGGCCCGGCCCGGGTGATCAATGATCCGAGCCAGGCCGACGAGCTGGAACCGGGCGAGATTCTCGTCGCCCCGGGAACCGACCCGTCCTGGACCCCCTTGTTCGTCTCGTCTGCAGCGGTGGTCGTGGATGTCGGTGCGCCGATGAGCCACGCGGCCATCGTCAGCCGCGAACTGGGAATCCCCTGCGTGGTTTCCTGCACGGACGCGACGCGGCGAATCACTAACGGTACGTTGATCACAGTCGATGGAGCGGCAGGAACCGTGACGATCGGGCAGTGACGATCGGGCAGCCGATCGCGGCCGAGTAGGCGGTCCGTGCAGTACGCATTGCCGTGCTGTACGGACCACTTCGACTCGATCTCAGTACATTCCAAGACAAATAGGCATGCTCCGGCGAGCCCAGTCACGGTTGGCGCACTGGTCAGAACAGTACAGATGCCCGATCCTCGTCGAACAAAACAGGTCGCGCCCGCAATAGCTGCAGAACAACTCTCGCACAGCGCGCCTCGCACACACAGCGGACCGAAAGTCCGCGACGCGGCGACGCACTCTGACACAAAGCGTGAGGCACATTCCCAACTCTCCCGTGGCGGCAGACGACCGGACCTACCAAGATGATTCATCCTCCGATAATCAAATACAAGAGTATCCAGATGAACATTCGGCACCCGTGCAAAGGATTGCCTGACAGACTTTGTACCGTTCCGGGTTTCCTCGCATCCAAACAAGGGAGGGCCTCATGGCCGAGGATATGACGATGGTGGAGCGCCTCACCGCTATCGAGGACATCAAACAACTGAAAGCCCGCTACTTCAGACTATTGGATCAGCACAAGTGGGACGACTTCGCTGAGCTGTTCAGCAGCACACTCGTCGTCGAAATCGCAGAGTCGACCAGTGGACCCAAGGACCGGGACTCGTTCGTTGCATCGGTCCGAGCACATCTCGACAGTGCGGTTACTGTCCACCAGGGGCACACACCAGAGATCACGATTATCGATGCCGATCGCGCTTCCGGGATATGGGCGATGTTCGATCTCGTCGAACCGCCAGTAGACAGCGAGTTCCCGTTGCTGGTCGGGTATGGCCACTATCTGGAAGAGTACGTCCGGGAGGACAGTAAGTGGCGGATATCCCGTCTCGAGCTCACCCGAATCAAGCGCACTACCGGTATGGGCGCGGACATGATCTCGGACCAGCCCGCGCCCATGCCCTAGTCGCCGATCCGCTCCCCCGTGTCCGGGTGGAACAGGTGGACCGCGCCTTCCCGCTTGCGCAGCGACACGGTGTCGGCCAGCCGGGCCGGGGTGCGGGTCAGCGATCGGGCCACCAGTTGCGTACCGTCACCGGCGATGTGGGTGTGGACGTAGGATTCACTCCCGAGTTCCTCGACGAGGTCGACGATCACCTCGATGCCACCCTCGCCGCTCGACAACTCGAGTTGCTCGGGACGCACCCCGACGGTCACGGTCTCCAGACCGGCCGCGTGCAGCGCCGACAGCTGGTCGCGTTCGAGCGCGAGCGTCGAGTTTCCGAGGCGCACCCCGTCGCTGACGATCGGCATGGTCATGAGATTCATGGCGGGTGAGCCGATGAATCCGGCGACGAACGCGTTCTTCGGGCGATCGTAGAGTTCGGTGGGAGCCGAGAACTGTTGCAGCTTGCCGTTCTTGAGGACGGCTACCCGGTCACCCATGGTCATGGCCTCGACCTGGTCGTGGGTGACGTACACGGTGGTGGTGCCGAGTCGGCGCTGCAGCGCCGCGATCTGGGTGCGGGTCTGCACGCGCAGCTTGGCGTCGAGGTTCGACAGCGGCTCGTCCATGCAGAACACCTGCGGGTCACGCACGATCGCGCGGCCCATCGCGACGCGTTGCCGCTGACCGCCGGACAGCTTGCCGGGCTTGCGGTCGAGGTACTCGGTGAGGTCGAGCAGTTTCGCGGCATCGGCCACCTTCTTCTTCCGTTCCTCCACACCGACCCCGCGCATCTTCAGTGCGAAGCCCATGTTCTCCCCCACCGTCTTGTTGGGGTACAGGGCGTAGTTCTGGAACACCATCGCGATGTCGCGATCCTTCGACGGCACACCCACCATGTCCTTGCCGCCGATCTCGATGGTGCCCTCGTCGATGTCCTCGAGGCCGGCGAGCATCCGCAGTGCCGTGCTCTTGCCGGAACCTGACGGTCCGACGAGGACGATGAACTCGCCGTCTTCGATCTCGAGGTCGAGGGTATCGACCGCCAGCGTGTCGGCGTTCTCGTAGAGGCAGGAGGCGCCCTTGTACGCGATGTCAGCCATGATTGCTCCTCAGGTGGGTACGAACGGTGGGGGAAGTGGTTGCCGGGGTGATCATTTGATCGCGCCGAAGGACAGGCCGCGAACCAGTTTGTTCTGCGCGACCCAGCCGGCCAGGATGACCGGCAGCGCCGCCAGCGTCGCCGCCGCCGACAGCCGGGCCCAGTACAGGCCCTCACCGGTGATGAAGCCGACGAGGAACAC
>SEEV01000186.1 GCA_004211695.1 Rhodococcus sp. (in: high G+C Gram-positive bacteria)
GCGATCGCCCCACACACCGAGCAGGTCTTCGACGACGGACAGAACCGGTCGATCGCCACCACCCGCCGCCCGTACCAGTCGGCCTTGTACTCGAGCATCGACCGGAACTCGGCCCAACTCGCATCCGAGATCGCCCGAGACAACGACCGATCCCTGACCATGTTCCGCACACTCAGATCCTCGACGGCGATCACTTGGTTTTCGCGCACCAGCCGAGTGGAGAGTCTGTGCAGATAGTCACGACGCCGATCGGCGATCCGGCCAACAATCTTCGCGACCTTCAGCCGGGCCTTGGCCCGGCTACCGGATCCCTTCTCCTTCCCGGCCAGCACCCGCTGCGCCCTCGCCAGCCGCTCACGGTCCCTGCCCTCGTGGCGCGGGTTGGTGATCTTCTCCCCCGTCGAGAGCGTGTAGAGGCTCGTGATCCCGGCGTCGAGCCCAACCACCCGATCGGTCGGCTCGAGTTCGGCGGTCGTGTCCTCGACGAGAATCGAGATGTGGTACCGACCACGAGCATGACGCGACACCGTCACCTGCGACGGTACGGCCCCCTCCGGTAGCGGCCTCGACCACCGAATGTCCAGCGGTTCGGACTGCTTGGCCAACCGGATCCGCCCGCCGCGGTAGGTGAAGCAGTTCGCGTAGTAGGTCGCCGAATCCTTCGACCGGCCCTTCCTCTTGAACTGCGGGTAGCGGGACTGCTTGCGCCAGAACCTGTCGAACGCGCCCTGCAACTGCCGTAGCGACTCCTGCAGCGGCCCCTTCGACGGCTCCGACAACCACGCGGTCTCGGTGTCCCGCTTCCATCCGGTGAGCATCTTCGAGGTGTCGCTGTAGGTGACCCGCCGCCGCTCCTGCGACCAGGCAAGCGAGCGCTCCGCCAACGCCCGGTTGTAGACGTACCGGGTGCACCCGAACGTCCGAGCAAGCTGTTCCGCCTGCACCGCAGTCGGATAGAAACGGTACTTGAATGCCCGCTTCACCACCCTCCCCGTCATAAACTCAGACACTAGCCACCCGGTCCGACAAAACCAGATCAGCTGTCCCGGACCTGAAGGACCGGGTTTGCGCCGAAAGACTCACGGATCAACACGATCCACTCGGCTCTCCCACACCTGGATGCCGGCGCGTCTATCATCGCGACCGGATCGGTTGCCGGGCTGGTCCCGCAGACCGGGCTGAACGGCCAGCAGGCGCTGCAGGGCCCGGGCGGCGACGGCTACGGGCTGGCCAAGAAGATGCTGTGGACGTACACCACTTCGCTCGCGCTCACCCTGGGCCCGAAGTTCATCCGCGTCAACGCGATCCACCCCACCAACTGCAACACGGACATGCTGCAGAGCCCGCCCATGTTTCGCACGTTCCGCCCCCTCGAGAACCCGACCGCCGAGGACGCGAAGGTCACGTTCCCGTTCATGCAGGCGATGCCCACCCCGTGGGTCGAGCCGGAGGACATCTCGCACGCCGTGGTGTTCCTGTCGTCCGACGAGTCCCGGTTCGTCACCGGTCAGCAGCTCCGGGTCGACGCCGGGGCGGGCCTCAAGCTCGGCGTCTGGCACGCCGATCCGATGAGGTCCGGGCCGGTGTGCGGGCGCCGCCCGGGCCCTCGCATTTGTCGTCAGATCTGGTCGAACTGCTTGCGCAGCTTCGCCGGAGCCTTGATGCGCCAGGCGTCCCGCAGCAGTTCGGTGAGCTGCGTGAGGTCCACCTGCTCGAGGTCGACGAGGATCGAACCGTGCCCGTCGTAGTGCGGCGTCGTGTAGAACGGCGCGCCCTCGGCCAGGAGGGCTGCCTTCTCGTCGAGGTCGCACATCACCATCAGGCCCCCGTCCGACTCGGCCCGCAACCGGGCCAGCAACGTGCCCGCCACCTTCAGCGCCGGCGTGCGGTACGAGGTGCTCTCCTGCACCTCGGGCAGCGAGTCACCGATCGCCACGACATCCGTCCAGGTCCACATGAGCCCAGTATGGACCGCGTGATCCGGCCCGCATCCGCATACGACTAAACTTCGGCGCGTGGCAACCCCGATGATCGCACCGTCCATTCTGTCTGCCGATTTCGCGCGTCTCGCCGAGGAGGCGGACGCGGTCGCCGGCGCCGACTGGCTGCACGTCGACGTGATGGACGCGCACTTCGTGCCGAACCTGACCCTCGGCCTTCCCATCGTGAAGAGCCTGCTCGCGGCGACGGACATCCCGCTCGACTGCCATCTCATGATCGACGATCCCGGCCGCTGGGCCCCGCCCTACGCCGAGGCGGGCGCCCACAACGTCACGTTCCACGCGGAGGCGACCGACGACCCGCGGTCCGTGGCCCGGGACATCCGTGCCGCCGGGGCCAAGGCCGGTCTCAGCGTCAAGCCCGGCACCCCGATCGAGCCGTACCTGGAGATCCTGAAGGACTTCGACACCCTCCTCGTGATGAGCGTCGAACCCGGCTTCGGTGGGCAGTCGTTCATCCCGGAGGTCCTGTCCAAGGCGAAGGCCGTTCGCCGTCTCGTCGACTCCGGTGATCTGAGGCTCGTCGTGGAGATCGACGGCGGCATCAACGCCGATACCGTGGAGGCTGCCGCCGAGGCGGGCGTCGACTGCTTCGTCGCCGGCTCCGCCGTCTACGGCACCAGCGATCCCGCGGAGGCCGTGCGTGCCCTGCGCGCCAGCGCCGCCCAGGCGTCGCCGCACCTGACCCTGTCCCGGTAGCGGCGCCCGGCCCATCGTGAGCTCCCACGTGCGACACGAGAATTCGGCTGAGGACCTCGACGCGGCGATGCAGATCGCCATCGGCGCCGCGGAATCGGCGCGCGGGTTCACCAGCCCGAATCCCGCGGTCGGCGCCGTCGTCCTCGACTCCGCCGGACGCATCGCCGGTGTCGGGATGACGCAGCCCCCCGGCGGTCCCCACGCGGAGATCGTCGCGCTGCGGGAGGCCGGCGACGCCGCCCGCGGAGGCACCGCCGTCGTCACGCTGGAACCGTGCAACCACCACGGCCGGACCGGACCGTGTTCGCAGGCGCTCCTCGACGCCGGTGTGGTCGCGGTGCACTACGCAGTGGGCGATCCCAACCCGGAAGCCGCCGGCGGCGCGGAAACCCTCGTGTCGGCGGGCGTCGAGGTGACGTCCGGGCTGCGCGCGCAGGACGTCGAACGCGGCCCGCTCCGGGCGTGGCTGCACCGGCAGCGCACCGGCCGTCCGCACGTGACGTGGAAGTACGCGGCCACACTCGACGGTCGCAGCGCGGCCGCCGACGGCACCAGCCAGTGGATCACCGGTCCCGAGGCCCGGGAACGCGTCCACGCCGACCGGGCGAAACTCGACGCGATCGTGGTCGGCACCGGAACGGTGCTGGCCGACGACCCCCGGCTCACGGCCCGGATGCCGGACGGGTCGCTCGCCGCGCACCAGCCGGTCCGCGTCGTCGTCGGCCTCGGCGACATCCCGCCGGACGCCCGGATCCTCGACGACTCGGCGCCCACCCTGCTGCTGCGCACCCACGACGTGGACGAGGTCCTCTCCACACTCGCCGAGTACACGGACGTGCTGCTCGAGGGCGGGCCCCGGCTGGCGGGCGCGTTCCTCTCCGCGGGCCGGGTCGACCGCATCCAGGCGTACCTCGCCCCGCTGGTGCTCGGCGCCGGCGCGGCCGCGGTCTCGGAGGCCGGAGTGCACACGATCGACGGTGCGCTGCGGTTTCGTCACGAGTCGGTCGAAACAATCGGCCCCGATCTGTTGTTGAGTCTGGTTCCAGCAGTGTCCGAAACCCTGACAGCCCCCAAACGTAGGAGAAGCCACAGTGTTCACCGGGATCGTCGAAGAATTGGGTGAGGTCGTCGCCAAGGAGGAACTGGCCGACGCCGCACGGTTCACCGTGCGAGGTCCGGTGGTGACTTCCGATGCGTCGCACGGTGATTCGATCGCGGTGAACGGTGTCTGCCTGACCGTCGTCGAGGTGCTGGCCGACGGCTCCTTCACGGCCGACGTGATGCAGGAGACGCTGGACCGGTCGAGCCTGCAGAAGCTCGACGTGGGCAGTCGCGTCAACCTCGAGCGGGCCGCCGCCCTGAACAGCCGCCTCGGCGGTCACCTCGTCCAGGGCCACGTCGACGGCACCGGGCACATCATCAGCCGCAGCCCGTCCGAGAACTGGGAGGTCGTGCGCATCGCGCTGCCCGACGCCATCTCCCGGTACGTCGTCGAGAAGGGATCGATCACGGTCGACGGTGTGTCGCTGACCGTGTCGGCCCTCGGCGGCAACCGTGGCGAGGAGTTCTTCGAGATCTCCCTCATCCCGACCACGCTGCAACTGACCACGCTCGGGACGGCGTCCGTCGGAACGCCGGTCAATCTCGAGGTCGACGTGATCGCGAAGTATGTGGAGCGGCTGCAAGCGGCCGGCCGCTGAGTCGTACTGTTGAGGAGCATCCCACGGATGCAACCGTTGTATTCGAAGATGCGTCAGTCAAGACTTTGGAGACCGAGCACGTGACCAGGTTCGACAGTATCGAGCGCGCCGTTGCGGATATCGCCGCAGGCAAGGCTGTCGTCGTCGTCGACGACGAAGACCGCGAGAACGAGGGAGACCTCATCTTCGCCGCGGAGAAAGCCACCCCCGAGTTGGTTGCCTTCATGGTTCGATACACGTCCGGCTATCTCTGTGTGCCGCTCGACGGGGCCGACTGCGACCGTCTGGGCCTGCCCCCGATGTACGCCACCAATCAGGACAAGCACGGCACCGCGTACACCGTCACCGTCGACGCCCGGGAGGGCATCGGGACCGGCATCTCCGCCTCCGACCGCGCCGCCACCATGCGGTTGCTGGCCGATCCGTCCAGCGGCGCCCAGGACTTCACCCGGCCCGGCCACGTGGTGCCGCTGCGCGCGAAGGAGGGCGGGGTGCTGCGCCGTCCCGGCCACACCGAGGCCGCCGTGGATCTGGCCCGGATGGCGGACCTGCGGCCGGCGGGTGTGATCTGCGAGATCGTCAGTCAGAAGGACGAGGGTCACATGGCCCAGACCGACGAGTTGCGGGTCTTCGCCGACGACCACAACCTGGCGTTGATCTCGATCGCGGACCTGATCGCGTGGCGCCGCAAGCACGAGAAGCATGTGGAGCGGGTGGCGTCCGCGCGGATTCCGACCCGGCACGGCGAGTTCACGGCCGTCGGGTACCGGAGCATCTACGACGACGTGGAGCACGTGGCGCTGGTGCGGGGTGATCTGCCGGGTCCGGACGGCGACGGCAGCGACGTGCTGGTGCGGGTGCATTCCGAATGCCTCACCGGTGACGTGTTCGGTTCGCTGCGGTGTGATTGTGGTCCGCAGCTCGACGCCGCCCTGGACATGGTGGCGCAGGAGGGCCGTGGGGTGGTGCTGTACATGCGCGGGCACGAGGGCCGGGGCATCGGTCTGATGCACAAGTTGCAGGCCTACCAGCTGCAGGATGCGGGTTCGGACACGGTCGACGCGAACCTCGAGCTCGGTCTGCCCGCCGACGCCCGCGATTACGGGATCGGCGCGCAGATCCTGGTGGATCTGGGTATCTCCTCGATGCGGCTGCTGACCAACAATCCGGCCAAGCGGGTCGGTCTGGACGGCTACGGGCTGCAGATCACCGAGCGGGTGTCGATGCCGCTGCGCGCGAACGCCGAGAACCTGACCTATCTGCGCACGAAGCGGGACCGCATGGGCCACGACCTGATCGGGCTCGACGACTTCGAAGCGGGAGAAATGCTGTGAGCGGAGAGGGACTGCCCGAGCTGCAACTCGGTGAGGCGGGCGACCTCCGGCTCGCCATCGTCGCCGGCAGTTGGCACGCGGAGATCTCCGAGGCGCTGATCGCCGGTGCCCAGCGGGTGGCGGCCGAGGCGAACGTGAAGAACGTCACGCTGGTCCGGGTGGCCGGTGCCATCGAGCTTCCGGTGGTGGCGCAGGCGCTGGCCCGCAGCCACGACGCCGTCGTTGCGCTCGGCGTCGTCATCCGCGGTGGGACGCCGCACTTCGAATACGTCTGCGACGCCGTCACGGCCGGTCTGACCCGGGTGTCGCTGGACGAGAGCACCCCCGTCGGGAACGGGGTGCTCACCACGGACACCGAGCAGCAGGCCATCGACCGCAGCGGCCTGCCCGGCTCCGTCGAGGACAAGGGCGGTCAGGCGTGCGCGGCCGCGCTCGACACCGCCGTCACACTGGCGCGACTGCGCCGCGTCGAGGAGTCCTTCGCATGATCCGGATCCGCCCATGACCACGCCCGACTCCGAGTGGACCCTCGTCGCGAAGCCCCGCAAATCGCGGCGCTACGCGATCGGGGTGGCGATTTTCCTCGTCGTCGTGCACGTGACGTTCGCGATCCTGCTGCGCGGTGATTCGACGGGTGTGTACTTCCGTCTCGCCGACCAGTTGGCGTTCGCCGGCATCGGCTGCCTCCTCGCGGCGGCCGTGCTGCTGCTGACCCGGCCGCGGCTGCAGGTCGGGCCGCGGGGCATCGCCGTGCGGAACGTGCTCGGTGAGCGCATCGTCGACTGGGACCTCTACGAGGGGTTGTCCTTCCCGGACGGTGCCGCGTGGGCCCGGATCGAGCTGCCCGACGACGAGTACCTGGCCGTGATGGCCATCCAGTCGAACGATCGCGAGTACGCCGTCGAGGCCGTCGACCGGTTCCGCGCACTCGCGTCGGAGTACGCGCCGTTCTGACCGGGGAACGGCCCTGCGCGGTGTCTCGGATGCGGGGTTGGTCGGTGCCGCCGACTAACGTGGAGGGGTGCCCGATCCTTCGACATATCGCCCCGCGACCGGAACCATTCCGGTCGACCCGGGGGTGTACAAGTTCCGCGATCCCCACGGCCGGGTCATCTATGTCGGGAAGGCGAAGAGCCTCCGTTCACGGCTGAATTCCTATTTCGCCGACGTCTCGACGCTGCATCCCCGTACCCGCCAGATGGTGACCACCGCCGGCAGCGTCGAGTGGACCGTGGTGAGTACCGAGGTCGAGGCGCTGCAGCTCGAGTACAACTGGATCAAGGAATTCGATCCGCGGTTCAACGTCCGCTACCGCGACGACAAGACGTACCCGGTCCTCGCCGTCACCCTGAACGAGGAATATCCGCGGCTGTTCGTCTACCGCGGGCCCCGGCGCAAGGGGGTCCGCTACTTCGGCCCCTACTCGCATGCGTGGGCCATCCGCGAGACGCTCGACCTGCTGCTGCGGGTGTTCCCCGCCCGCACCTGCTCGGCCGGGGTGTTCAAGCGGCACAACCAGATCGGCCGCCCCTGCCTGCTCGGCTACATCGACAAGTGTTCCGCGCCGTGCGTCGGACGGGTGTCCGCCGCGGAACACCGCCAGATCGTCGAGGACTTCTGCGACTTCCTGTCCGGACGCACCGACAAGCTCGTCCGGGAACTCGAGGCCCGCATGCAGAAGGCGTCCGAGGAACTGGACTTCGAAACGGCGGCCCGCCTGCGCGACGACGTGGGAGCGCTGCGGCGGGCGCTCGAGAAACAGGCCGTCGTCCTCGGCGACGGCACCGACGCCGACCTCGTCGCGTTCGCCACGGACGAACTCGAGGCCGCGGTCCAGGTGTTCCACGTCCGCGGCGGCCGCGTGCGCGGACAACGAGGCTGGGTGGTCGAGAAGGCCGGCGACGTCATCGACTGGGCCACCGTCGATTCCGAGGCGGGATCGGACCTCCCGCTGCTCGTCGAGCAGTTCCTCACCCAGTTCTACGGTGAGCAGGCGGCGCTGTCGGGTGCGACGGACCAGGAAGTCGGCACCAGCGGCGTGCCGCGGGAGGTGCTGGTGCCCGTGCTGCCACCGGACACCGAGCGGGTGCAGGAGTGGCTCAGCGGGCTCCGCGGATCCGCGGTCCGCCTGCGTGTGCCGCAGCGCGGCGACAAGAAGGCGCTCGCCGAGACCGTGCAGCGCAACGCGATGGAGGCACTGGCGCAGCACAAACTGCGCCGCGCCGGCGACTTCACGTCGCGGTCTGCGGCCCTGCAGGGCATCCAGGAGGCCCTCGACCTGGATTCGGCGCCCCTGCGGATCGAGTGCGTCGACATCAGCCACGTGCAGGGCACCGACGTGGTGGCCTCGCTCGTCGTCTTCGAGGACGGCCTGCCGCGCAAGTCCGACTACCGCCACTACGCGATCAAGGAGGCCGCGGGCGACGGCCGCTCCGACGACGTCGCCAGCATCGCCGAGGTCACCCGTCGGCGCTTCCTGCGGCACAACCGTGACGTCGGGGTGCTGCGCGCGGAGGCGGCCGGGGCGGACGCCGACCGGGTGTCGGGCGGGGACGGCGGCGACCTGGCCCCGGAGGCGGCGATCGATCCGCAGACCGGCCGGCCGCGCAGGTTCGCGTACCCGCCGAACCTGTTCGTCGTCGACGGCGGCGCCCCGCAGGTCGCGGCGGCCTCGGCGGTACTCGACGAACTGGGCATCACCGATGTGGCCGTGGTCGGGCTGGCCAAGCGGCTCGAGGAGGTGTGGGTGCCGGGGGAGGAGGACCCGGTGATCCTCCCGCGCACCAGCGAGTCGCTGTACCTGCTGCAGCGGGTGCGTGACGAAGCCCACCGCTTCGCGATCACGTTCCACCGCAGCAAGCGCTCCCGCCGGATGACGGCGTCCGCGCTCGACTCGGTGCGCGGGCTCGGCGACACCCGGCGCAAGGCCCTGGTGACGCATTTCGGATCCGTCGCCAAACTCAAACAGGCCTCCGTCGAGGAGATCACCGCGGTGCCGGGCATCGGAACGGCCACGGCGAAGGCGGTACTCACCGCTCTCGGGGCGGAGGAACCGTCTGCGGACGTCGCGGGAGTGGGGGATGATGAACCCGGTCGGAACGGACCGGGCGCGGCGGAACGGAACGGCGTGGACATACCCCGCGACCCCCCGGAACAGCACGATCGAGCAGCACAGCACGACCGATCAGGACAGCACGTCCGGGCAGCACAGCACGACCCGGCAGCACAGAGCGCTTCACAACGGACAGGTGTCGAGTGACCGAGCAGCACGCGCAGAGCGACCGTCCACCCACGGTTAGGCCGATGGACTTCCTTCTCGTCACCGGGCTCTCCGGGGCGGGTCTGCAGACGGCCGCGAAGGTCCTCGAGGACCTCGGCTGGTACGTCGCGGACAACCTTCCCCCGGAACTGATCTCACGGATGGTCGATCTGAGCCTGGAATCCGATTCGCGGCTCGAGCGGCTCGCCGTCGTCATCGACGTGCGCAGCCGGTTGTTCACCGGCGACCTCGGCTGGGTCCTCACCGAACTGGAGAGCAAGCCCGTGCACACGCGGGTGCTGTACCTCGACGCGTCCGACGAGGTCCTGGTCCGTCGGTTCGAACAGGTCCGCCGCAGTCACCCGCTGTCCGGGGGAGGCGCGGAGGGCACCCTGTCGGAGGGCATCACCGCCGAGCGTGACCAGCTCGCGAAGGTGAAGGCCGCCGCCGACCTGGTGATCGACACATCCTCCCTCGCCGCGCACCAGTTGCGGCAGAAGATCGAGGACGCGTTCGGCGACGCGGAGAACCGCACGATGCAGGTAACAGTCCAGTCGTTCGGTTTCAAGTACGGTCTTCCGATGGACGCCGATCTCGTCTGCGACGTCCGCTTCCTGCCCAACCCGCACTGGATCCCCGAACTGCGTCCGCACACGGGGCAGAGCGCGGACGTGCGGGACTACGTGTTGTCGCAGGACGGTGCCGAGGACTACCTCACCACTTATCACCACCTGCTGGATCTGACGATCGCGGGATATCGTCGGGAGGGGAAGCGCTACATGACCATCGCGGTGGGTTGCACCGGCGGAAAACATCGGAGTGTCGCGATGTCGGAGGCGTTGGCGCGCCGCCTCGGAAAGGACTCCGGGCTGAACGTGCGTGTCGTCCACCGTGATCTGGGGCGCGAATGACGCCGGTGCACGTGCCGCCTGCGATCGTCGCGCTCGGTGGGGGCCACGGGCTGTTCGCCACTCTCAGCGCCGCGCGCCGGCTCAGCCGGGACGTCACGGCCGTCGTCACCGTCGCGGACGACGGAGGGTCCTCGGGACGGCTGCGCGCCGAACTCGGTGTCATCCCGCCGGGGGATCTGCGGATGGCGCTCGCCGCGCTGGCCGCCGACGACCCCGAGGTGCAGGACTGGACCGACACGATCCAGCACCGCTTCGGCGGCATCGGCGCCCTCGCCGGACACTCGGTGGGCAATCTCATCCTCGCCGGCCTCACCGAGGTGCTCGGCGACCCGGTCGCCGCCCTCGACGAACTCGCGCGGCTGCTACGGATCAACGGGCGCGTGCTACCGATGTCGCCGATCGCCCTCGACATCGAGGCGGACGTGCAGGGCCTCGAGGCGGACCCCCGCGTCAGCCGCTGCATCCGCGGTCAGGTCGCGGTCGCGACCACCCCGGGCAAGGTACGCCGGGTGCGGCTGCTGCCGGCCAATCCGCCGGCGTGCCCGGACGCGGTCCGGGCGATCGAGGCCGCCGACATGGTCGTCCTCGGGCCCGGATCCTGGTTCTCCAGTGTCATCCCGCACGTCCTCGTGCCGGAACTCCTCGACACGCTGATCGCCACCGACGCGCGGAAGGTGCTGGTGCTCAACCTGGCTCCGGAGCCGGGTGAGACCGCGGGATTCTCCACCGAGCGCCATCTGCACGTACTGTCCCAACACGCACCCGAACTCACCGTCGACTTCGTCGTGGTCGATTCTGGTTCGGTGCCACCGGGGCGCGAGCGCGAACACCTCGCCCGCGCCGCCGGCCAGTTCCAGGCACGCGTCGTGTACGCCGACGTGTCGGAGCACGGCACCCACACACATCATGCAGGCAAACTTGCGTCCGTTCTCGAACAGCTCTGGAGCGACCCCGATCCGGGGTCTCGGGGGAGCGAAGTGGCCGTGACACCAGAGGAAAGGGAGAGCGCTTCGTGGCAATGACAGCAGAGGTCAAAGACGAACTCAGTCGTCTCGTCGTCACTCACGTGAGTTGCCGGAAGGCCGAGGTCTCGTCGCTGCTGCGGTTCGCCGGGGGATTGCACATCGTCGGCGGCCGGGTCGTGGTCGAGGCGGAAGTGGATCTGGGGTCCACGGCCCGGCGGCTGCGCCGCGAGATCTTCGATCTGTTCACCTACAGCGCCGACGTCCACGTCCTGAGCGCGGGCGGGCTGCGGAAGTCGTCCCGGTACATCGTCCGGGTCGCGAAGGAGGGTGAGGCCCTCGCCCGCCAGACCGGGCTGCTGGACCTGCGGGGACGGCCCGTGCGCGGCCTGCCCGCCCAGGTGGTCGGGGGCAGCGTCGGCGACGCGGAGGCGGCGTGGCGGGGCGCGTTCCTGGCCCACGGTTCCCTCACCGAACCGGGCCGGTCGTCCGCGCTCGAGGTCAGCTGCCCCGGCCCGGAGGCGGCGCTCGCACTGGTCGGGGCGGCGCGCAGACTCGGCATCTCCGCGAAGGCCCGCGAGGTCCGCGGCACCGATCGGGTGGTGATCCGCGACGGCGAGGCCATCGGCGCACTCCTCACCCGGATGGGGGCGCAGGACACCCGCCTCGTGTGGGAGGAACGCCGGATGCGCCGGGAGGTCCGGGCCACCGCGAACCGGCTCGCCAACTTCGACGACGCCAACCTGCGCCGCTCCGCCCGCGCCGCCGTCGCGGCCGCCGCACGCGTCGAGCGGGCCCTCGACATCCTGGGTGACGAGGTCCCCGACCATCTGGCGGCGGCAGGTCATCTCCGCGTCGAGCACCGGCAGGCGTCGCTCGAGGAACTCGGCCAGCTCGCCGACCCGCCGATGACGAAGGACGCGGTCGCCGGCCGCATCCGCCGGCTGCTGTCGATGGCGGACCGCAAGGCGAAGGAGACCGGGATCCCCGACACCGAGTCGGCGGTCACCGCAGACCTTCTCGACGACGCCTGACCGGACGAACGGGACACTCGTTGCGTCGGATCGCACGAGCGTCCCGTTCGTTCGAGGTCGAGGCGGCCGGGAAAGGGTGCCCCGGAGGTGACTGCGCGCGCGTGTGGCCCGCGCACTAGGGTAAGAGTCACATCGACCGATGAACCCTCGCGCCGACCACCCGTCGGTGGTGTCGTAGCGGCGCGGGAGCAGAGCTGCACAACCAGAATCATGCGCAAAGGAGCAGAT
>SEEV01000635.1 GCA_004211695.1 Rhodococcus sp. (in: high G+C Gram-positive bacteria)
GTCCAGCGGATCACCGACGGCGAGGGCGGCGAGGTGTCGCCGAAGGAGATGTGGGACGTCTTCCACGAGGAGTACCTGGCTCCGATCACGCCGCTCGAGCGGATGAAGCAGAAGGTCACCGCGTCCGAGGAGGACGGCGGAACCGACTCCATCACCGCGACCGTGAAGGTGAACGGCAAGGAGCAGGAGATCTCGGGTTCGGGCAACGGCCCGCTCGCCGCGTTCGTCGACGCGCTCGCCACCATCGACTTCGACGTGCGGGTGCTCGACTACTCCGAGCACGCCATGTCGGCCGGTGACGACGCCCAGGCGGCCGCCTACGTCGAGTGCGCCGTCACCGCTCCCGACGGACGGAACACCGTGGTCTGGGGTGTCGGCATCGCGACGTCGATCACCACCGCGTCGCTGCGCGCCGTCGTCTCGGCGGTCAACCGGGCGCACTGACCTCTCTCCCCCCTCGCTGCCGCAGGCGCGCACCAAGCGCACCTGCGGCAGCGTCGTTTCCGGCGGCAGAAAAAAGCTCCCTCCCGGGCGCCGGGTGACTACCCTGGTAACGGAGTCCACACCGGACCCGAACCGCCTCGGACCCTTCGGGGGGCGTCGTGAATCTGGCAATTCCACAGCATCTTCCGGTCCGTCCGTATCCGGCCCGGCGCCGCCCCAAGGGCAGCTTCTTCTACAAGATGATCACGACGACGGATCCCAAGGACCTGGGCATTCTGTACCTGATCACGTCGTTCGCGTTCTTCATGGCCGGCGGCCTGATGGCCCTGCTGATCCGCGGCGAACTCGCGGTCCCGGGTCTGCAGTTCCTGTCGAACGAGCAGTACAACCAGTTGTTCACGATGCACGGCACGATCATGCTGCTGCTGTACGCGACGCCGATCGTGTTCGGGTTCGCCAACTACATCCTGCCGCTGCAGATCGGTGCCCCCGACGTGGCGTTCCCCCGTCTCAACGCGTTCAGCTACTGGGCGTTCCTGTTCGGCGGCACCATCGCGATCGCCGGGTTCATCACGCCCGGCGGCGCCGCGGACTTCGGCTGGACGGCGTACTCGCCGCTGACGAGCACCCTGCATTCGCCGGGTGTCGGAGCCGATCTGTGGATCATGGGGCTGGCGCTGTCCGGTCTCGGCACCATCCTCGGCGGCGTCAACATGATCACCACCGTGATCTGCCTGCGCGCGCCCGGCATGATCATGTTCCGGATGCCGATCTTCACGTGGAACATCTTCATCACCAGCATCCTGATCCTGGTGGCGTTCCCGATCCTCACCGCCGCGCTGATGGGTCTGTTCGTCGACCGGCATCTCGGCGGCAACCTGTACGACCCGGCGACGGGTGGTGTGCTGCTCTGGCAGCACCTGTTCTGGTTCTTCGGCCACCCGGAGGTGTACATCGTCGCGCTGCCGTTCTTCGGCATCGTGTCGGAGATCTTCCCGGTGTTCAGCCGCAAGCCGCTCTTCGGGTACAGCGGTCTCGTCTACGCGACGATCGCGATCGCGGCCCTGTCGATCGCCGTGTGGGCTCACCACATGTACGCCACCGGCGCGGTCCTGTTGCCGTTCTTCTCGTTCATGACCTTCCTGATCGCCGTGCCGACGGGGGTGAAGATCTTCAACTGGATCGGCACCATGTGGAAGGGGCAACTGACGTTCGAGACCCCCATGCTGTTCTCGCTCGGTTTCCTGATCACGTTCATCTTCGGCGGCCTCACCGGCGTCATCCTCGCGAGCCCGCCACTGGACTTCCACGTCACGGACAGCTACTTCGTGATCGCCCACTTCCACTACGTCCTGTTCGGGACGATCGTCTTCGCCACCTACGCCGGCATCTACTTCTGGTTCCCGAAGATGACCGGACGCATGCTGGACGAACGCCTCGGCAAGTGGCACTTCTGGACCACGTTCACCGGCTTCCACGGCACGTTCCTCGTTCAGCACTGGCTCGGCGCCGAGGGGATGCCACGCCGCTACGCCGACTACCTGCCCTCGGACGGGTTCACTGTCCTCAACTCGGTCTCCACCGTGTTCGCGTTCGTTCTGGGTGCGTCGACGGTGCCGTTCGTCTGGAACGTCTTCAAGAGCTACCGCTACGGCGAGGTGGTCACGGTGGACGACCCATGGGGTTTCGGCAACTCCCTCGAGTGGGCGACGACCTGCCCGCCGCCGCGGCACAACTTCACCGAGCTGCCGCGCATCCGCTCCGAGCGCCCCGCGTTCGAACTGCACTATCCGCACATGGTCGACCGAATGCACCGCGAGGCACACGTGGGGGTGCGGGGCGCGGTGGCGCACGCGACCGAACCGGCGTCCGCCGACCCGAAGGTGAACCGCCAGTAACTTCCGCGTGAAAGTTCCCCTCCCCGAGAACTTCTCGACGAACCGGACGAAACCGACTCCGTTACAACGGGTTGCAGATACCTCGCCGGAGGACGCCCAGCTCGCCGGAATTCCGGCCTTCTTACTCTCTCGTAGGGTCGACACGCAAGTCCTTGAACACTTGACAAGCCGATCGGGGCCTCGCAGAAGTTACGCGCGGGTACAAATTTTCGACGTTATGCTCGCATTCCCCGAGCAGCGGACCCGCAATGGCGCAGGTCCGACGATCGCGTTCGGGGCGCCCCTGGAGGTAGTCAAGTGGGTTGTGCAGGGGTGCACGTGTCCGCGAAGGCGGCACCCAGTCCTCGGCGGACATGGCCTT
>SEEV01000187.1 GCA_004211695.1 Rhodococcus sp. (in: high G+C Gram-positive bacteria)
CGGATCTCGTAGAGCTCCTTGCTGGAGCACTCGAGAATGTTGGTGCCGTCGATCACGATCGAACCCTGCTCCGGGCGGAGCAGACCGATCAGCGACTTCAGGAACACCGACTTACCCGTGCCCGACGGCCCGAGCAACGCACTGACCTCACCGGTCGGCAGCGTCAACGTGACGTCCTGCCAGATCCTCTGCGAGCCGAAGGATTTGGTCAAGTCTTGAACCGCCACCTCTACACCCATGTCTACCTCCTGCGATCCACTTGCTTGCACTGACACGGAACTACTACACCGATCCACGGACCACGGCCCGAGCAGCAGAACTCTTCAAAGAGCCGAACTCCCCGGGATCTCTGCACACCTGCACACCTGTGCTGCGGAATGGCGAAATGCGGAGAGAAACACGAGTCATTCTCGGCCAGCGGCTGTCTCGGGGGGATGTAGCACGCCGACCTGGACGGTGAAGGCGATTATCACCGCAACCCAATCTCCACCTTGACGTTATAACATAGTACGCCTTAGTGTGTGTCAGCGCACAAACCCGCAGAAATATGCCCCACGACACGATTGCTCGTGACCGTCCGAACGCGGGAGTGGGGAAAGTCGCAGCCAGCCGACACCCGGAATGACGAGTATCGGCGGGGAGCGACGCGGTGCCCATGACTGTGCAACCAGATTTCCGCGACGGCACGCAGACGGAGTGACTACGCCGTCCGGAGGCCGCTTCTACTGGAGGACACACGTGACAATGACGACGACTCCACCCGATACGTACCCGCTCATCGCTGCATCGCCGGTGGCCGCGAGGGCAGACAAGGCAGTTCGGCTGTGGTGACCACCAGGGTGCGTACCGCATCCGAGGCTGCTCGTCGCGGGATCTTGACGGTCGCCGGTGATGTCGGCGGCTTCTATCGCATGAGCGGGAAGACGTTCAAGCACATGTTCCGTCGGCCGTTCGAAGTCGAGGAACTCATCGCTCAATCCTGGTTCATCGCTCGCGTCGCACTTGTCCCCACCATTATGGTGGCCATTCCCTTCTGTGTGATCGTCGTCTTCCAACTCACACAATTGATGGCAGAGCTCGGGGCTTCCGACTTGTCGGGGGCGGGCGCAGGTATGGCGGTGGTCCGTGAGATCGGACCTCTGGTCAGCGTCCTCGTTGTCGCCGGAGCAGGCGGAACCGCAATATGCGCGGATCTCGGTGCCCGAAAGATCCGCGAAGAGATCGATGCAATCGAAGTTCTCGGTCTCGATCCCGTGCAGCGCCTCGTAGCACCGCGTGTGATCGCTTCGACCCTCGTAGCTCTGGCGTTGAACGGAATAGTGACCGTTGTCGGTCTCACCGGAAGCTTCCTGTTCACCGTGCTCGTTCAGAACGCCAGTGCCGGCCAATTCGTGGCGAGTTTGACGCTACTGGTCAATCTTGTCGATTTCCTCGTCAGTGAGCTGAAGGCAGCGGTGTTCGGGCTGCTCGCCGGGCTGGTTGCCTGCTACCTGGGCATCAAGGCCAAAGGTGGACCCAAGGGCGTCGGGGACGCCGTGAACCAGACGGTCGTCTTCAGCTTCATGCTGCTCTTTCTGGCCAACTCGATCATCTCCGCAATCTTCCTCCAGTCAAAGTATTAGGGGCGCAACAATCGTGTATCCCACGTCTCGAATGGGCAGGCGGCTTCACCTCGTATATCGAGCGCCTGTCCGCAAGCTGACAGAAATCGGTTCACAGGCCGACTTCTACGGTCATGTCGCCACCGGAGTGCCTCACGCGACTCGGCGGTACTGGAAGGAGGTCATGCGGCTGCTGGCGTCGGTGAGTCTCGGCACCGGCGGACTCGCGGTGATCGGCGGCACTGTCGTCGTGGTCGTGTTCATGACTGCCGCGATCGGAGTGGAGGTAGGACTCCAAGGCTACAGTTCCCTCGCGAACGTCGGCATCGAAGCACTCGCCGGATTCGTTGCGTCGTACTCCAACACACGTGAAGTGGCGCCGGTCATCGCCGGCATCGCATTGACGGCCACCGTCGGCGCCGGATTCACCGCGCAAATCGGCGCGATGCGAATCAGTGAGGAAATCGATGCGCTCGAGGTCATGGCTGTGCCGTCCGTGCCCTTCCTCGTCACGACGCGCATTCTGGCGGGATCGATTGCGGTCGTCCCGCTCTACTGCCTGGCGCTGATCGGTTCGTTCATCGCGACGCGCCTCATTGTCACCGCGGGTTACGGACAGTCCGGTGGCACATACGATCACTACTTCAGTGTCTTCCTGATACCCAGTGACATCTTCTGGTCTTTTGTAAAGGCTTTGGTCATGGCCGTCTTCGTCATGGCTAATCACTGCTACCACGGGTATCACGCCTCCGGGGGGCCCGCCGGCGTCGGTGTAGCCGTCGGTCGCGCCGTCCGGTCCTCGCTGATATCGGTGATGATGATCGATCTCGTATTGGATCTCGCCATCTACGGTGGTGCCTCGACTGTGCACATCACGGGGTAGACAGTGACTACACGAACTCGCCACTCCCAGCGGCTGCCCCTTCTCGGTTTCGCCGCGGTCATCGCTGTCGGCGCGTTGGTTGCGGCGGCGATCGCCCAATTCAACCAAGCCTTCACTCGATCGGAGGTCGTGACCCTCATGTCGCCGCGCGCCGGCCTTCTCATGGAATCGGGCGCAGCGGTGAAGCTCCGTGGCGTGCCCGTCGGCACCGTCGGCGATATCGATGTGGACACCGACGGTGCGCGGCTGCACCTGAACATCGATCCCGACCGCATCTCCGAGATTCCCGGCGATATCCAGGCCCGAATCGTTCCGCCGACAGTTTTCGGGGTCAAGTTCGTCGATCTGATCTCCGATACGGAAGCCACCCCCGCGAACCACCTCCGACCGAATACCGTTCTCTCCACCGATGACGTCACCGTCGAGCTGAATTCGACCTTCGACTCGGTGATGAAGGCACTCGCAGCCCTCGATCCACAGAAACTGAACACCGCGCTCGGGTCCGTTGCCAGGTCCGTCGACGGTAAGGGCGATCAAATTTCGAATATCATGCGCAAACTCGACGAGTACCTCAACAAGTTCAACCCCAATCTTCCTGCCGTGGTCGATACGCTGCCTGCCGCAACCGAAGTGGTTCACGACTATTCACAGTCCTTCCCTCCCCTCATCGAAACCATGTCGAACGTCGGGATCACCAGTGAGACTGTCACAGAACGGCAAGCGCAGTTCGGCGCCTTCTGGCTGTCCATGACGAAGTTCGGCAACGACAACTCCGATTTCCTGCGTAACAACGGCGGTCGGCTCATCACCACCCTGGACGTCCTCGAGCCCACGGTTGGTGTCTTGGAGCACTATTCGCCGGTGGTGCCGTGCCTGGTCGCGGGCTCGTCCTACAACGCCGACCAGTGGCGCGCGGTAATGGGTGGGCCAGGATACGGGGGTGTCCAGAAGAATATGAGCGCGGAACTGGGCTTCGTTCCCGGGCTTCCCGCCTATGAATACCCGCGCGACTTGCCGAAGACGGGTGTCGACACCGGCCCGGACTGCCACGGCCTGCCGCACGCAAATCCGGATTCCGTCCCCTACGTCGCCTACAACACCGGCGCCAACCCATACCCGGCCAAGAACAACAACATTCAAATCGGGTGGGTTCAGCTCGGGCAGTTCCTGTTTGGAGATCTCGGAACCAAGGGGGCAGGCAACCCATGAAAAACGTTGCGACGACAGTAAAACTGTCGATCTTCTTCCTGGTCGCGGCCCTCGCCGCAGCCGTTCTCGGGCTCGCGTTGAACGAAACCCAGACAGGCGGTCCGAAAGCGACATATCACGCCATATTCACCGATGCGTCCTTCCTGAAGCCGAACCAGGAGGTCCGCATCGGCGGGGTCCGGATCGGAACCGTGGGCGATCTCGAGCTGACCGATGGGAACGAAGTGCGAGTCACCTTCGATGTGTCCGATGCACCTGAGCTGCCCGAGAGCGTCGAGGCCGCGATTCGGTACAAGAATCTGGTGGGCGATCGCTATCTCGAACTCCTACCGGGCGACGGTGATCATGGTGCAGGCCCCTTTCCCGAAGGTGGGACGATCCCGGTCGAGCGCACACGCCCGGCCGTCGATCTCGACGTACTTGTCGGTGGCTTCAAGCCACTGTTTCGTACCCTCGATCCCGAGCAGGTCAATTCCCTGACCGGATCGCTCATCGCCGCATTCCAGGGTGAATCTGGTTCGATCGCCACATTGATGGCGTCGACAGCCTCGCTCACGTCGACGCTGGCGGATCGCGACCAGGTCATCGGTCAGGTCATCACCAACCTCCGCGACGGCTTCGGCGTCATCAGTAGCCGGGACCGCACAGTGACCGACCTGATCGACCAGTTGCAGGGCTTGGTTTCTGCCCTGTCCGAGGGCCGCGACCCGGTATCGCAGGCAGTGGTGCAGATCAACGGTCTGACGTCATCGGCGGCGGATCTGCTGTCGCAGGTCCGTCCTGATCTGAAGGATTCGCTGCCGAAACTCCAGCAAGCCTCCACCACGATCAACGACAACTCCGCGTCGCTGGAAGGCACGCTGCAAGAGTTGCCCGAGACCTACCGAGCAGTGAGCCGGATCGGGGTCAGCGGCGACTTCTTCAACTTCTTCCTCTGCAACCTGCGATTCCAATTCGACCCGTTAGGTCAGGATGTCAAGACTCCGTGGATCAACAGTGACATTGCCCGCTGCAACGGAGAGCCGGTGAAATGAAACAACTACGACTCCCCCGCTGGAGCGCAGCCGGTCTCGGTTTCGTCGGCACCGCAGTGATCTTGGTCAGCCTCGTCGCCGTCCTCGCGATCAACGGAGGCATGGGCTCGTTCGGTGGCAGAACTTATCGTGCGGCGTTCACCGAGGCCGGAGGCATCGCATCCGGCGACAGCGTCATCGTCTCGGGGGTCCACGCCGGCAAGGTAGACGAGGTCGAGCTGATGGACACCTGGGTACAGGTCACCTTCACCATCGACAACGACTCGGTGGAACTTGGTGATCTCACCACTGCCCAGATCAAGGCACAAAACCCGCTCGGCCGCAAGGCCTTGCAGGTGGTGCCGGACGGCGACGAACAGCTCGGTGCCAACGAACTGATCCCGCTCGACCGCACGACGCCACCCTACGACGTCGCGGCCGCGCTGGAGGATCTGACGAAGAATGTGAGCGACATCGATACTCCTCGCGTAGCGGAGTACCTGGATGTCCTTTCCCAGACCTTCGACGACACCACCGACGAGATGCGACCCTTTCTCGACGGAATGAAACGTATTTCGGCGACCGTCGGAAGCCGCGACCAGGCGGTTGAGGATCTCTTGGCGAGTACCGCCAGCGTGTCCGGAATCCTCGCGAGCCGAGATACCCAAATCCAGCAACTCATCGGAGACGGCTCGACGTTGATATCGACACTGAACGAACAACGCCAGGCACTCGACCAACTATTCAACAACACCTCGGCCCTGTCGGTGCAGTTGAAGGGGACCGTGACCGACAATCAGGAACAACTCCGTCCTGCGCTGGATCAACTGGACGGCGCGCTCGCGCTCCTCCAACGCAACCGCGAGTCGGTCGCGGGGACCCTGACCGGTGGTGCCGGAGTTCTCCGCGCCCTGGGAGAAGTCCTGTCCGCCTTCCCCGGATTCAACCTGTACATCCCGAACCTCGCTCCGACCAACCTGATTCCCGGCCTGCCGGAACTGATGACGGGAGGCAAATGATGTCCCCCACGACGGGCCGCACAAGGCGGTGGGCATACCTTGCGACCGGCATCGTCGTCGTCATCACCATAGTATTCGGCACGATCACCGTGTGGAACCACGTCGCACCGACAACACGGGTCACCGCGCACTTCGAGCGAGTCAGCGGACTCTACACCGATGACGAGGTACGCATCCTCGGCGTCAAGGTTGGAAAGGTCATGGCGGTCGAACCACACGGTGACGAAGTCGTCGTGACCTTCGAGTTCGACGGCAACCGCAAAGTGCCGGCCGACGCGATGGCCGCCATCGTCGCCCCTGCCCTCGTCAGCGGACGATACGTTCAACTCGCCCCTACGTACACGGGCGGACCCCAGCTCACCGACGGCGCCGACATACCGATCGAACGCACGGCGGTGCCGGTGGAATGGGACCAGATCAAAGATGAACTGACAACCCTCACGGACGCGCTCGGGCCCCAGGACAGTGACCGAACCGGCTCCCTCGCGCGGTTCGTCGACAGTGCCGCCGCTGGATTCGAAGGCAATGGCCAATCACTTCGCGAGACCATCTCCGCGCTACACGATGCCGCGGCAACCATTGGACGGAGCAGCACGAACCTGTTCGCGACGGTCGACAACCTCAACAAGTTCATTCGTGCGATGAACCAAAGCGACGCGCAGATACAAACTCTCACATCGCAGTTGGCCTCGATTGCCGCGTTGCTGAACGACAACCGGGCTCGAATGGCAGAGGCGCTCACACAGCTGGATGAGGCCCTGCGCGCGGTGTCCGATTTCGTCCTGCAGAACAAGGACCGAATTCAGTCGAGCGTCGGCCAACTCAGCGACGTCGCCACCATGGTCCAAGAAAACCAGACAGCACTAGCTAACGTGCTGCACTCGCTCCCGATCACCTTGGCCAACTTCTACAACATCTACGACCCGAATTCGCATTCCTTCACCGGCAGAATCGCGCTGCCACACTTCGGCGACATACCGACCTTCGTGTGCCAGACCGTCTTCTCCCTCGGGGGCACCCTCGACGACTGCCGCGCATCTCTCGACCCGTATCTCGAGCAGTTCAACAACCCGAATCTACCGCTGGGCTTCAACATCTTGAACCGCCCCGGCACCACCGACCAAGCACCGCCAGGGGCAGCGCCTGTCCCCGGAACACCACCGATCAATACCGGCGCACTGGGATCCCTCTTCGGAATTCCGGGAGGACAGAAATGAGCCACACACTCCGCCGCATCAGCGCGTGCACCGCCCTCACCCTCACCGCCGCCAGCCTCACCGGGTGCGGGTTCAAGGGTGTCAACTCGATCGTCCTGCCTGGTGAAGGAACGGGCGAGGACAGCTACACCGTCTCACTCCAGTTCGACAGCGTCGCCAACCTTGTTCCAAATTCCGAAGTCAAATTGAACGACGTCACAGTCGGAACAGTGAAATCGATCCGCCTGGACGGCTGGCAACCGATTGTCGATGTCGGGATACGCGGTGACGTCGTTCTGCCGGCCGACACCACCGCGGCGGTAAGCCAGAAGAGTCTCCTCGGCGCCCAGATCGTCGAGCTCGCTGTCCCACCGGATGGACAGAACACCGGCCACCTCGACGACGGTGCCGTGATACCACTCGATCGCACCTCCAAGTTCCCGGAGACCGAGGAATTACTCGGTTCGTTGTCGCTGTGGCTCAACGGCGGCGCTGTCGACCACCTGCGAACCATCACCGTCGAGATGAACAAGTCCTTCGGCGGGAACGATCGAACCGTGCGGAACCTCATCGATCAACTCAACGCGCTGGTCGGAACTCTCGACAGCCAGCGCTACGAGATCACCAGCCTGATTGACCAGATGGACAACTTCGGTAAGAGCCTCACAGAGCAAAAGGTCGAACTCGGCAGTGCGATAGAACGACTCGAACCTGGGTTGACCGTACTGAACAGACAGTCGAACGACATCGTCAACGCCGCCGGCGCGATGGCGACCTTCGGAGACCTCGGCACCCAGGCCGTCGAGGGATCACGCGAGTCGCTGTTGTCGATCATGTCGGATCTTCAACCGATCCTTGACAGCCTGGTGACCGCTGCTCCGGACCTACCGAACGCCGCCGACATCCTCCTCACCCTACTGTTTCCGGTCAGCACTCACGACAACGTCCTCAAGGGCGACTACCTCAGCGCTGCTGGTACTTTCAATCTCACCACCAAGGACCTGGGTGGGGCGTTTGCCACGGCTCCGATCGTGACCGCGCCACCAACCGATGTGGGACGGACACCTGATCCGTTGCAATCGTTGCTGATTCCCGCTCTTCCGCACCCCGGGCAGGGTAACTGACATGTTCACACGGTTGATCAAAATGCAGCTCACCGCCTTCGCCATCATCGCGGTCGTGGCCACAGCTGTCGTCCTAGTTCAGTACCTGAAGCTTCCACGTCTGATGGGCTTTCAGCAGTACCACGTCTCTGCGGAGATCACAGACGCGACCGGAATCTACGTCGGCGCCCTGGTCACCCTGCGTGGCGTCGAGGTCGGCAAGGTCGCCGGTCTCGCACTGCACGGAACCGGCGCTCGACTCGACCTCTCCCTCGACGACGCCACGTCGATTCCGGCCGACGTGCACGCCACGATTCGCAGTTCGACCGCCGTCGGCGAACAGTATGTCGAGCTCAACTCCGGAACAGACCAACCGCCCTTCCTGCAAGCCGGTACGGTCATCCCCGCCGACCGCACGACCCCGCAAGAACCCATCACGAACATGCTGACGAGCGTGACCGAGCTTGCACGAGCGATCCCGGCCGACAGTTCAGCTGTGCTTCTCGATGAAATGTCCACCGCTTTTCAAGGCGCCGAACAGGACATACGGGAACTCATCTCGCACGGAGACACCATCGTCACCGAGGCCGTCGACCACGCCGACTCATCCGGCGAAGTGTTCCGCGAGCTTCCTCCCTTCCTGAAGACCCAGAGTTCTGTCAATGCCGACGTTCAATCACTGACCAGGGATATGGCGTCGTTCACCGCGCAAGTAGCGCAAAGCGACCACGATCTGCGAGCCGTCGTCGACGACGCTCCCACGACGGCAACAGCAATCACCGACCTGGAAGCGGGGATATCCCAGTCGTTGCCGGTGCTGCTCGACAACCTCACGTCCACCGGAGAAGTACTGCGACTCCAGATTCCGGGACTCACGCAGTCCCTGGTGTTGTATCCCGCGGTAGTCGCCGCGTTGCAGACGGCCTTCATCCACACCGACGAGGGAACGTCGATCCGCCTTCGGGTGCGCACCACGGCGAACGACCCGCCCCCGTGCTACGAGGGATTCAATCCTATGTCCGAGCAACGAGCGTGGGAGGACGTCAGCCCGGCGCCGCAACCAGCGGACATGTACTGCAAAGTTGCCCAGGACGATCCGCGGGACGTGCGTGGAGCCCGCAACACCCCGTGTGCGAACGACCAAGAGCTTCGGACCCCCTACTTCGAGGAGTGCCTCGGCAGGCCTCGAGGCAGCCAGCCCGTACCCGTAGGCTCGGTTCCCCCCGTCACGCTGTCGTCGCCAGGCTTCCCCGCGCTCCCGCCATCATCGCCCGCACCGGCGGCTGCGCCGGCACCGGTGCCAGACGGCACTCCCGCCAGCTCGGGACTTCAGGCACAGACAAGTGATTGGAAAACAACGTACGACCCGCGAACTGGGCTGTTGTCAGGTCCGGACGGGCGACTGTATCTGCTGGGCACCGTGTCCGCAAAGGAGGAAGGTATGGAGAAGGAAACATGGAAAAATCTGATTCTGAAGTAGACGGTTCGGACACTGCAGTGGGACTCGTCGATCACGCGGCCCCTCCAACTCCTCACAAGGTGGACGAAAGCGCGCAGTCGATAGCGACACGAGCCGGGCCACAGACGGGGGCGCTATGGACCGCGCTCACGCACGGACGGAAGTACCTGGCCCACCACAAAGCCTTCAGTGCCACAATGTTCGTTCTCGTCGCGGCCATCGTCGTTGTCTCGGTCGTAACGGCCACTTTGTGGGGCAGGCTGCAGGACGCGAACCGAGCCGACGCGCAGCGCGCGGCCGTCCTCGACGTTGCTCGTGACGCCTCGATCGGCCTCACAAGTATCAAAGCAGACACTGCGCAGGCCGATATCGACCACGTCCTGAGCATGGCCACCGGTGCCTTCAGGGACCAATTCGCCCAGCAAGCAGCCACGGTCACCCAGATGGTCAGTGACAGCAAGGTCGATTCGGTAGGGAACGTCATCGAGGCCGGTGTCGTCCACGAGGACCCGACAAGTGCACAGGTCCTGACGGCAGTGACCGCGACGGTCAAGAACGCCCAAGCCCCGGACGGCGAGCAACGGCATTTCCGCATGAGAATAAGCCTCACCCAACAGAACGACCGCTGGATGATCTCGAATCTGGAGTTCGTCGCATGACCGCCACCGAAAGCACAACCATGAAATCATCCGCCACACGTCAGGACGAGTTTTCTGCCGATTCGACGTCGTCCGGTGAGCCGACAGTGACCACCACGGAGGTCTCGATCGAACCCGGCCACGCAGTCGCACAAAGGAGCCGCCGGCGAGTTCTTGTTCTCGGGTGCTCGGCGTTCATCCTCTGCGCGCTCCTCGCAATCGGCGCCGTGCTCTTCGGGAAGGTGCGCGCCATGGAGACCACCGACACGTCCCGCTCAGAGGCCGTGGCAGCCGCCCGCGACCTCCTGCCGAAGGTTCTTTCCTACAGCTACGACACCCTCGACGCGTCTCTCACCGGCGCGACAGACGCCCTGACCGGTGACTTCAAGTCGGACTTCCAGCAACTGGTCGACTCCGCCGTCCGGCCGTCGGCCGCCGATCGGAAGATCGTCACGACCACGGCTGTCCAGGACGCCTCAGTAGTCGACGCCGATCAGGCGCATGCAACGGTGCTCGCCTTCATCAACCAGTCGACAACCGCCGCCGACCAGCAAACTCCGAAGATTGACGGTGCGCGCCTTCGTATCGGCCTCGAAAAGGTCGACGGCCGGTGGCTCATCTCCTCGATCGACCCCGTGTGAATGGCCTGCCACGCCAACTCCAGACATGTGCACAGCGGACCGGGAGGGAGCCGGCCACCGATCAGCACCGGATACACGCACCGGCCCGGAACCGGACGTGCCCCGCATCGGCATCGATGCGGGGCACTCACCCTCGAGTGGGGATGGCGGGGGCTGCTGTCGGTTACCCGCGTGAGAGTCCGGGCTGGGTCTGGATCTGCCCGGGGTTGGCCTTGGTCTTGCCGACCGTCCATTCGCCGTCCGCACCGCACACCAGGGCGCCATTGCGATCGCCGGGCTTGCCGTATGTCACCGTCTCGTTGCCTTGGGAGTCCGTGTTCACGATCGGGCACGGACCACCGGTGGGACCGTTCGGGCCGATCGGCTCGGCCTGAGCGACGGACGCCGCCCCGACGGCGCCCAGGACCGAAAAGGCGGTGAAGGCGATGGCGGCAACGGTTCGGCGGGCGTTAATCATTCAGTTTCTCCAAAAGTGTCGGGGAAGTGCGTCGGTGACAGGTACAACTCTGCCCACTCCAGCGCCCGATCTGAAGCAACCCCAGGGGTCCGTTCTCCCACCCCAGGGAGGGGAAACACCCCACCCCAACACGATGTAGAAGCTGACCCGGTCGATCTCGAATCCGGATATACCAAACCGGACCAACGACACCTACTACCGTTCGGGCATGGGCACCACCTTCCACGGGCCGAGCCCGTGGCCGCACATCACCCGCGCCCTCCGCACCCGCGGACCCCGCCATGCTGCGATCGCGCACCTCGGCCAGGACGCGCCCACCCTGCTGCCGCTGCGTGCCGGGGACGTCCTCGTCGTCAACTCCTCGAGGGCCGCGGTGCGCGCACACGCGACCTCCCCGATCGCGCTCGCCTATTACGTGGACGCCGGAGTACGGGTGTTGTCGTCACCGAACTTGCATGCCAATGTCATTGCCACCGATCGGCGGGCGGCCATCGGGTCCGCCAACGCCTCCCACAGCTCCACCCTCGCCGAGGAGGCCGCGGTCATCACCGACGATCCCGACATTGTCGCCGCCGTGCGCAGGTTCATCGACGACATCGAAGAGATCACCGAGGTCGATCAGACGTTCCTCGACAACGCCACAGCCAAAGCGCACAGGTTCGTGCGAACGTGTGCACGGTGACGCCTGAAATCTCACAGGTCCGCGAGCAGGGTGGGATCGACGCGGTCGGCGAAGTAAGCCAGGACGCCCTCGGCGCTCATGCCGTAGGTGGTGGCAATCAGATTGGGATCGTGGCTGTTGGCCAAGGCCAGCAGTCGGGAGGCGCGCAGCGTGGAGATCGTGGTGTCGGCGGGGTC
>SEEV01000636.1 GCA_004211695.1 Rhodococcus sp. (in: high G+C Gram-positive bacteria)
TGCGGATCAGATGCGTCGCGATGTCCCGGTCACCGAGCCCGAACCAATCCGGTTTCGCACCGTAGGCGGCGAGTTCGGCCTTGGCGTTCCAGGTTTCACCGGCATGCCCCCACCCACGCTCGGTGTCGATGCCGTCGCCGAGGGTGTACATGCAGGTGTCCAGGTCCGGGCAGATCCGCAGCCCGTGCATCCACACGTCGTCACCGACATTGACGACAGCGGTGATGCCATGGCCGGAATCCGCGCCCACACCACCGGGCGTATCCGCCCCGAGAAGCCTGCGCACGCCTTGCAAGAATCGGGCCCCGCCGACCCCGCCCACCAAAACAGTCACGTTCACGATCCAGACCTCCGCCTACCAGCGATACACCTGCACAAGAATCACCATCCGAGCGGCTGTCGGCATGGGCTCATACCTCAGCCGGAGTGCTCGCCGTCGCGGTGGTGTGGTCCTTCTCGGCTTTGTTCGCCGCCAACGCGATGCAGCACAGCAGTGCGGCGAAAATCCCTATTCCCGAGAGGACCGAGAAGATGATGATCGGCGGCCGGCCGGCGAGCAAGCCGCCCAGGATCGGCCCGCAGACACCTCCGATCCGGCCCACTCCCGCAACGAATCCGAGAACGCTGGCACGGATATCGACGGGGAAGTAGGTCGCAACGAATCCGAAGACGATCGGTTGCGTTCCTCCCGTTCCTGCCCCCGCCAGGAACAGGAATACGTAGAGGGCAGGCGACGGCAGGTGTACCGCCAGCGCGATGACGGCGACCGCGCCGACCGCGAACGCGGACAGGGCTGCTCGACGTTCGCCGATTCTGTCGGCAATCCAAGAGCCACCGGACGCCCCGGTTGCGGCTCCGACACTGAAGATGACCAGGAAGACCAGTGCGGATCCGAGGGAGTAACCGCTGGACTTCATGATCTGCGGCAGCCAGGTGAGGAGTCCGTACCACTGGATCTGGCCACAAAAGGTCATAGCGGTGAACACGGCCAGGGCTCGCCATCCGCTGCGGTCGAGACGCGTGAGCACGGCGCGCAAGGTCCGTCGGGTGGCCACACCATCCGAATGCACACTTGTCGGCGAAGGTACCCACCGCCTGAGCTTCACCGCGACAATCGGAACCACGGTCAGGAGAGGAAAAGCGCCGCCGATGAAGAAGACTCCGCGCCAGCCCAGCACGTCGAGGAAGACCAGGGCAGTGAGAGCCGCGATTACGCCACCGAGGGGTAGGCCGGCAAGGATCATGCCGTTGAGGAAGTTCTTTCGATGTGCGGGTGCGACACTCATGGTCAACGCGATCGCTGTCGGCACCACACCACCGAGCCCGAACCCTGCAACGAACCGGGCGACACCGAGCAGTTCGGCGGTCGGTGCCGCTGCACACAGCATCATCCCGACGGAGAACCAGGTGACGCAGAGCAGGAACACACGCCGAACACCGTACCGATCGGCAAGTACGCCGGCTGCAATGGATCCGACACCCATCCCCATGATCGCCGCACTGGCGATCACTCCGACTCGAGCGGTAGTAAGACCCCAGTCAGCGTAGTGGAGCAGATTCGGCGTCGCGGCACCGAAGATGGCGAGGTCGTAACCGTCGGCTGCTATCGCGAGAAATGCAATCGCTGCAACACCTATGTAGGAAGGAAAACTGAGTCGATTGTTCATGTGTTTCCTCAATGAGTAGGGAACTGTGGCGCAGGAGTACTACTGCGCCACTGCGGAAGTGGCGAATCGCTGCCGCGCCGGCCTCAGGTCGATCGGGTACCCCAGACTGCGCAGGACGCCGGTGAGGGCCGCGCCCGGCCGCCCCATGGCGGCGTCCAGTAGGTCGTCGAGATCGTCCACGTCTCGCCGCAGGGACTCGATTTTCGGGTCCAGTGTTTCTATTGCTCCCGAGCCCAGGTGCGCCCGACGTGAGTGCCCACCGTATTTCGGATTCAGGTCTACGCCTTCGGCGGCCGTCAGGAGGCTCGTCCCCTTGCGTTGCCGGTCCGCTACGAACGTGCGTTCGTGCCGCCCAGCCACTTTCAGCGCAACGTCCAGGTCCTCGCTGCGAAGGCTTGGAAGGTCGGCCGGTAGCCCCGCCAGCCGGCAGTGCGGCCACAACTCGCGGGCCCGGTGTGCACCCTCTCGCAACGCGTCGTTCATGCCGCGCGTTTCGAGTAGGACCAGTGGCACGACGCCCGGCGACTGCACGTGGGCGGCGTCCTGAATCCGGTCGACGACAACAACGACCGCGTGTATCCGGGATGCTGCCCGAACCGCCGAAACGGTGTCGTGGAATAGCGCACGCACGACTGCTTGCCGTGCCTCCGGCCGGAGCAGGAGCCGCGACTTCGCCGACGTGATGTCCCGCTGGGGAATTACCGCCACCCAGGGCCCGCGGCGCCGCCCCCGGGTTTCGCCATTCCTCGCCACCGAAACTGCGCTCACGTCCCGACCATCCCTACGGCGAGCGGCAGCACGGATCTCGCCCGCTCGTCGAATCGTCCGGCTGCAGCGGCGCGTTCGGCATCCACGTCTTCATACGTCGTGGTGCGCTGCCGGACGGGTCGTTCTGCCGCTGCGGCCATGTGTGTGATGTCGGCAATGGTCTTCATCGACCCGTTGGTCGAACCGGCCATCCGGCTGATGGTCTCCTCCATCAGGGTCCCTCCGAGGTCGTTGACCCCGCCTCGCAGCAGTTCGACACATTCGTCGAGGTGGTGCGGATCCCCAGTTCGTGCGCGGTCTTGACGACCCGAATCCACTCGGCTGCCGGGAGTTTACCCTTGGTCAGCACCCACCGGACCTCGTCGTCCAGGATCTCGGCGGCGGTGCCTGGCACGGAATCGAGCCCGGCTCTGCGCGCCTCGGTCAACCATTCGGCAACCGAAATACCCATGCGCGAGGCCCCACTCACGATTTCCATGGGCGAGAACGCATGCAGGTGGATCTGCGGGCTGCGGCGCTTCGTCTCGGCCGCCAGGTCCAGATGGATGGTGCTGGGGAGGCCGGGGTCGATCCCGCCCTGCATGCAGATCTCGGTAGCGCCGACGTCCCAGGCCTGGGCGACCCGCTCCCCCACCTCGGACAGCGACAGCCGGTACGCATCGGCATCGCTTGCTCGCTGCGCGAAAGCACAGAAACGACAGCCGGTGTAGCAGACGTTGCTGAAGTTCAGATTCCGGTTGACGACATAGGTCACCGTGTCGCCCACCGTCGACTGCCGGACTTGATCCGCCACAGCGCACAGGGCATCCAGATCCGCGCCGTCGCAGTGGATGAGCGCCAGCGCCTCGTCGTCGCTGAGGCCGGCGGGATCCCGCTCGGCTGCGCGCAAGGCGGCGAGCACCTCACCTCCCAGGCGCGGAGGGACGCCGGTCCCCGCCCGTGCTGTCATCTCCTCCCCGAGCACCGTCCAGTCACCGAAGGCATTCTCGAAGTCGCTACGGGTGTCGGTTCGGCGTCCTTCGGCGTCGATCTCGAGATGCAGATCGGTTCTGCCACTGGACTCGCCGGGCGCAGCATCCTGCCACGGTCGGCCCTCCGGCAGCACGTCGGCGGCCAACCCGGTCTCCGGGTCGGTGAGCGCGAGCAGGTGCGGTCGCACGCGGGCATCGATCCACGGATCTCCCGCGAGGACGTACTGCGGTTGGACGGCGAGGCGCTCGCGGAGTTCGAACCCGGCGGCGGCACTCAGGTCACGCAGTCGGTCGATCTCCGGCCAGGGCCGCTCTGGATTCACGTGGTCAGGAGTGAGAGGAGATACCCCACCCCAGTCGTCGACGCCCGCGGCCAACAGCCGGCGCAGCTCGTCGGGCTCCGACAGGTTGGGCGGGGCCTGGAGACGCATCGAGGGTCCGAGCAGGATGCGGGCCACTGCGATCGTGGAAAGGTATTCGTCGCGGTCTGCGTCGTCTGCCGACCGCATCGCGGTGTCGGGCTTGGCACGGAAGTTCTGGACGATCACTTCTTGGACGGAGCCGTACTGCCGTGCGATCCGGCGGATCTGGAGGATGGACTCCACGCGGTCGGCGTACGACTCGCCGATCCCGACGAGAATTCCGGTCGTGAAGGGGATGTTGGTGCGGGACGCGTCCTCGATGCAGGCCAGGCGAACGGCGGGATCCTTGTCGGGAGAGCCGTAGTGGCATCCCCCGGGTTCCGCCCACAGCGAGCGCGCGGTGGTCTCGAGCATCAGTCCCATGGAGCCGGCAACCGGCTTGAGGCGCTGGAGTTCAGCCCAGGACATAACCCCCGGGTTCAGATGCGGCACCATGCCGGTTTCCTCGAGGACCAGCACCGCCATGGCTCGTACGTAGGACAGGGTGTCGGCGTACCCCCGCGATTCCAGCCAGTCGCGGGCGGCGTCCCACCGGTCCTCGGGCCGGTCTCCCAGCGTGAACAGTGCCTCCTTGCAGCCCAGCCGGGCGCCCGCGCGGGCGATCTCAAGAACCTGGTCGGGCGAGAGGAACGGGTCGTCGACCCGTCCCGGTGTCGTCGCGAATGTGCAGTAGTGACAGCGGTCGCGGCACAGACGGGTGAGCGGAATGAACACCTTCCGGCTGTACGTCACCACTCCGGGGCGGCCGGCATCGAACAGACCGGCCGACCGGATGGCCGCCGCGATCTCACACAGTCGGTCGAGGTCGGCACCGCGGGCGCCGAGGAGGGCCTCGGCTTCGCCGGCGTCGATGGTCTTGCCGGCGCTCGCCCGTGCGAGCGCGCGTCTCAGGCCCGTCATCTGTTCGTTCCTGTCCCCAAACCCATCGACCGGGCAATGAAGTCGAGCTGGACGGACGGAGGCCCTGCCACGACGCGGGCAATGATCCCGTCGGAGTGGTGCATCGGCAGGGCATGGTCCCGCACATAGCCGTAGGCGCCCTGGATCTGCATCGCCAGCGCAGAGGCCTCCGCGTAGAGCTGCCCGGAGAGGAACTTCGCCATGGTGCTCTCCACCTCGCAGGGCAGACCCGCGTCGAA
>SEEV01000637.1 GCA_004211695.1 Rhodococcus sp. (in: high G+C Gram-positive bacteria)
GTCCGCTTCGAGATCCCCACCGACCGACCCCGACCCACCCACCGCACCCACCACGGGGAGTCGGTCCGCTTCGAGATCCCGGCCGACGTGCATCGCCGCCTGCATGCGCTCGCCCGGGGCACCGGGGCGACCACGTTCATGACTCTGCATGCGGCATTCGCGGCGCTGCTCGCGCGCCTGTGCGACACGGACGACATCGTGATCGGTACCCCGGTCGCCGGCCGTCCCGATCCCCGGCTGGACCCACTCGTCGGCATGTTCGTCGGGACGCTCGTCCTCCGGACCCCGGTCGACTGGGCCGATTCGTTCCGCGAACTGCTCACCAGGACCCGCGACGTGGACCTCGGTGCGTTCATGCACGCCGACCTGCCCTTCGAGATGCTCGTCGACATGCTGGCCCCGGAGAGGTCCACGACGCACACACCGTTGTTCCAGGTGCTGATCGACTACGGGACCGAGGTACCACTTCACCTCGAACTACCGGACGTGACGGTGACGGTCGCCGACCACGCTCCACCCGTGGCGAAGTTCGACCTCCAGCTGACGCTCCGGGAACATCCGGACGTCGCGGACCCCGGCCTGTCGGCGGCGTTCACCTACGCAACCGATATCTTCGACCGCACCACCGTCGAGGGTGTCGCCGCCCACTTCCTACGGCTCCTCGAGGTGGTGACCGCGGACGCCGACCGTCCGGTCGGGGACGTCGAACTCCTCGACGCCGCCGAACGAGCCGCGCTATCGACCGGGTGGAACACCCCCGCGCTGCCGGCGGTACCCGGCGAGGACACACTCGCCGACCGGTTCACTCGGTCCGTCCGACATTTCCCTGACGAATCGGCGCTGACCGGCGCCGACGAAACCCTCACCTACGCGGCACTCGGCGCCCGCGTCTTCCGCCTCGGCCGGCATCTCGTCGAACTCGGCGCCGCCCCCGACACGGTCGTCGCGGTGGCGCTGCCACGCTCGATCGATCTGGTCGTCGCCCTGCTCGCAGCACAGCAAGCGGGAGCCGGCTACCTCGCCCTCGACGTCGGTCACCCGGCGGACCGGCTCGACGCCACGATGTCCGACGCCGCCCCGGTGTGTCTCGTCTCGTGCACCGACCACGCGGCCCGACTGCGCCGAGACCTTCCGACGGTGCTCGTCGACAACGCGGACACGCGCGCACGCCTGAACGACCTGTCGCCGGAACCGATCACCGATTCGGAGAGACGGGCCGGACTCACCCCCGACGCGGTTGCATACGTCGTCTACACATCGGGGTCGACCGGACGCCCGAAAGGTGTCGCGGTGACACACCGCAATGTCACGACACTGTTCGACAACACCCGGCCTGCATTCGGGTTCGCCGACACCGACGTGTGGACGCTCTTCCACTCGGCCGCCTTCGACTTCTCGGTATGGGAGTTGTGGGGCGCCCTCCTGCACGGAGGCCGACTGGTCGTCGTGGACACGGTCACCGCCCGCTCACCCGACGAGTTCCTGGACCTGCTCCGCCGGGAGCGCGTGACGGTCCTGTGCCAGACGCCCACCGCGTTCGCCCAGTTGGCCACGGCGGAACGGAACCAGCCGACCGACCTGGCGTTGCGGTACGTCGTCTTCGGCGGCGAAGCCCTCGAGGACGGTCACCTCGTCGACTGGCTCCACCGGCACGAATCCGGACCCCAGCTCGTGAACATGTACGGCATCACCGAGACCACCGTGCACGTGACCAGGTATCCCCTCGGCGAGACCCCTCCCACTGCGCGGTCGGTCGTCGGCCGGGCGATTCCGGGACTGCGCGTGTACGTCCTCGACCGTCGGCTCCACCCCGTCCCCACCGGGGTGACCGGCGAGATGTACGTTGCCGGGGACCAGGTCACCCGCGGGTACCTGCACCGACCCGGGCTGACAGCGACCCGGTACGTGGCCGACCCGGCCGGCCGCGGAGCACCCATGTACCGGACCGGCGACATCGCACGCCGGAATGCGCAGGGTCAACTCGAGTTCCTCGGACGAAGTGACGCCCAGGTTCAGCTTCACGGGTACCGGATCGAGCCGGGCGAGGTCGAGGCCGCGCTCGTCCGCCACCCGGACGTCGCGCAGGCCGCGGTGTCGGTGCGTACCGACGACCGAGGCGCCGGGCGGTTGATCGGGTACGTCGTACCGGTCCGGGACGGCCACCGGGCGAGGACTGTCGACATCGAACAGGTCCTCGGCTTCGCAGGAACGATTCTCGCGCCGCACATGGTCCCGGCGATCCTGGTGGTCCTCGACCGCCTGCCGCTGACCCCGAACGGCAAGCTCGATCGCCGGCAGCTGCCCGCACCCGACCTCGCCGAACGCGTCGCCGCGGGCCGCGCTCCGGTGACCGCGACGGAGATCGCGCTCGCCGACGCTTTTGCGGAGGTACTCGGGGTGCCGTCCGTGAGTGCCGACGACTCCTTTTTCGCTCTCGGTGGCGACAGCATCATGGCGATCCAGTTGGTCGCCCACGCCCACGAGGACGGCGTTTTCGTCACTCCCCGCGACGTTTTCGAGCACCACACCGTGGCCGCACTCGCCGAGGTGGCGACCACCCGGAAACCGGACATGCTGGCGGAGCTTCCCGGCGGTGGCGTCGGGACCACACCCCTCCTGCCCATCGCACGCTGGTTGCTCGAACGCGGCGGCGACCTCGACACGTACTGCCAGGCAGTCCTGCTCACCGCACCACCC
>SEEV01000638.1 GCA_004211695.1 Rhodococcus sp. (in: high G+C Gram-positive bacteria)
CAGTCGGAGTAGAAGCTGGACTGCCCGCCGACCGGCTGGACGACGTTGATGTTCTGCGAGGCGAGGAACGGGCCCGCGTCGGTGTTGACCTCCCAGCCGCTCAGGTCGTCCTGCGCGCGAAGACCGTCGAGCAGGTAGACGACGCGGTTGGTGTTGCCGTCGGCGGCGCGCCAGATGCGGCTCTTGATCGGACCCATGGAGGAATCGACCCAGAAGTCCTGTGCGGCGGGGTCGAAGGCTGCGGATGCGGTTGCGCCGCCGCCCACCATGGTCACGCCCAGTGGCAGTGCGACCGCCAGAGCAATTGCGGCGGCAGTACGCCTGGCCCATCCGCTTGTTCTCGTCGAACCCCCAACTCGCATGAACTCGTCTTCCCTCCGCTTGATGCGTCTCGCGCCGCGGCCGCGGCAAACACTCGATAACTCTCGTGAAAATCTCACGTACAGACGCCACCCGCACAGCGATCACTGCGCGGGTGGCGTCTCGACGGGATCACCTTACTGACAAAACGTTCCGTTGTGCACTCCCGGGGGGCAACGGAATCCGAGGTTTTCCTCTCACCCGTCCGACAGTGGACGGTGCACTTCGGCACGCGCGAGTGCCGCCCCGCCGGTGAGGCGGGGCGGCAGTCGCCACGAACGTGGTGGCGTCTAGATCACCAGGCGCCGAGCGTGTCCAGGATCTGGCCACGTGCCTTCCACAACTCCGAACCCCAGTACGGCCACGAGTGCGTGCCGTTGGCCGGGAAGTCGAAGGTGGCCGGGACACCGAGGCTGGCCAGACGCACCTGGAAGGCGCGGGTGTTGGCCAGGGCGAGGGCCTCGAGGCCCATGCCGTTCGCGGTGTTGTAGTAGTCGATCGGAGCGCGGGGGTGGTCGAATTCGCCGGGCAGACCACTGGCAGCCGAGATGAACATCGACAGGCCGTTCAGACGCGGGGCGAACACGAACGGGTCGTTACGCAGCCACGCCGGGTTCCACGGCGGGCCCCACATCGCGTCGACGTTGAAGCGACCGGCATCGATCATCGCGACGCGGATCGCCTCACGCATACCGGGAGCCGAGATGTTCAGGTAGCCGGACAGCGAACCGGCGAACTTGAACTGGTCGCGGTGGTAGGCGGCGAGGGTCAGGGCGGCACTGCCACCCATCGACAGGCCGAGGACGGCGTTGTTGGTGCGCGAGACACCGTAGTTGGCCAGGAAGTCGGGAAGTTCCTGGGTCAGGAACGTCTCCCACTTGTAGGTGACGGGCTGACCGTTGAAGTTGCTCGCCGAGTACCAGTCCGAGTAGAAGCTGGACTCGCCGCCGACCGGCATGACCAGGGTCACGTTGTCGTTGCGGTACTGGTCGAACGCGTTGGTCTCGAAGCTCCACGCGTTGCGGTCGTTGCGGGCGCGCAGTCCGTCGAGCAGGTACAGCGCGGAGCTACCGCCGCGGGCCGCCCACTGGACCTGGACCTTGATCGGACCCATGGAAGAGGGAACCCACAGTTCCTCGTAGCCTCCCGCAGGCGCGGTCTTGGCGGGACCCGCGTGCGTCGGTGCTGCTGCGGCGACGGCTCCACCAGCGATTCCTGCGCCCACAGGCAGTACCAGTGCGACGGCGCCGATGGCCATCGCACGCTGCTTGAGGCGCTGAGACAACCTCGGTCTGGCAAAACGCATGAATACTGCTCTCTCTCTTCGTCTGCGGACTCCGCCAACTGGGCGGCTCCGGCGGATTCCGTCGGGGAACAGGCGACCTGCCGGCCCTGGCTCGACGCCGGGTCGGCAGCGGACCTCTTCCAAGTCACACTGCGCTGGGTGGACTGTATGTCACACAAAGTTCCCTGACAAACGCTCGCGGAGTGCTTTCCGGAGAACTTCGAGACCACCGTCACCAATGACTCATCATCGACGTACATCGTCGCCGACAGCTCCCGCGTTACACAAACGAGATCTGATGTTCCGACATCGAGATCTGCCCGGGACGCCGCAGTGACACACGTCCAGCCCGGTTCGCCTTATTTGGCCGGATCGGGGAACGGCGGCTCGAGATTGCACCGCTGAATTTCGTAGGCGGGAACTCGCTCGAATCGATAACTCGCCAAATGCAGCGCGTCCTTGAAATTCTGCTTGAAACGCGGCCACGTCAGTTCCGAGCGGTACGACGTCAGCAGGTCCTGTGTCTCGGGGCACGTGAGCGCGACCCGCGCCTCGGTCACCCATTCCTCGTCGAGGAATCCGGGCATCCACGGATGCTTGTCGATCATTCCCGTGTCCACCACGACCCAGTCGGGGTACAGATTCTTGTCGTGCCCGATACGGCCGTCGTCCAGCCGCTCGGTGTGCGCCGCGAGCGGGTAGGCGAGACCCATCTGGTCCAGCACCCGCACGTCGAGGCCGACGTTCATGCTCGTCATGCCGAGGTTCAGGAAGTACACGGTGTGGCCTGCGCCGCCGTCCGGGATCGGAAGGGGCGGTGGAACGACGTACCAGTACGTGTAGTCGGCGGACGGGATGAGCAGGCCGCCGTCGGGGGTGTCCGAGATGGTCTGAACCATGGCGCGCATCCGCGGGTAGTCCAGGTAGTCGTCCGCGCGAATCGGGTGCGCATGACCGGTGTTGAGAACGTAGAAGGCGCGTTCGTCGACAATTCCGGAACGTCCGATAACGACACCTTCCGGCATTCCCGTCGTGTTCGACGCGAA
>SEEV01000639.1 GCA_004211695.1 Rhodococcus sp. (in: high G+C Gram-positive bacteria)
GCAGAGGCGGCCCCCAGGGCAGATCCGGCGAGCACATCGGTCGGGTAGTGCACTCCCAGAACGAGCCGGGAGAGCAGCATCGGCGGTACCAACAACGCAGGCAAGGGTAGCCCGGTGAGGCGGCCGAGCAGCACGGCAGCCGCTGTCGTGGACGTGGCGTGCGAGGACGGGAAGCTCAATTTGCTGGGCGTCGACACGTTGACCTGGATCGACGGGTCGTTCGGCCGGGGACGGCGGACTATGCGTTTGATCACGATCGAGGCGGCGTGAGCGCCGACGGCACCCACCGCGACGCCCGCCCACTGGCGGCGACGGGGCTTGTCGAGCGCCGCACCGATTCCGGCTACCGCCACCCACCCGAGGGCGTGCTCACCGAAGTGGGACATCCCGCGCGCCGTCGAGACGACGCCGGGACGGCTCGCGATGGTGGACTGGATGGTCTGCAGGATCTGGACCTCACTGGATGCCGAAGACACGTTCCCACCTCTCCTTGCTGGTCAGGGCAGGAACGGCGTCCTGGTACTCGCGCTTGAGTTCGGGGAACCGCCGGGCCAGTTCGCGGCGCAGCCGGATCGCTTCCTTCAGCAGCTCGAGCGCCTGCTTGGGGTTGCGCTTGCGGTAGACGACTCCACGCCCATCCGCGGTGGTGACGGTGACGCCGTCCACCTGCGAGAGCAGGAACCAGCGCGCGTCCAGTGTGGGCACGTTGAGCTGGGGGCGCTCGTGGTGCTGCTCGTGCGCGGGCTTCACGTTGTGGACCAGGCCCTTGCCGAGACGCACGATCTTCGCGAGCGGGTTCGTCGGCAGGCCGACCGCGCCGACCTCCTCACCGGAGGGCATCGGCAGGCTCGTCGACGACGGCAGTACGACGGCGTCCGGGTACTCCTTGCGCATCGCGTGCACGTCGCCGAGCGCGGTGGGGAGCAGTTCGAAGATGTGCTCGGGGCCCTGCAGGAAGTCCTCGATCGCCTTGTTCTGGATCGCGACCGTCGAGTACTCGAGGCACAGCAGGTGCTTGATCGTGGCCTTGACGGTGTTGATCACCAGGCCACGACCGTTGCCCGGCATGTGCAGGGCAGCGACGACGAGCCGGTTCCGCAGGTGGAAATACGCCTGCCAGTCGATGGCGTCGTCCTTGTCGCTCCACGCCATGTGCCAGATCGCGGCACCGGGCATGGTCACGGTCGGGTAGCCGGCGGCGCGGGCACGCAGGCCGTATTCGGCGTCGTCCCACTTGATGAAGAGCGGCAGCGGCTGGCCGAGTTCCTCGGCGGCCTGCCGCGGGATCATGCACATCCACCAGCCGTTGTAGTCGACGTCGATCCGGCGGTGCAGCAGCCGGGAGTTCTCGCGGTCGCTGAGCGGGTAGCGGGAGAAGTCGTGGTCGTACTCGACGTTGGGTGCGGCCGTCCACATGAAGATGCTGCGGTCGACGACCTCGCCCATCGAGTGCAGGTGACTGCGCTCCTGCAGGTTCAGCATCTGCCCGCCCACGAGCATGGGCGTCTTCGCGAACCGCGACATCGCCAGCGCACGCAGGATCGAGTCGGGCTCGATCTCGATGTCGTCGTCCATGAACAGGATGTGCTGGCAGTCGGTGGTCTTCAGCGCCTCGTACATGATCCGGCTGTAGCCGCCGGACCCGCCGAGGTTCGCCTGGTCGTGGATCACCAGGCGGTCGCCGAGCGCTTCGGCGGCCTCCGTGAAGCCGGGCTCGTCCTTGACCTTGCGGGTGCCCTGGTCCGGGATGATGACAGCCTTGACCACGTCTATGACGAGTTCGTCGGACGCCAGCGCCGTCAGCGCCTTGACGCAGTCGGTCGGCCGGTTGAACGTGGGGATGCCGACGGCGACGGTGGCCTCACCGGGCGCCTCGACCGGCGCGTACCAGCCGGCGCTCTCCAGCACGACCTCCGTGTCGGTGGTGATGTCGAACCAGATCCAGCCGCCGTCCTCGAACGGGGCGAGCTCGATCTCGAACTCCAATGCGGCGTCACCGTCCTGGAATTCGCGGCCCTCCACGTGGATGCGCGACGAGTCGGCCTTCGAGCGGTACACGTCGATGCGGCAGTGCCCGGACAGCTCGAGCCGCAGCACCACGGAGTTCAGGGTGCTCCACCGGCGCCAGTAGCTGGCCGGGAACGCGTTGAAATAGGTGCAGAACGACGCCTCGGACTCGGCGCCGACCGACAGCGACGTCCGCGACAGCGAATGCGCGCGGCGACTGTTGGTCTTCGCCTCCTCCAGGTAGAGGGTGCGGACGTCGAGCGGCTCACCGGCGCGCGGCAGGATCACCCGCTGCAGCAGCGACTTGCCGAGCAGCGGGGCGTCCTCGGTGACCTTCTCGGATTCGAGCAGATGTCGGGCGCTCATTCGGCATCCCCCACGAGGTCCGCACCGGATTCGAAGTGCGGACGCAGGGAGTTGTCGAACATCGAGAGGGCGCTGGCGATCGCCATGTGCATGTCCAGGTACTGGTAGGTGCCGAGACGGCCGCCGAACAGGACCTTGTTCGCGGACATCTCCTCCTTGGCACGGTCGCGGTAGGCGGTGAGCTTCGCGCGGTCGTCCGGGGTGTTGATCGGGTAGTACGGCTCGTCCTTGCTCTCCGCGAACCGCGAGAACTCCCGCATGATGACCGTCTTGTCCTTCGGGTAGTCCCGCTCCGGGTGGAAGTGGCGGAACTCGTG
>SEEV01000640.1 GCA_004211695.1 Rhodococcus sp. (in: high G+C Gram-positive bacteria)
ACCGGCATTCCGTTCGGGGTGCAACTGGGCGGGGTTCCGTGGTCCGAGGCGTCGCTGATCTCCATCGTCCTGGAACTGCAGGAGGCGCAGCCGGTGTGGCGGGACACGCCGCCGATCGGCCCGTCGCCGCGGCGGATCCCCGAGGTGCGGGTAACGGCCCCCGGCGCCGGACCGACTGGGACCAACACGGACGACACAGGCCCGGGCATCCGGTTCGTCCCGACGACGTCGACCGCGGCCGTGTGACCCCGCGCGGTCAGGCGTCGAGGCCGAGACCCGCGTCCCGCGCCCGGACGATCGCGGTGGGACGGTCGGGCACACCCAGTTTGGCCAGCACGTTCGACACGTGGTTGCGCACGGTCTTCGGGCTCAGGACGAGTCGGCGCGAGATGCTCGCGTTGTCGAAGCCGCGGGCGACGAGGTCGAGGACCTCACGCTCGCGGTCGGTCAGTTCGGGAAACACCGTGGGCCCCACCCGGCGGGATGCGGCCATGAAGCTCATCGCGCGGGCCGCCACCGCGGCGCCGAGGATCACCTCGCCGTTGGCGACCGCCCGGACCGCCCGTTCGACCTCCCCCGGATCGGCCCCCTTCACCAGGTAGCCGCGGGCACCGGCACGCACCGACGCGACCAGCGATTCGTCGTCCTCATGCATCGTCACGACGAGTACCCGCAGCGCGGGGTGCCGCTCGACGAGCCGCCGGGTGGCGTCGACCCCCGATCCGTCGCCGAGTTCGAGGTCCATCAGCACCACGTCGACGTCCCCGTCGACGACGTCGAGCGCCTCGGCGACGGAGCTGGCCTGCCCGGCCACTTCCATGCCGTCCAGGGTCGACAGCAACGCGACCATGCCCAGCCGGAACACCGGGTGGTCGTCGACGACGGCCACCCGGATGGCCGAGGTGGTGTTCGTGGTGCCTGCGCTCATGTTGCGGTCAACGGTAACCGGGGCGGTCACCACCGTGCCTGTCGGACGGCCGGATTCGATGTGGAGTGTGCCGCCGAGCTCGTGGGCCCGCTCCCGCATCGACCGGGTTCCGACGCCGCCTCCCCCGGCCGGGTCGAAGCCGCAGCCGTCGTCGTGGATGACCACCGTGAGCACCTCACGCGCGAATGTCGCGTCGACCCGGCAGCCGTCGGCGCCGCTGTGCCTGCGCGCGTTGGTGACGGCCTCGACGACGATCCCGTACGCCGCGGCGCTGATCTCCGCACCCAGCCTCGGTGGCGGGTCGGCCCGCACCCGCAGCTGGAATCCGCTGCGCGACTGATTGTCTGCCAGTTCGTGCAGCGCCGGGACCAGCCCGAGCTCGTCGAGCACCGGCGGGAACATGCTGCGGGACAGCTGCCGGACACCCTCCACCTGATGGTCGAGTTGTTCCTGCAGCGCGTCGATGAGTTCCGCGGCGGCGGCCGGATCCGAGCCGAGCAGGTTCCGGGCCCCCTGCAGCCCGAGTCGGATGCCCGCGAGCGACGGACCGAGCCCGTCGTGCAGTTCGCGGCGGATCATCTGCCGCTCCTCCAGGCGCACGGACGCCAACCGGCGTCGCGCCTCCTGCAGGTTCTCCGCCGACTGCAGCACGACGAGGCCCGCCGTCACCACCGCCGACAGCTCGGTGAGGGAGCGCCGGGTGCGTGCTCCGAGAGTCTCCCCCGGCGGCGCCGTGACGACCATCGTTCCGAGCGCCGTGCCGCGGTGGACCAGTTCGACCGACTCGGCCGGACCCGTCGCCGAACCCCACACCGCCGCAACCCCGCTGGTCCGCCGGACAGACACGGATTCGAGCCGCAGCGCCACCCCCACTCCGGCCGCGAGGCCTTCCAGGAGTTCCTCCGGGGTCTCCGCACTGCCGAACTGCCGGCCGAGCGTCCGGACCGCCCGCGCCGGATCCGCGCCCTCGCCGTAGACGAGGTGGTGCACCCGCCGCTGCAGCCACAGTCGCGCAGGCTGCACCGCGATGGCGACGACACCCGCCGCAACCACCTGCGCGCCTACCGAATCGCCGCCGGGCAGCAACGCCGTCGCGACCGTGGCCACCACCACGTAAAGAACCAGCAGCAGGACGGTGAGGGTGCCCGCCACCGTCGCGCGGCTGACGGCCAGATCTAGCCCCCACATGCGCTGGCGCAGGATGCACACCAGGATCGCGACCGGGTAGAACGCCTGAACAGCCAAGTGCACCAACGGGTTGAGCACCCACAGTCCCGGCAGCGACGCGGGCAGGGCCAACGGGATGTACGCGGCCGTCATCAGCGCCGTGCCGAGGCACATCCACCCGAGACCCACACGCTCGTCAGGTGGGCCGTGACGCCACCGCCACCCGCAGTCCGCTGCCACCGCGGAGCCGACGACCAGAACGGGCACGATCACCCACACCGCGGGAATCTCCGTGAACGTGCGGGACCAGAAGTACCAGGCCGTTGCGGCGATACCCGCGAGGACGCCGAGTTTCGCGCCGACGCCCAGCGGGTGGTCGCGGATCAGCCACGGCACGATCAGGAACAGGCTGAGCGTTCCGGGAATCCACGCCGTGTTCTGCAGCGGCGACAGCACGTCGACCCACGGCAGACCGGGACGCACGACCGCGAGTTGCGAATAGCTGTAGCTCAGCGCGGCGACACCCACGCCGATCGCGGTGAGCCCCATGATGATCGGCACGGGGTGCACCCGCCGCGCGAGGACGACGCC
>SEEV01000188.1 GCA_004211695.1 Rhodococcus sp. (in: high G+C Gram-positive bacteria)
CGGCCGGTGATGGTGATGTACCCGTCCGCGTCGACCGATCCGAGGTCGCCGGTGTGGAACCAGCCGTTCTCGATCGCGTCGGCGGTCGCGTTCTCGTTGCGCCAGTAGCCGCTGAAGACCACCGGCCCCGACAGCAGGATCTCGCCGTCGTCGGCGATGCGGACGGAGTTGCCCGCCAGGGGCTTGCCGACGGACCCGACCTTCTGCTCGCCGATCGTGTTGACCGCGAACGCCGCGGACGTCTCGGTGAGGCCGTAGCCCTCGTAGATGGTGATGCCGATGCCGCGGAAGAAGTGGCCGAGGCGGGCGCCGAGCGGGGCGCCGCCGGAGATCGCCAGCTGGCATTTGCCGCCGAGAGCGGCCCGCAGCTTGGAGAACACGAGCTTGTCGAACAGTGCGTGCTTGACCTTGAGGACGAGACCCGGGCCACCCTTGTCCTGGGCCTCGCTCCACGCGATGGCCGTCTCGGCGGCGGCGTCGAAGATCTTGCCCTTGCCCTCGCCGTGCGCCTTGGCGCGGGCGCTGTTGTAGACCTTCTCGAACACGCGCGGCACGGACAGGATGAAATCGGGGTGGAACTCGCCGAACGTGGGGACGAGGTTCGGGATGTCGCTGGTGTGGCCGAGCGCGGCGCCGGCGTCGAACGACGCGATGCTGACGGCGCGGGCGAGGACGTGCGCCATCGGCAGGAACATGAGGGTGCTGACGCCCGGCGTCTTCAGCAGGGTGCCGAGACTGGAATCGAGGATGCCTTTGGACTCGGCGATGAGATTCGAATGGGTGAGCTGGCAGCCCTTGGGCCGGCCGGTGGTGCCGGAGGTGTAGATGAGCGTGGCCGGATCGCTCGACTTCAGCGCGGCGACGCGGGCCTCGACTTCGGAGTCGGGAACGTCGGCGCCAAGTTCGGTCAGTTCCTCGACGACGCCGCGGCCGCCGTCGGACGCCTCGATCTGGTAGACGCCCCGCAGCGCGGTCGCCTCGGCGGCCACGGCCTTCACGGTGGCCGCGTGGGTCGCGTTCTCGACGACGAGATCGATCGCGGCGGAGTCTTCGAGGATCCAACGGACCTGCTCGGCGGAGGACGTCTCGTAGATCGGGACGGTGACGCCGCCGGCCGCCCAGATGGCGAAGTCGACGAGGGGCCACTCGTATCGCGTGGCGGACATCAGCGCCACCCGGTCACCCTGCTTCACGCCGAGCGCGATGAGTCCCTTGGCGACGGCGGTGACCTGAGCCGCGAAGTCGGCGGCCGTGACATCGGTCCACCGTCCACCGATCTTGCGCTTGTACACGACCAGCGTCGGGTCGGCCGCGGCGTGGGCGAACACCGAGTCGACCGCGGACGCGTCCTCCGCGATCGTGAACGACTGTGGCGCGCTGAACTCGGGCACCGCCGAACCCCGCAACGACCGTGGTTCCCGGTATGTGAAGCTAGTCGCCGTGAGCAGCATTCAGGTCGCAGACCAGACGTTCATCGCGGCCCCGCCGCGGCAGGTCGCGGCGGCGATAGCCTCCCCGGCCCGCTGGCGCCGGTGGTGGCCCGACCTCACCCTCGCCGTCCGCGAGGACCGGGCCGAGAAGGGCATCCGCTGGACCGTGGCCGGTCCTCTCACCGGAACAATGGAAGTGTGGCTCGAGCCGGTGCTCGACGGGGCGATCGTCCACTACTTCCTGCACGCCGAACCGGCCCGCAGTGACGCCGCTCCGGACCTGGCCGCACTGAACCGTCGCCGGCGCGTCGAGGGCAAGGTCATGTCCTTCGAGGTGAAGAAGGAACTCGAGGCGGGTCGCGCCGCGGGGGAGCCCCCGTCCTGACGCTGTTCGGACCGCAGCAGTGGGGTCGGCATTGTGTCCGGGCGCCGAGATCGTGTGTGATAGTCGGGCACAACACAGACATACGGAACCGGTAACGGCGTGGCCCCGCGATCGATGGGCAGGTCGGCCAGGCGAAAGGAAGCGTTCACTCCATGCCCGAGAGGACCAAGAGGTCGATCAGTATCGAGGCGCCGCCCGCCCGGGTGATGGATGTGATCGCCGACTTCGACGCCTACCCCGCATGGGTGGCGGCCGCGAAGTCCGTCGAGGTCATGGAACCCGGGCAGAACGGCCGGGCCGACCGGGTCCGGTTCGTGCTCGACGCGGGCATGGTCAAGGACACCTACGTACTCCGTTACGACTGGGCGCCCGACGGCAAATCCGTCAGCTGGGAACTCGAGTCGGGCGAGATCCAGAAATCGCAAGTCGGTTCGTACGTGCTCGAGGACGAGCCGGACGGCGGCACCACTGTCACGTACGAGCTCACCGTGGACCTCACCATTCCGATGATCGGCCTGTTCAAGCGCAAGGCGGAGAAGGCCATCACCGACACCGCGCTCAAGGAACTCAAGAAACGGGTGGAAGGCTGAGCAGCGAGGGCCGTGCTGGACCTGCGAGGGTCCAGTTCTTCGTAGGGAAGGGGGGCGTCGGGAAGACGACGCTCGCGGCCGCGACGGCACAGGCGGCAGCGCAGGCGGGCAACCGGACTCTCCTCGTCTCGCTCGACCAGGCCCACTCCCTCGCCGACGTGCTCGGGATCGGCGTCGCCCGGGACGTGGTGTCCGTCACCGACACCCTCGACGTGCTCGAGCTCGACACCCTCTCGTTGCTCGAAGACAGATTCCGGAGTCTGACAGCGGTTCTCGCGGCCGCAGGCACACACGACCACGGCGCCCAGCTGTCCGCCCTCGAACCGGAGGAGCTGACCGGGCTTCCCGGGGTGCAGGACGTGCTGGGGCTGCGTGAGATCGTCCGGTTCGCCTCCGAGGGACGGTACGACGCCGTGGTGGTCGACTGCCCGCCCACCGCGGACAGTCTGCGAACACTCGCCGCTCCCGCGATGGCCCTCGACTACGTCGAGCGGGTGTGGCCGCAGCACCGCCGGATCGCCGCGCTCCTGGGTTCCGATCCCCGCCTCGTCATGCTGGTGACGATGATCGAACAGGTGGTCGCCGGGGTCGGCGAGGTCCGGGACCTGCTCGCGGATCGCGCGAAAACCACTGTGCGACTGGTGACGACGCCCGAGAGGGTGGTGCTGACGGAGACCCGGCGGATCGTGGCGGCGGCTGCGCTGTCGGGCCTGCGCATCGATGCGATCCTCGTGAACAACCTACTGCCACAATTCGATTCGCCGACAGGACACGACGACCCCGGTGTGGCATGGTTGATCAGGCGGCGAGCCCTGCAACAGCGGGTGCTCGCCGAGCTGACCGCCTCGGCGGGCACAACGGTGATCCTCTCGGTGACCCGGTCGGTGACGGAGCCGGTAGGGTGGGCCGATCTCGGCGGTATCGCCCGGGAGTTGTATGCCGACGACATGGACGCGGTGGCGGTGTTGGGGAAGAACCCACCTGCGGTGCGGGTGGGGCTGGAATCGGGGGCCGGTGTGGATTCTGTGTACACGATGCGGATGTATCTGCCGCTCGTGAACCCGTCGACCCTCACCCTGGGTCGAGTGGAGGACGACTTGGTGGTGGGAGCCGAAGGGGTGCGCCGTCGCGTCCGCCTCGCATCGGTCCTGCGCCGGTGCGTCGTCGCGGGCGCAGAACTCGACGGAAGCGATCTGGTCGTGCGGTTCACGCCCGACCCGCAGGTGTGGCCGGTATGAACGACGACCACGCGCAGTTGCTGGCGGAACTGCGAGCGCTGGCCGAGAGCGCCCTGGACCGTCTCGAGCCGATAGTGCAGCGCGCCGCTGCGCCGCACGCCCAGGCGGAGGCGGCAGGTGCACCCCCCGGCGCCGGACAGTGGTCGGGATGCACATGGTGCCCGGTGTGCGCGCTCGCGGCGCTGATCCGCGGCGAGCAGCACGATCTCGTGACCCTCGTCGCCGGTCAGGCATCCGTCCTGATCGCGGTGCTGCGGCAGATCCTCGACGAGCACCGCGTACACGACACCCCGGGCCCGGACGGTCCCGAGTCCCCGGAACCCGGCCCGGGCGGCGGGGGCGGTACGCCACCCGAACCCGACGGCGGTTCGGCGTTCGAACCGATCTCGGTCACCATCAAGCATTGAGCGTGCCCGGCGACGGCCGGATCGCCCGTCTCGTGCACGGCAGCGATCCGGCATGGGCACAATCATCTCCATGAGTACAGGCGCGGGCGGCGAACGGAACGGCAGCTCGGCACTGACCATCGGCATCGACGTGGGTGGAACCAGCATCCGTGCGTCGGTCGTCGATTCGGCCGGTGAAGTGCTCGACTCGCTGCAGTCCCCGACCCCGGCGTCGGCGAAGGCCCTCGAGAACGGTCTGGACCGCGCGGTCCGGGAGTTGTCTGAGAGGCACGACGTCGCCGCGGTGGGGCTGGCCGTCGCCGGGTTCATCACCCCCGACCGCACCACGGTGCGATTCGCGCCACACCTGCCGTGGGTGGGGGCACCGGTCGGCAGGGACCTCGGGGAGCGCCTCGGTCTGCCCGTCATCCTCGAACACGATGTGAACGCGGCGGCCTGGGCCGAGCACCGGTTCGGTGCGGCGGCGGGCGGGCGGAACGTGGTGATGCTCGCGATCGGAACGGGCATCGGCGCGGCGCTCCTCGCAGACGGCCGGCTGTACCGCGGCAGCCACGGCGTCGCGCCCGAGCTCGGGCACATCCCGGTGGTCCCCGACGGACGCCCGTGCGCGTGCGGCAAAAAGGGATGCTGGGAGCGGTACTGCAGCGGGACGGCCCTCGTCGACACCGCGATCGAACTCCTGGCCGCGGATCCGGCGACGTCGACCGTCCTCGCGCGGGAGGTCGCCGTCGATCCCGGTGTCCTGACGGGCCGGCGGATCGCGGGCGCCGCCCAGGACGGTGATCCGCTGGCGCTGGAGACCATGCGGGACTTCGCCCGGTGGCTGGGGGTCGGTCTGGCGCTGATCGGCGACGTGTACGACCCGGATCTCGTCGTGATCGCGGGCGGCGTCGCGAGTTCCTCCCCGCTGTTCATCGACGAGGCCCGCGAGTACTACGCCGCGCTGACGACGGGTGCCGGGCACCGGCCGCTGGCCCGTATCCGGCCGACCCAGCTGGGGGAGGCGGCGGGCATGATCGGGGCGGCGGAACTCGCCAGAGCGGTCCTACCCGATCGGGTAGGTTGACGCGCGGCCTGTCGGTGTAAACCCGCAGATGTGATGCTGTGCGGAGCCCCCGGGCGTGTGTAGCGGCCCTCACCCACCCGAAGTAGAGTCGACCCGAACGAAGCTTGGGTTGTGAACGGGAGGGACGCCATGTGGTACTGGCTCTTCAAGTACGTGTTTTTGGGGCCGGTTCTCTGGGTGCTGGGTAGGCCGACCGTGGAGGGTACGGAGAACATTCCGGCCGAGGGCGGAGCCATTTTGGCGAGTAACCATCAGGCGGTGCTGGATTCCTTCTTCCTGCCGTTGCGGGTGCCGCGGAGAATTACCTTCCTCGCCAAGAGCGAGTATTTCACCGGTACGGGACTGAAGGGCGCTTTCCAGCGCTGGTTCTTCTCGGTGGTCGGACAGGTGCCGATCGACCGGACGGGCGCCGACGCCGCGCAGGACGCGCTGAACGCCGGACTGCGGGTGCTCTCGCAGGGCAAGCTGCTCGGCATCTACCCGGAGGGCACCCGGTCGCCCGACGGCCGCCTCTACAAGGGCAAGACCGGCCTCGCGCGGATGGCGCTCGAATCCGGTGTGAAGGTCATCCCCGTCGCGATGATCGGAACGGAGAAGGTCAACCCGATCGGCTCCCGCGTGTGGCGTCCCGCGAAGGTCACCATCCGCGTCGGCGAGCCGATCGACTTCTCGCGCTTCGAGGGGATGGGCGGCAACCGATTCGTCGAGCGGGCCGTCACCGACGAGGTGATGTACAAGCTGATGAAGCTGTCCGGACAGGAATACGTCGACATCTACGCGGCCACGCTGAAGAAGAAGGCACCCGCCGCCGACGCCCCGGCACCGACCGGGGTCACCGACGTGGCACCGGCGAGCGACGCCACCAACGTCACGCGACTGCCGGACACGCGGGCGAGCTGACGTAGCGACCTCTCAGCCGACGGGGACGGTGAGATCGTCGGAGGTCTCCGACCGATCGTCCTCGTCGGACCGAGCGGGTCCGGTGCGGAACGCGGCTAACGCGACCAACACCACGGCGAGGCCCCACCACACATACGACGACGCGAGGAACTGGTCCCACAGATTCCAGTGGGTGCCACTCCAGCGGCCCACTCCGAGTTTCCAGTGTGCGGCGAGTCTGATCACGACGACGCCGGCCACGGCCGTGGCCGCCAGCGCGATGCTCCGGCGCCGGTAGGCGAGGATCCCGAGCGTGAGGACGACTGGCACCGCCCACACCCAGTGGTGCGACCAGGACACGGGGGAGACGAGCAGTCCGAGAACGGCATTGAGGCCCAGCGCGAGCGCGGTCTCGCCGGAGCGCAGTGCCCGGACCATCGCGAGAACCACGAGCCCGAGAACCACGACGCTCAGCAGCAACCAGATCGGAGTGCGTGCCGCGTCGCTGACGCCGAGCCGGGCCAGCACACCGGTGATGCTCTGGTTGGCGGGATAGGCGGGAGTGCCGATCCGATCGGAGTCGAAGAGGGTCTGCGTCCAATACGTGACGGAGTCCTTCCACGTCGCGATCGCGCCCACCGCGCTGAAGGCCACGAAGCTGACTGCGGTCACGACTGCGGAGCGGAAGTCCTTGCGCACCAGGAAGAACAGAATGAACACTGCCGGTGTGAGCTTGATCGCTGCCGCGAGGCCGATCAGCACGCCGCGGGGCCACGGCGTCTTCTTCGGAAGGCAGTCCGCGGCGACCAGCAGCATGAGCAGGATGTTGATCTGCCCGTAGTCCAGAGTCGACGAAACGGGTTCGAGGGCCAGCGCCACAGCGAGCGCACCGAGTGCCGTCCACACCATCGTGGTGCGGGGGGCGATGCCCAGCGAGTCGAGGGTGACGACGAGCACCCCGAACAGGGCGATCAGCGACAGCACCGTCACGACGATCCCGGCCGTCGCCAGCGACACCGTCGACAACGGGCTGAAGACGACGGCGGCGAGCGGAGGGTACGTGAACGGCAGGAAGTTGCCCATCTGGGTGGCCGGCATCGACCCGTATAGCGTCGGACCGTGCAGGAACACTGCACCACCGAGTCGATAGACGTCCAGATCCAGCCGGTAGTAGCTGCCGAAGGCTCGCAGACCGGGCAGTCCGAGCAGGTTGTACGCGAATCCGACGGCGAGACCTGCGAGCACGAGGACGCGGATCACGAGACCTCCGGCGCGCAGATGCAGGGGCACCTGCGGGGGGTCGAGAGGGTCCGCGTCGGCGGCGGCGGACTGTCGACCGTCGGAGGTTGCGCTCACCAAGGCCTCCTTCACGAGGTAGGGGTGGATCCGGTTGACGCCAACGGGTGAGGCATAGTTTGCGGGCGTGCGTTACTTCTACGACTGCGAGTTCATCGAGGATGGTCGCACGATCGACCTGGTGTCGATCGGGGTGGTCGCAGAGGACGGACGTCAGTCGCTGCCCCGGTACACGCGCGAACTGCGCCAGTACTGGGAGGAAAACGGCAGCCCGGCGCTCCCACCTGCACCGGGCGACGCTCACGACGCCCTCGCGGACGCCCGGCACAACCTGGCGAAATTCGAGGCAGTTCAGGCAGCGCGGTCACTCCGGTGACCTGACTCGCCATCGCGCGTGTCGAGCGAATATCCTGTATGGGTGAACTGGACTGTCGACGTGCCGATCGACCGCTTGCCCGAACTCCCGCCGCTGCCCACCGAGATGCGCGAGCAACTCGACGCAGCGCTGGCCAAGCCCGCTGCGCAGCAGCCGCAGTGGCCCGAGGGCCAGGCCGCCGCCATGCGGACCGTCCTCGAGAGCGTGCCACCGATCACGGTGGCCAGCGAGGTCGTGGCCCTGCAAGCGAAGCTGGCCCAGGTGGCTCGGGGCGAGGCGTTCCTGCTCCAGGGCGGTGACTGCGCCGAGACGTTCGCCGACAACACCGAGCCGCACATCAAGGGCAACATCCGCACGCTGCTGCAGATGGCCGTCGTCCTGACCTACGGCGCGAGCCTGCCCGTCGTCAAGGTCGCCCGCATCGCCGGTCAGTACGCCAAGCCGCGGTCGTCGAACGTCGACGCCCTCGGGTTGCAGTCGTACCGCGGCGACATGATCAACTCCCTGGTCGCCGACGAGGCCGTGCGCGCCCACGACCCGTCGCGGCTCGTCCGGGCCTACGCCAACGCCAGCGCCGCGATGAACCTGGTCCGCGCGCTCACCGGTGCGGGCATGGCCGACCTGCACAAGGTGCACGACTGGAACCGCGAGTTCGTGTCGTCGTCGCCGGCCGGCGCCCGCTACGAGGCGCTCGCCGCGGAAATCGACCGTGGCCTGCAGTTCATGAACGCCTGCGGAGTCACCGACCCGAGCCTGCAGCAGGCGCAGATCTTCGCCAGCCACGAGGCGCTCGTCCTCGACTACGAGCGCGCGATGCTGCGCCTCGACAACGACGACGATCACCCCAAGCTGTACGACCTGTCGGCGCACTTCCTGTGGATCGGCGACCGCACCCGTCAGCTCGACGGCGCGCACATCGCGTTCGCCGAACTCGTGTCGAATCCCATCGGCCTGAAGATCGGACCCAGCACCACGCCGGAGATGGCCGTCGAGTACGTCGAACGCCTCGACCCCACCAACAAGCCGGGTCGCCTCACCCTGATCTCACGGATGGGCAACAACAAGGTGCGCGACATGCTGCCGCCCATCATCGAGAAGGTCCAGGCCACCGGTCACCAGGTCATCTGGCAGTGCGACCCGATGCACGGCAACACGCACGAGGCGTCCACCGGCTACAAGACCCGCCACTTCGACCGCATCGTCGACGAGGTCCAGGGATTCTTCGAGGTCCACAACGGGCTGGGCACCTACCCGGGCGGCATCCACGTCGAACTCACCGGTGAGAACGTCACCGAATGCCTCGGCGGCGCACAGGACATCTCCGACCTCGACCTGTCCGGTCGGTACGAGACGGCGTGCGACCCGCGTCTGAACACTCAGCAGTCGCTGGAGCTGGCGTTCCTCGTCGCGGAAATGCTGCGCGGCTGATCGGGCGTACATTCAGGGGAAGGCTCACTGCCCTGCACCTGCGGGGTCAGGGCAGTGAGACCAGGGTGACCGTGCTCCCGGGCTTCACGAGGTCGCCGCTTCCCGGGTTCTGACCGATCACGAACGAGCGGTCCGTGTCGGTGACCTGACGCACCTTCACGTCGAGCCCGAGTCGGCTCAATTCGTCTCGCGCCGATCCGACCGTCCGGCCCAGCATGGACGGCAACCGCACCGCATTCGACACACTCAGCGTCACGCTGGTGCCGGCGTTGACCCGGGTGCCCGACTTCGGGTCGGTGGCGATCGCGTCACCGGCCACCACGTTCCGGTCGAAATCGGTGGTGACGTCCTGCACCACGATGCCCACCGCCTCGAGGGACGCGCGCGCCTCGGCCTCCGACATCCCCTTCACGTCGGGAACGTCCACCGGCGGTGCACCTTTGCTGACGATCAGTTTGACCGTGGACCCCGTCGCGAGCTCCGTGCCCGGGGCCGGGTCGAGCGCGGCCACCGCACCGATCGGGACCTTCGCGCTGAACGCCTGACCGCCGTCGACCGGTGTGAACGTGCGGTTCCGCAACTCCTGCTCGATCCCGGCGCGCTCGCCGCCCGCGGGCAGGGGCGGGACGGTCGGTCGGCCCAGGGAGACGAGAAGAGCCACCGTGCCGTCACGGGAGATCCGGGAACCGCCGGTGGGATCGGTGCCCAGCACCGTGTCGAGGGCCGCGGTGTCGGAGTACTGCCCGCGGATCTCCGTCGACAGTCCGGCAGCTTCGAGTGCCGTCACCGCGGCACCGCGATCGAGGCCGTCGGTGGCCGGGACGGCGGTGTACCGGCCCGAACCCATCCACCAGCCGCCGACACCCACCGCCACGGCGAGCATCAGGATCACGAGCAGCCACACGATGGTGGTCCGCCGCGACCGCTGTCGTTCGGCGGCGAAATCGGGGTAGTGGTAGCCGTCGTCGGGCTCGTCCTCCACGGCGAAGGGCGGTTCGCCCATCGGCGGGCGCGGAGTCTGGGTGGTGACGACCCGCGTGTGCTGGACACCGGGCTGCGCGGGCAGCGGGCTGGGAGGCGACAGCGGCGCGGCCGGGGGGAGGTGCACCGTGGGCGGGGCGACCGGGCTCGCCGGCGCGCCCTGGGGAGGTGCGCTCGCGGCGGCCGCGGCACTCAGATGCTGCGCCGAGCGCCTCGGGGCAGGCACCCGGTAGGTAGGCAGGTCGAGCGCCGCCGCGATGCCGCGCAACGCCGAGCCCATCTGCTCGGCGTTGGCGAAGCGGTGCGACGGTTCCCGGTGGGTGGCCTCGGCGACGAGTTCGTCGAACTCGGGCGGGACGCCGGCAATGAACGAACCCGGCCTCGGAACGTCCTGGTTGATCCGCTGATAGGCGACGGACAGCGAGGTGTCACCGGTGAAGGGGGTCCGCCCGGTGAGGAGCTCGAACAGCAGGACACCGGTGGAATAGACGTCGCTGCGGGTGTCCGCGACCCCGGACGTCACCTGCTCCGGCGACAGGTACGCCGCCGTGCCCAGAATCACACTGTTCGAGGTGGTGGTCGACGCCGCAGCGGCCCGCACCAGACCGAAATCGGCGATCTTCACCTCGCCGCCGTCGGAGATCAGGATGTTCTCGGGCTTGACGTCGCGGTGCACGAGACCCGCCCGGTGGGCGACGGCGAGAGCGTCGAGAACCGGGCCCGCGACCGCGGCCACCGCATGCGGGGGCATCGGCCCGCGCTCCCGCAGGAGTTCGCGAAGGGTTCCACCGTCGACGAGTTCCATGACCAGGAACGCATGGTCGCCGTCGTGCCCCTGGTCGTAGACGGCGACGAGCGAGGGATGCTTCAGTCGCGCCACCGAGCGGGCCTCGAACTCGAACCGCGAGACGAACGCCGGATCGGCCGCGAACTGCGGATCCATCACCTTGATGGCCACCGGACGGTCGAGACGCGTGTCGAGCCCCCGGTAGACGGTGGACATGCCGCCACGCGCGATCGTGGCATCCACCCGATAGCGGCGCCACGCCGGAGGCGACCAGATAACGTTAGGGGAGTGAGTGCCATCCCTTACTGTGACGATGTCCTGGACCCTTCCGTCTCCCTCCTCCAGTTGGTGGACGTCGCGAAGAACCTCGGTCTGGCCGTCACCCGTGTGCAGCAGCTTCTGCGTGATCAGCAGTTGATCGCCGTGCGACGCGACGGCGTCCTCGGTGTTCCCGAACTCTTCTTCGACGAGACCGGCGAGACGGTCAAATGGCTGCCCGGCCTCATCGCCGTGCTGCACGACGGCGGGTTCGCCGACGAGGAAATCCTGCTGTGGCTGTTCCGTGAGGACGACAGCCTGCCCGGCACCCCCGTGCAGGCCCTGCACGGCGACCTCGCCCGCGAGGTGATCCGCCGGGCTCAGGCGATGGGATTCTGACCACCCGTCACCGTGAGTGGCCACCGCCCGGCACCGCGAGCCGGGCGAATTGGGGTAGCGCCGCCGCCCACCGGCTTCTCCGGGGAACGGTGGCGCGGCGGTCGAGGACCCGGTAACCCCCGCGCTCGATCTCGTCGAGAATACGTGAGTACAGCACGAACGCGGTCCGGATACCGGGTTGCACCCGCCGGTCCAGCATCGCGATGCCCGGTTCCGCGTCCCGGTACACCGACCGCGTGACCGAGATCAGGTGGGCGAGAGCCCGCACGATGCGCTGGTCCGTCGCCCCGCTGCGACGGCTGTGCGCGAGGAGTTCGGTGTCGACCCCGAACGCCGCCAGTTCGTCGGCCGGGAGATAGACGCGGCCCCGATTCAGATCCTCGCCGACGTCGCGGAGAAAATTGGTCAACTGGAACGCCTCACCGAGTGCCGCAGCGTGCGGCGCCGCGTCCTCGACGCGCCCGGTGGTTCCGAGGACGGGCAGCATCTGCAACCCGATCACGACGGCCGACCCGTACATGTACGTCCGGAGTTCGGTCATGCTGCGGTATTCGGCACGATGCGCCGGCGTCCCGGGAACGTCCATCCGCATCGAATCGAGGAACGCGAAGAAGTAGTCGCGGGAGATGTCGAAATCCGCCACGGTGTCGAGGAACGCCGGGAGAACCCGCAGCATCTCGGGTGTGCAGGACTTCGGATCGACCGCGGTCCGATCGCTGAAACCGAGCCGCAGGACGGCCTCGATCCGATCGAGTTCGACGGCGCAGTTCTCGGCCGTCCGGTCCGGATCGACGTCCACGATGTCGTCGACCGTGCGGGCGAAGCCGTACAGCGCGTGCACCGCGCCCCGGCGGCGTTCGGGAAGCAGTCGCGTCGCGAGGTGGTAGGTGCGTCCGTGTTTTGCCGTCACCGTGCCGCAATACCGATAACTGGCCGCCAGTTCGGTCATCGACGGGTCACTCGATGCCGGGCGACGACGCAGCACCTGCGAGGTCGGAGGTGCGCACGTCCTCGGGCGGCCGGGGTGTGCGCAGGCGCAGCGGGTCGACCGTGCGCAGCGACACCGCCGCGACGACCGCGGCGAACGTCGCGAGCGCCACGTGCGCCACCGTGTAGAGACCGATCGACCCGTCGGGCTGGAAGACCAGCATCAACCAGGTCGACAACCCGACGAGGACCATCAGAGTCCGCGTCGACAGTGCGAAGCCGGCGGCAATGGCGATGGGCCAGGAGTAGTACCAGGGCAGTGCCGCGGGCGAGAGGATCACGATCGCGACCAGGACGATGAGGATCCCGAGGATCGCGTCACGCTCGGTCTTCCGGTACCGCCACCAGACCGTCAGCACGATCGCGACCAGGGCCACCGCACAGATGGGACGGGTGACCGCCAGCACTTCACCCAGCCGCAGGTCCGCGAACCACGACGTTCCGACCGTCACGATGTGGGCGAGAATCGTGGGCAGCGACAACCAGTTGATGATCTTGTTCGAACCGGACAGCGCGGTCATCCAACCCAGCCCGACACCGGCGACGGCGGACGCGGCCGCGAAGACGGCCACGAACACGGCGAAGCCCGCGCCCGCGGTCTTCGCGAACGATGCCGGCGGCGACGCGGGGGTGCGCCCTTCCGCCTCGGCCTTCTCCTTCTCGTGGAGCATCCAGATCCACACCATGAAGGGGAGGGCGGCGCCGGCCGTCGCCTTGATCGCGACCGCCACCGCGACGAGGGCGATGCCGGCGAGATGGCGACGCTCGAGGACGAGCGCGATGCCGGCGATCATCAGGCCGACCATCAGCAGCTCGTTGTGGACACCGCCGATGAGGTGAACGAGAACCAGGGGATTGAGCACGGCGAGCCACAGGGCGATGGCCGGGTTCCCGCCGAGGGGGCGTGCGAGGTGGGGGACGCCCCAGACCATCAGCGCGAGTCCGGGCAGCATCGTCAGGCGCAGCAGCATCGTCCCGGCGATCACGTTGTCGCCGGTCAGTGCCGTGATTCCCTGGCTGAGAAGCAGGAACAGCGGGCCGTACGGCGCCGTCGTGGTGGTCCACACGTTGCTGACGTTGTCGAGGAGGACTCCCGGGTTGACCACCGGTCCCACGGCGTACGGGTCGAACCCGTCCCGCAGAAGCGCGCCCTGCGCCAGGTAGGAGTAGGCGTCCCGGCTGAACATCGGCACGGCGAGCAGCAGCGGCGCCGTCCACACCGGGACGATCATCCGCAACTGCCGCAGGCTCACGTTGCCGCCGAGTGTGGCGCGGCCCAACCGTACCCACGCCGCGATCATCGCGACGACACCCACCCAGACGATGACGGTCGACAGGATCTGGCCGTGACCGAACCGCAGCCACGACAGGTGCATCGCCTCGAGGAGCGGGTCCTCGCGGCGAACGCTGCCCGCACCGAAACCACCGAACGTGATCATCACGGCGCCCGCGAAACCGAGGATCGCGGCGTGCCCCTCAGGGCTGCGGAGGAAATCCGCCGTGGTCTGTGGCCACGATCGCTGCGGCGTGGTCGTCGCAGGGGCGACGGTCGCCTGCCGGGCAGAGGACGTCATGAGTGCAGATTCCTCCCCCGAGGTGAGTTCGGTTGCGTTCGGTGCGCTCGTCGTCGCGCGCATCGCATGGTCGAGGAACCAGTTTAATTGCTGCCGGCACCAGTTATCGCCACGCCTCGCCCTATCCTCCCGCACTTCGTGCTTTCGGGGACATTTCCGCACTTCGTGCTTTCGGGGACATTTCCGCACTTCGTGCTGGGGGGAGCCCGGTAATGCGTGCTGCCGCGAGTTTCCCCGACAGCAGGACGGTCGGAACTCCGACGCCCGGCACGGTGCCGGAACCGGCGAGAACCACGTTGTCCAGACCCTTGACCAGGTTCGGACGCCGGAACGGTCCGGTCTGCCGGAACACGTGCGCCGCCGCGAAGGGACTGCCCGCGGCCATGCCCTTGCCGAGCCAGGTGAGGGGCGTGTCGACGTGGTCGATCGTGAAATGCTCCGCGATCCCGCCGTAGCCGCGCGCCTCGAGCTCGCGCAGCAGTTCGTTCACGTACGGGCCGGTCAGCGAGGACCAGTCGAGCGGCGCGCTGTGCAGGTTCGGGCAGGGCGCCAGCACCGACACCGGCTCAGAGGCGGTGCCCGCGCGGTCGACGACGAGGCCCGGATCGGAGACGGCGGGCCGGGTGATCAGCAGGGACGGGTCCGTCATCAGGCGTCCGCGCCCCGCGCGGGCCGTGATCTCCGCGAACGTGCGGGTCCATGCGTGACCGAAGTCGATGGTGTGGTGCCGCCGGGCAGCCCACTGGTTCGTCACCGCCGTGGGGACCGTCCCGTGCAGGACGACGGCGGACGGCGACACCCGCACCCGGCGGGGGGTGCGGCGGGTCACCGGGCGGAGGAGCTTGTCGACGACGGCGGTGTCCGGGGTGAGGACCACCGCGTCGCAGTCGACCCGGTCACCCGCCGCGGTGACGACGGCGGTGACGCGATCACCGGTCTTCTCGACGGCCGCGACCTCGGTGCCGAGTCGGACCTCGCCGCCCGCGGTGGTGAGGGCGTCGGCGAGGGCGAGGGCGATGGAGCGCATCCCGCCCCGGGGGAAGTAGACGCCGAGCGAGGTGTCCATGTGGGCGATCGCGCCGTACACGGCGAGGGCGTCGGCGGGCGCGACCCCGGCGTACAGGGCCTGGAACGTGAAGATCCGGCGGAGCCGCGGATCGGTGATCGTGCGGTCGACCCGGGCGCCGAGCCGGCCGAACCCACCCAGCGCGGTCAGCTTCAGCAGATCCTTCGCGGCCGCGCGGGACGCGACGAGATCCAGCGGCGAATCGAAATTCGCGTCCATGAAGCGGTGGTACTCGGCGTCGAAGATCCGGCCCAGCCAGCGCCGCAGCGTGAGGTACCGGGCCGACTCGGCGGGCCCGCACACCCGGCTGACCTCGTCGACCATCAGGTCCGGGTCGGAGTGGACATCCAGGGACGAACCGTCCGCGAACCGCGCGTGATATGCCGGGGTCAGCCGCTCGAGAACCAGGGCGGGGCGGGTGGAGTCGAAGTCCGCGCCCACGGCGGCGAGCGCCTCGCGGACCAGTTCGGGCATCGTGAGCACGGTGGCGCCGTTGTCGATGTCGTAGCCGGGGCCCCGGTACGTGCCCACCCGGCCGCCCGGTGACGATTCCCGCTCGAGGACGGTGACGCGCCGGCCCGACCCAGTGAGGTGCAGCGCGGCCGACAGACCGGCGAGACCTGCACCGACGACCACGACGTGATCGGTGCGACCGGGCACCGTCCGGAGCGCGCGCGCCATCGGGGACCTCAGTAGTCGCGGCGCGTCGCGGCGACGGCCATCTCGGTGAGCTGCTGCTTCGCCTCGGTGGTGGCGGCACTCGCCGTCAGCGTCGACAGCGCGTTCCCGACGAGTTCCTCGATCTGCTTCTCCACGTCCGCCACCGCTCCGAGCGAGGTGATCGTGTTCCGGAGAGTGTCCACTTCCGCGTCGGACAGGTCGGTGCCGACACCCTTGCGGAGAAGGTCGGCGGCCGCGGGATCTTCGGCGTCGGCGCGTTGCAGCGACATCGCGAACAGCACGGTGCGCTTACCGGCCCGCAGGTCGTCGCCCGAGGGCTTGCCCGTCACGGCCGGATCGCCGAACACGCCGAGCAGGTCGTCGCGGAGTTGGAAGGCGATACCGATGTCGGTGCCGAATCGGCGGTAGGCCGAGACGAGCGCGGCGTCGGCGCCAGCGAGCGCGGCACCGAGGTGCAGGGGTCGTTCGATGGTGTACGCCGCGGTCTTGTACCGATTCACCTTCATGGCCGCCTCGATCGACTCGTCCGCCCGGGCCTCGTTGCTGATGTCGAGGAACTGGCCGCCGAGCACCTCGGTGCGCATCGCGGACCAGACGGGGGAGATCCGGGCCGACGCCTCCGCGGTGATGCCCGATTCGCGGATCATGTCGTCAGCCCAGGCCAGGGCGAGATCGCCGAGGAGTATCGCGACGCCCTCGCCGAAGTGAGCGGAATCACCGCTCCACGACCCGGCGCGGTGCCGGTCCTCGAACTCGACGTGGACGGTGGGGAACCCCCGGCGCGTGGTGGAGGCGTCGATGATGTCGTCGTGGACCAGCGCGCAGGCCTGCACCAACTCCAGCGCCGAGCAAGCCCGGAGCACGGGTGCGGCCTCCGGGCCCCGGGCGTCGCCGCCCGCCCCGAGCCAGCCGGTCCACGCGAAGGCCGGGCGCACCCGCTTGCCGCCGCGCAGGACAAAGTCTTCGAGGGTGGTCACGGCGTCGCGGTAGCCGCCGCCCACGGAGTCGACCAGGTCCTGCCGGCTGGTGAAGAAGTCGCGAAGCGCATTTTCGACGTCGGCCGCCAGGGCGGCCGGGCGCGTTCCAACGGACAGTGTGGCCTCCAGGATCGAATTCTCGCGTGCGCGCCGAGAGCGGCGACAGGCGTCGACACCACCATAGTGGGCGTCCCCCGGGGAGGGCGGATACCGGGATCCCGGCCGCTCGCGGAGACGCAGTGGGTGCAATGCCCCGGGCAATACCTATGCTGGACGGGTGACATTCGATTCCGTCAGGGGGCGGGCCAGCGAAGGCTGGGTAACCCGCACCCCGTCCATCGTCGACCGGATCCGGTCGTCCGGCGACGGTCGGGTGCCCTTTTCCGTCGAGTTCTCGCCGCCTCGTGACGAGGCCGCCGAGGCCCGCCTGTGGCGTGCCGTCCGCGAGTTCGAGCGCATGGGTCCGGCCTTCGTGTCCATGACCTACGGCGCGGGAGGGTCGACGCGCGACCGCACGGTCCGCGTCACCGGTCAGCTCGCCGAGGAGACCACGCTGCTGCCGGTCGCGCATCTCACGGCCGTGTCGCACAGCGTCGACGAACTGCGTTCGATGGTCGGCGCGTACGCCGACCGCGGAATCAGCAACATCCTGGTCCTGCGCGGCGACCCGCCCGGCGACCCGCTCGGCGAATGGCAGAAGCATCCGGAGGGGGTCGAGTACGCGGAAGAACTCGTCCGGCTCGTCCGCGATCTCGGCGACTTCCACGTGGGTGTGGCGTCGTTCCCGGAAGGCCACTACCGCGCTCCCGACCTCGCGCACGACACCCGGTACCTGGTGTCGAAGCTGCGGGCCGGCGCCGAGTACTCCATCACGCAGATGTTCTTCGACGTCGACGACTACCTGCGCCTGCGCGACCGGGTGTCGGCGTACGACCCCGAACAGGGCGCGAAGCCGATCATCCCCGAGATCATGCCGATCACGTCGCTGCGGTCGGTCCGCCGGATGCTCGAACTGTCGGGATCGAGTCTCCCGACGCAACTCGAGAAGCGGCTCGCCACTGCCGCCGGGGACGGTCCCGAGGAGAACCGCGCCGCCGTGCGCGAGATCGGCATCGACCTCGCCACCGAGATGAGTGAACGACTCATCGCGGAGGGCGCTCCTGGTCTGCACTTCATCACCCTGAACTTCGCCCGCGCCACCAGCGAGGTGCTGGCCCGGCTCGGCGACAAGGTCGGTTCGGGTGTGGCGGATCCGGCTCCGGTCACGCCGACCCCGGTCAGCTGAGACTCCGGCCCTTCCATCGGGTACGCCCGCGACGGTGATTGCGGTGCGACGAGACCGTCAGCGCCGCCGCCGCGGCAACGGACAGCGGGTGCGCGCACGCGCCGGCCACGTCGGCGACGGTGAGGCGGTCACCGCGTTCGAGGGCACGCGCACACAGCCGGGACGCCGTCGCCGCCAGATACCCCACCGCGCCCCACCGGCGCACGCGTCCCCGCCCCGCCACGAGCGCGACCGGGGGCGCGACGAACGCCACGATCGCCGGGCCGAGCACCGCGGCGGCGCCGATGCGGGAGCCGAACGCCGTCCACAGCCAGCGGTCGTATCCGCTGCGTAGCGCGCGCCCGCCCTCGTACATCCTGCACCACGCGGACGGGCCTGCCAGGAACAGTTCCGTCGGCAGGCCCCGCCGGCGGATCAGACGCGCGAGATCCAGGTCCTCGGTCAGGCTGTCCGCGACCGCCCGGTGGCCCCCGACCCTCCGGTAGGCGGCGGTGTCGAAGACCATGAACTGCCCGCAGGCCACGGCCGTCGACGGTCGTGTCGACCGGTTGGCCACGCGGACGGGCAGCGTCGCCGCCCACGACCACGCGAGCAGCGGCTGCACCAGCGCCTCGGTGACCGACCCTGCCTGCTGGAACGGCCAGGGACAGACCAGCGCGGCACCCGACGCGCGCAGCGCCGCGCACGCGACGGCCAGGGCGTCCGGGCGCAACCGCACGTCGGCGTCGAGGAAGACGAGGATTCCGGGGCCACCCCGGCCCTGCGCGGCGGCCTGCTCGCTGACCCGATGGCAGGCCGCGGGTTTGCCCACCCAGCCGGGCGGCGGGTCCAGGGTGCCCCGCAGCACGGAGAACCGGGGATCTGCCCCGCATGCGGCCTCCGCTACCGCGGCCGTCCCGTCCGTGGAGGCGTCGTCGTAGACGAGCACCCGGAGGTCCGGAACGCCGTTCTGACGCCGCAGGTCGCCGATCAGGTCCGGCAACCGGTCACGTTCGTCACGGGCCGGAATGCAGACGGTGACGGGTTCGGCGATCGGGCGGTCCGCGGAGGGGAGACGCGGCGCGCCACGCAGGTTTGCCACCGCCGTGGCGAGCCCGAGAACCGAGATCAGGGAACCGGCCCGGACGATGCGCTCGATCGACGGGGAGGTCACACCTCCGAATGATCCTTCTTGCGACCACTGCCGATCACGGGTTCCCTGTTGCGGGCCAGCCAGGCCAGCGCCCCGACGATCACGGCGACACCCAGCGTCACACCGGCCATGATGCCCGCCCAGCCCGCGAAACTCCGCGTGCTGGGATCGGAGTAGCGCACCTCGGCCCGAATCGTCGAGGTGTCGCCGGCGGGAAGCTTCCACGAGACGATGGAGTCGCCTTCGCGGGTGCCGTTCGTGGTGGCGATGCGGGCCGGGAACGCGATGGTGAACTGCACGTCGGTGCCCGTCGCGGGCACCGAACCGAGATCGGCCTTTCCGTCGAGGGTCACGAGGTCGCCGGTGCGCTGGAGCGAGATCTGGAAACTTCCGGTGGCCTGCTCCGACATGGTGCCGAGCTGTTGCACGTCCCCGAACGTGAGGTCGCTGAAGAACGCCTGGCTGCCGACGTAGCCGTCCTTCTTGTACTCCTGGATGCGCACCTTGTCCGACAGCGCGTCGGGGGGAGTGAGCTGGGGGCCCTTGTCCTGGTCGTTCGCCGGTACGGCGGCGGCCACGATCTGGCCGGAGACCCGGTCGTCGGCGGACACACCCATCGACACCTGAACCCGCAGGCATCCCGCTAGGAATGGTACGAGGAGGAGACCGAGGACGGCGAGGGACACGGCCCTCCGCGAGCGGGTCGAGGTCGGAACCGAAGGCAGCTGCACAGTCGTATCGTGCCAGGGGAGTGGTTCGGTGTCAGGCGTGAGGGTGCGTGTCGTGGGCCCCGGGCCGCCGAGCGAGCGGCCGCAGCAGCGACACCAGTAGGGGAACTCCGAGGATTCCCATCGCGAACCATCCGTAGACCGCGGAATACCGCAACTCGGGTGCGTCCAGGAAGACCGAATGAGCCAGCGCCGAACCCAGCCACGTCCATAGGAACAACCCGATCGGGACGCCGTCGCGGTGCCGGGTGCCGCTGTCGAAGCAGCGGTGCCGGGTGCCGCTGTCGAAGCGCCGGTCGATCCGGTCGACGGCGGCCGCCATCACAGCCGCGACGAAGAACCACCCCGCGTAGTTCGTCAGCGGAATGTGCTCGATACCGGGCAGGCCGGCGTCGATGACGCACCAGCGCCACTGGCCGTCCGCGACCATCTGCGGGTCCAGATACAGGTCCCAGCCGACGACCCCGACGGTCGTCAGTGCGACGCGGATCGCCCGCCGGTGCGGGCCGCGAGCGATCACGGACGCCACACACCACACCGGGTAGAAGCCGGCCGTCCAGGCGAACGGCACGACCAGGGGTACCCCGGCGACCGCGGGCCCAAGCCGGTCGACGCTGTAGTCGTAGCACCCGTACGGGAGGCCGGTGGCCGTTCCGACGACCTCGGAGGCCAGGCCCAGTCCCGCCGTCACGGCCACCAGTCCGAGCGCCCAGCGTCCGCCCCGGGTCGCGGCGGCATGGGTGACGCACGCCGCGGCGAGCAACGCGACCACGAACACGGTGACGACGTCGCGGGTCCCGCCGTGCACCAGCGGGTAGAGGATCTGCGCCACGATCGCCGCCCCCGCGAGGACGACGGGAACGGGGGTAGTCATCGCCGGCGCCACACGCGTGCCAGGCCCCGCCGGTCGTCGTGGAGTGCGATGCGTGCGGCGCTGCGACCGCTCGCGCCGGACACCCCGCCGCCCGGGTGCGTCGACGCTCCCGTGAGGTACAGGCGTTCGGCGCCGGGAACCCTGTGCCCCGACAGCTCGGGGAGGGGACGCCACATCATCATCTGGTCCAGCGACATCTCGACGTGCATGACGTTGCCGCCGAGCAGCCCCATCTCGTCTTCGAGGTCCTGCGGCGACTGCACGTGCCGGTCGAGGACCGACTCGCCGAAACCGGGTGCGAGCGCGTCGATCTCCGCGACGATTCGGTCGGCCTCCGGCCGGGCGACGTCGCTCCACCGCCGCCCGCCACTCAGCCGGTACGGCTGCCACTGCGACCACAGCGTCACCTGGTGCCTGCCCTCGGGTGCGATGGTGGGGTCGAGTCCGCTGAAGCTCATTCCCAGGACCGCGGGACGCGGCGGAAGCTCCCCGGCGAGGGCGGCGCCGTGCGCGAGCCGCAGGTGTGCGCGATCCGACACCAGGAGCTGGAGCCCGTGGGTGACCGAGTCGTCGGGCGCACTCGGATAGGCGGGGAGGGCGTCGGTGGCCAGCCGCACCACCATCCCGATCCCCGGGCCGACCCGGATCCGGCGACGCCACCGGGCGAGGGTCTGCGGGTCGTACCCGCCGCGTTCGAGAAGTCCGAGGGTGGTCAGCACATGGCAGCCCGCCACCACCGCGCGGGAGCGGATCTCGCGGCCCGACGACGTCCGCGTCGTCCACGTGTCGCCCCCGCGGCTCAGCGACGTGACCGAGTCGCCGAGCGTGACCGTCCCGGCGTCCGACTGCAGTCGAGACGCGAGAGCCGCGGTCAGGGCTCCGCTGCCGCCGACAGCGCGTCCGGGCGGAATGGTGTGCATCAGGGCGGCGAACCCGACCATCGGCGCCGTCCCCGGCTCCGACATCGGGGGACCGGACTGAGCGCCGAACCAGGCGAGCGCGGCCTTGAGTCGTTCGTCGTCGAAGTACTCGTCGAGCAACGCGTCGCCGGGACCGAGGAACTGCCGGGAGAGGTCGCTGCCGCCGTCCCCGGTGTCGAGCCCCCAGAACGACGAGAGCAGCGCGGGCGCGGTCGGCGGTTTCGAGAACGCACGCATGACGCGTGCACTGCGCGGACCCCACACATCCACGAACCGGCGGTACGCGTCGGCGTCGGCCGCTCCGCAGGACTCCTCGATCGACCGGCACGTCTGTTCGAGGCTTCGGTGGAAGACGATCCCGGGCCGATCCGTACCGGCGGGCGCCGGGGCGAACGCCCACGGATCGCAGTCGAGGTAGCGCAGGCCGTGCGCTCCGAGGTCGAGTTCCTCGACGATCCCGGTGTGTCGGACCATGATGTGTGCGGACGACCCGCGGTCGACGCGGTACCCAGGAAAGCGTTCCACCGTCGACACCGCGCCGCCGAGAACGGTGTCGCGTTCGATCACCTCGACCGACCACCCGGAACGGGCGAGATAACACGCCGACACCAGCGCGTTGTGACCCGAACCCACCACCACCGCGTCGATCACAGGGGAAGCCCGCGTCCCAGCACGGCGAAGGGCCGGTTGTCGCCCGCGAACCGGAAGTGGCGCAGGACATCTCTGAAGCCGAGACGCCGGTAGAGCCGCCAGGCGCGGTTGTCCTCGTCCGCCACTTCCGGGGTGGAGAGCAGCACCCCCCGTTCCGGTCTGCGGTCGAGGAGGCGGACGAGGAGGGTCTCGCCGAGCCGATGTCCCTGGGCGTCGGGGTGGACGTGCAGTTCGGTGAGTTCGAAGTAGTTGCCGAGGATCACGTCGATCTGGTCCCGGGACCACCCCGTGTGGCGCAGCCCGGAGCGGACCTGCTGGTGCCACCACTGTTCGGGCGCCCCGCGGTAGCCGTAGGCGATGGCCACGAGGCGGGATGCCGCGCCGTCGGCGGAACCGTCTCCGGCCGGGACGAGCGCACCGACGCCACGCCACCCCGATCGCTGCACGTGCTCGTTCCACATCGGCGCCCGGTGGTATTCGGTGCCGTGGGGATAGCCCATGGCGGCGACGTAGATCGACAGCGCCTCGTGCAGGCGGTCGCGGAACTCGGTGGCCGTGAGTTCGATGACGAACCCGGTCACGGGACCGACCTCTGGGAACTCGCGCCGACCGGGCGATGTGCGCCACCCGGCCTCCAGGCGTGGTTCGGTGCTGCTCGATCGCGCCGACGCCCTCCTGGCGCAGTCGGTGGGAGCCGGCGCTGCGGCGGACCGCTTCCACAGTGCGTATCTGGCCGCGCTGCGGGGTGCGGGCGCAGTGCTGGCCGCCGTGGAGGGCCCGTCGGCGGGCGGCAGGAGGACACGAACGCGTAACGCCTGGGTTCTCATGGCCGACGCGGCGCCGGAGTTCGTGAACTGGGCCGACTACTTCGCGGGTCATTCAGCCACCCGCGCCGCGATCGAGGCGGGTATGTCGCGAACGCTCACCGATCTCGAGGCCGACGAGTTCTTCGTCGAGGTCGGACGGTTTCTGCAGGCCGTCGAAGATCACATCGGACGTGGCGCAGGTCTCGATCTGCGGGCGTCGTAGCCGGGTCGGTGACCGGAATCGGCCGGAAAACGGTGAGGCGTGGCGACATTGCGGTGCCCCGAACGGGGTTCGGTGCGCGAGTCCGTAAGGTTGGTGGCGAACTCGTACGCGGAGTAGGTGGTACGGGGGTCGAACTGCTCGTATTATTAAATCTAGGTAGCCGCCAAAGTCGGTTACCCACCGTCTCGCACCGCGAGGCGGTGGCCAACACTCCAGTGCCGGGGGAGGTACCGTGCCACTCTCCGAGCACGAGCAGCGCATGCTCGACCAGATCGAGAGCGCTCTCTACGCCGAGGATCCCAAGTTCGCCTCC
>SEEV01000007.1 GCA_004211695.1 Rhodococcus sp. (in: high G+C Gram-positive bacteria)
AGCCGGACACCCGGCAGTACAACGCTTCCGCCCTGTCGGCCCGAACACTCTCCGGTGTAGGTCGACCCAGGTAGACGTCGAGATCCTCCCGATCGAAGACTCGCTGACCGGAACCTGTATGCCGAGACGGTAACCGGCCCTACGACGCGGCCTTCCGGACCCCCACCACCGACATGCTCAGGCATGCCGCCGCCTCGCCGATGCGCACGATCCGACAGCAACGGGAAGGACTAGAAAGTATTAGGGATTACGGTAACAGCTGAGAGCCTACTTCGTCGCGAGCTATGCGCGGACCAGCGACGGCAGCGTCGCCGAGCACGACGGCCAGGTGTGGTTCTACGACCCGGCGAAGCAGACGGTCACGCTGAAGACCCTGTTCGGTGTCAACCCCGATCCCGCTGTCGACACCGCGAACTACGACGGACCCGACAACATCACCGTCTCGCCGTACGGCGGCGTGATCCTCGCCGAGGACGGTGAAGGAATCAGCCACCTCGTGGGCGTCACGGCGGAGGGTGAGCCGTTCGCGATGGCTCGGAACGAGTTGAACGACAGCGAGTTCTGCGGTCCGGCATTCAGTGCGGACGGGAAGATCCTGTTCGCGAACATCCAGTCGCCGGGGCTGACCCTGGCGATCAGAGGTCCGTGGCACCGTCCCCTGCCGTGAGTACTTGTTAACCGCGGGCGGTTAACAAGTACTCACGGGCCGGGGGCAAAGACCCAACCGCGGAGCGCGAGGAATCGCAGCCCCCCGACGACCGCGCTGACGGCGACGACGAGGGCGACCTGCGTCAGTCCGTCGGCGCCGGGGAAGAGTGTGCCCAGGAGAGCGAGTGCGACCGTGCTGACGGCCAGGCCGAGCAGTGCGAGCGTTCCGCCTTCCCACTGGGCGACGAACCAGCGGACGCGGTCGGCGGCCTGGAAGGTGAGCCGCCGGTGGAGTTCGTTGGCCAACATCGAACTGGTCACCACGCCGACCAGGTTGGCGACGAACGACCCGTACACGTCGAGGGTGAAGAACGCGAGAGCGTAGAGCACGTTGCTCGACGTGCCCACCAGCGTGAACCGGGTCAATTGAGCGAGCACGCCGCCGGCCCGTCCACGTAGAGGGGGGTACGTGGACGAGCCGACGGCGTCGTGGAACTGAACGATCATCTCATTCAGCGGATGAGGGCGCCGTTGCCGGTGTCCGTCACCTGGCCGCCGCCGAGGACGCCGGCCACTTGATCTTCGCTCAGTCCCAGCTCACGCAGGCGATCCCAGACCGCGTCGAATTCGACGAGCTTGGCATTGAGATCGTTGCGCAGGCGGTTCACCTCGTCGCGGATCTTCTCGGCCTCGTCGATCGCCTCCAGCGTCTGCTCCGGCTGGGGCAGGAGCATGGAGAGGAGACGGTCGCGGGCGTCGGCGCTCAACCCGGCGAAGGGCTGGTGCTGATCCGCCGGAGCCTTGTGCCTGCCGCCGCGGATGTCGGACGACTGGATCGGCGCCGTGTCGGGCTCGAGTGCGTACTCCGGGATGGGGGCGTACTCGGGTTCCTGGACGGGCTCCTGCTCGCTCGACAGGTCGATGGTGCGACGCAGCGGGCGGTTGGGCAGCAGGATGACGGCGATCAGGGTGATGACGGCGACGACGGCGGCGATCAGGAAGATCCGGCCGGTCGCGTCTCCGTATGCGGTGCGGATGACGCCCTGGACGGGAGCGGGCATGGACGTCAGGTCCAGGCTTCCGCCACCGCTGCCCGACCCGCTCTTGATGCCGATCTTCGCGAAGCCGTCGGCCGACAGGTCGGCGACACGGGTGGCCAGCACCGAACCGAGAACCGAGACGCCGATCGCGCCACCGAAGGTCCGGAAGAAGGCGACCGAGCTGGATGCCGCACCGATGTTCTGGACGCTGACGGTGTTCTGCACGGCGAGCACCAGGTTCTGCATCAGCATGCCCATGCCGAGGCCGATGATCGCGATGTAGGTGCCGACCAGGGTCAGGCTGGTTTCGTGATCGATCGTGCCGAGCAGTCCGAAGCCGATGATCATCAGCACGGCGCCGCCGACGACGAACGGCTTCCACTTGCCGAAGCGGGTGATGAGCTGTCCGGATCCGACCGTGCCGACGAGCATGCCCGCAACCATCGGGATGGTGAGCACGCCGGCCATGGTGGGGGTGTAGCCACGCGAGGTCTGGAAGTACTGACCGAGGAACGTGGTGGAACCGAACATGCCGACACCGACCGCGACGGACGCGATGATGGCAAGGCCGGTGGTCTTCTCGGTGACGATCTTCAGCGGGATGATCGGCGACTTGGCCTTGGCTTCGACGAGGATCGTCGCGGCCAGCAGGAGCACACCGGATCCGACGTACATGACCGTCTCGCGGGAGAACCACTCGTAGTAGCCGGCCTTGCCGGCGAACGAGACCCAGATGAGCAGGATGGACACACCGGCGGTCAGCAGCAGGGCGCCGAGCCAGTCGATCGAGACGTCGTCCTTCTTCTCGGTCGCGAGGTGCAGCGTGCGCTGCAGCAGGACCAGTGCGATGACGGCGAGCGGCACACACACGAAGAAGCACCAGCGCCAGCCGAGGGGGCTGTCGACGATGACGCCGCCGAGGATCGGGCCGCCCGACATCGACACGGCCATGACGGCGCCCATGTAGCCGGAGTAGCGACCGCGCTCACGGGGGGAGACGATGGTGCCGATGATGGCGACGACGAGGGCCGTCAGACCACCCATGCCGATGCCCTGGATGACACGTGCGGCCAGCAGGATCGGCACGTTGTGTGCGAACCCGGCGATCACCGAACCGATGACGAAGATGACGATCGCGCTCTGGACGAGGACCTTCTTGTTGAACAGGTCCGCCAGCTTGCCCCAGATCGGGGTGGAGGCGGCGTTTGCGAGCAACGCGCTGGTGATGACCCAGGCGTACGCGGTCTGCGTGCCCTTCAGGTCACCGATGATCGTCGGAAGGGCGGTGGCGACGATGGTGCTGCTCAGCAGTGCGGTGAACAGCGCCGCGAGCAGGCCGGTGAGGGCTTCGAGGATTTGTCGGTGCGTCATGGCCGTCGTCTCTTCAACCGGCGGCCGAGTCTGTGTTTCGGTCATACGCTGTGTGTTCCAATCGGGTTCGAGCTCGTGACGATCCGGTGTTCTGGATCGAAGAGTGTTTCCTTCAGGTGCCGGATGGACTCGAGGGCAATCGCTGCCTCGGTCTCGTTCCACCCGGTCATCAATTTCTGCATTCGTGCAGCCCGCTGTGTTCTCACGTGCTTGACGTACGCCATTCCCTCCGGCGATACGCGTATTCGAAACGCGCGTCCGTCGGCGGGATCCGAGTGGCGGGTGACGTAGCCGACGTCCACCAGATCGGTGATCTGGCGACTGAGTGAGGACTGGCTGACATACAGCTCGGTGGCGAGTTCGTTCTGCCGGCATTCCCCCCGAGCCGCGAGGACGAGGAGGACCCCCGTCAATGCGCGCGGGATGTGACCGTCGCCTTCCGACACCAGGGCATCGCGAAGCACGCGGCCGAAGAGGAAGACCTCGTCGATGAGCGCTTCGGTGGTGCCCAGGGATACGGACGACACGGAAGGCACTGACGAGACGGACATGGCAACCCCTGAAGGACGACTTACTTGATGCAAGCAACTATATACATCGTTAGTGCAAGCAAGTAAGTCATTTCGGTGTCTGATGCATCACAAAACAAAGTGGCCTATTATCTGCGTATGAATGCAGATAATCGCGCTTGCCGGCGTCGGCTCGACGAAGACCAGGTAGGGCTGGTGGTCGAGGTCTTCCGCATGCTGGCCGACGCCACCCGGGTGCAGGTGCTCTGGCAACTCGTGGGCGGCGAACTGTCGGTGAACGAGCTGGCCGAACGGGTGGGGAAGCCGGCGCCGTCCGTCTCGCAACACCTCGCGAAGCTGCGGATGGCTCGACTGGTGCACACGCGCAGGGAGGGCACGTCGGTCTATTACAGCGTCGCCAACGAGCACGTGCAGCAGCTGGTCACCGACGCGGTGTTCAACGCCGAGCACGCCGGCCCCGGAATCCCCGGGCACCACCGCGCCACCGGCGACCTGCAGGTCATCCACGAGAGCACGGACCTCGCCGCGGGAGGAGAAGGCTCGTGACCGGTCACGACCATCCACACGGCCACGGCCACGGCCACGGCCACGGACACGGCCACTCCGGCGGGGTGCGCGGGGCGTTCCGTGAGATCTTCGCCCCGCACAGCCACGACTCCGCCGACAGCGTCGACGACGCACTCGAGGCGAGTGAGGTCGGTATCCGGGCGGTGAAGATCAGCCTGGTGGCGCTGGGTGTCACGGCCCTCGCCCAGGTGATCGTGGTGGTGCTGTCGGGTTCCGTCGCACTCGCCGCCGACACGGTCCACAACTTCTCGGACGCGCTGACGGCGGTCCCGCTGTGGATCGCGTTCGCCCTCGGCCGGAGAGCGGCCACCCGGCGGTTCACGTACGGGTACGGCCGGGCGGAGGATCTCGCCGGGCTGTTCGTCGTCGCGATGATCGCGTTGTCCGCGGTCGTCGCGGGTGTGGAGGCGACCCGCCGGCTTCTCGACCCCGTGCCCATCCAGCATCTCGGGTGGGTGGCTCTCGCCGGTGTCATCGGTTTCGCCGGCAACGAATGGGTCGCGCTGTACCGCATCCGGATCGGCCGCCGGATCGGTTCCGCGGCCCTCGTCGCCGACGGACTGCACGCGCGGACCGACGGATTCACTTCTCTCGCCGTGGTGTTGGGCGCCGGCGGCGTCGCCTTTGGAATTCCCCTCGCCGATCCCGTGGTGGGCCTGATGATCACGGCCGCGATCCTGCTCGTGCTGCGGACCGCCGCCCGCGACGTGTTCCGGCGGCTGATGGACGGTGTCGACCCCGGACTGGTCGACGCCGCCGAACGGGCACTCGCCGCCGAACCGGGCGTCGTCGGTGTGCGGAGCGTGAAGATGCGCTGGATCGGGCACCGCCTGCACGCCGACGCCGAACTCGATGTCGACCCCTCGACCAGCCTGAGCGACGCTCACCGCGTGGCACATACCGCGGAACACACGCTCACCCGCGCGTTCCCGAAGCTGAGCACCGCCCTCATCCACGCCTACCCGGCGCACGAGACTCTCGGTCAGCGAGCGTGACTCGCGGTCACCGCGGGTCGGGGCCGGTGGCGACCGGACGGTCGGGATCGGACGACCACTGCGACCAGGAACCCGGATACAGGGCGGCGTCGACGCCGGCCAGCGCGAGTGCCGCAACCTGATGGGCCGCCGTGACACCGGATCCGCAGTAGACGCCGACCGGACGTCCGGGCTCGGCACCGACCGCGGCGAACCTTTCCTGCAGAGCCTCCGCGGGCGCGAACCGTCCGTCGGGTTTGAGATTCTCGGACGTCGGGGCGCTGCGGGCGCCGGGAATGTGTCCTGCGCGGGGATCGACGGGTTCGGTTTCTCCCGAGTACCGCTCGGCGGCACGGGCATCGAGAAGGTGACCGGCGGCCGCGAGCTCGCCAGCCTCGTCGGCAGTCAATGTCGGGAGGTGGCCGGCAGTGAGCACGACGTCACCGTGGAATCGTGGTTGCTCGTCGCCGGACCGGGTGGGGTGGCCCGCCGACTTCCATGCGCCGAGGCCACCGTCGAGCATTCTCGTGTCGGCAACTCCGGCCCAGCGCAGCAGCCACCATGCCCGCGCGGCGGCAAGGTTTCCGGTGTCGTCGTAGACCACGACAGGTCGGCCCGCGCGGATGCCCCACCGGCGCGCAGCGTCCTGGAGGTCCGTCACCGTCGGTAACGGATGCCGCCCGAGTTCCGGGGTTCCCGGGGCGGCCAGTTCGGTGTCGAGGTCGACGAACACGGCCCCGGGGATGTGCGCGTCGAGATAGTGCTGCCGGCCTTCGGTGTCGCCGAGCGCCCACCGCACGTCGAGGAGGGTGGGCGGAGCGTCGCTGCTCAACGATTGCGCCAACTCGTCGACCGTCACCAGAGGGCTCATCGCACCACTGTCGCACAACGCAGGTTCCGCGTGCCGCGGAGGCGGGAACCTGGCACCCTGGCACGAGTGACGGGACTTCTGTCGACGGCGCTGGTCGTGGTCGCGCTGTTCGGATTGGTGGGGTGCAGTTCCGTCGCCGCGGTACCGTTCTCCCGGATCACGATCGAGCGGTCGAACGGGCCGTCGGTGGATGTCGGCGTCGGCCGGCCGTAGGGGAGGCGCCGCACGTCGACCCGCACCGGCTGCGCGCCGTCGTAGGCGGTGACTGCTGCGCCGAGGTCGACCGCCGCCGCGCTCTCCGCCGAACTGGGATCGCCGGGAAGGTAGAGATGCAGCTGCAACCGGTGGGAGGAAGTCCGCGACCACCGTCGGATTCGCAGGGGTACCGCTGTACATCACGGCACGCACATCGCGGAAGTTCAGGCTGCGTCCCGTCCAGTCCTCCGGCTAGACGTTGTCCAGCGGTACCAGCGTGGTCCGGAGCGTGACGGCGACCGCCTGATTGGTGAGCTCGGTGCCCGCCGGGGGAATGGACACCGGCGCCTTCGCCGCGGGAGCGCCGGACAACTCCACCCGCCTGAGGGAACTCCCGCGGATTCGACGTCGATCCAGGCGCGGCCGACATTGCCGGGAAGGTCGACGATCCTGTCGAGTGACGTGGGAGTGAGCCCCTGCGGGACCGGGACGGTGACCATGACGTTGTCGTGGTTGCCGCGGAACGGCACGGCCTCACCGAACCCGAGAGAGCGGGAATCGAGCGAGACAGTGCCGCTCGGCTGCGGTTCGATCTCCGAAGACACCGGATCCTTCGCATGCGCCACCGGAAACGGCAACACCAACCCACACGCGGCGACCACCGCGAGAAACCGGGCAGCGGACGGGCGGAAGGGTGCGGCGACGGGCGTCGGCGACACTTTCGGTGCGGCGCGGCGGTGAAATCTAAGAATCGGTATAAATGGGACGTTCGTGCCTGACGCTACATCGACGCACGCGATTTCGTGCGTCGAAACGCAATTCGACACAGGGCAGCGCAATTATGTTGTCGGCCTTATGATGTGTGGCCGTGTGCGACGTAAAGTAGAATCGGCTGGGAGACACCGAAATTCTGGCGCTGTCGGAATGAAGGAAATGATCGTGAATGCTCCCGGCGGACCTCGACTCTGCTACTCGGATGGTGCGGGGCACTTCTATGAGACGGTGCTGTCTGCTGATTCCCCTCGGGTAACCCTCGGCCGTTCCACCGATGCCGATATCGCTTTCGAACAGGACCGCAGCGTGTCGCGCCTACACGCCACCGTTGAATGGATCGGCACGCACTGGACTGTGGTGGACGACGGTCTGTCCCGTAACGGCACTTTCGTCAACGGTGATCGATTGGTCGGACGGAAGCGACTCCGTTCCGGAGACCGGATTTCCATCGGCTCGTCAGTGGTGACCTTCCACGTGTCCGGTGGGGTGAGTGGTGAGATGACGGACATCGCGGATGCGATGCCGACACGTTCGTCACTCACGCAATCACAGACATCGGTGCTCATGGAATTGTGCCGCCCGTACAAAGGCCGGACCTATGCGAATCCGGCATCGAACCAGGAGATCGCCGACAGGCTGTTCATCAGTGTCGAAACCGTGAAGTCGCATCTGCGTGCGCTGTTTGCCAAGTTCGGAGTCGAGAACCTGCCGCAGAACCAGAAGCGCGCGCGCCTGGCGGAACGGGCAATGCAGAGCGGCATTGTGTCGGAGCGCGAACTGTAGTCGGTATCCTTCCGCGTTCCTGCGACAAGGTGTGATGCATTTCCACCCTTGGGGTGACGATCAGACGTGTCTCCGCCGTCACGATTGTGGATACTCATTCATCCCGATCCGAGGGGATCCGCAACGTGAACACCGAGCAATCAGGGAGCGTGTCCGGTATTGCCCAAGCGTGGCGCGCGGAGGAAACTGAGACACGCGGTATGCAACTGAGGGGGTGGGGCTGATGCCCCAACCGACCCGGTGGCGTCCGTCGATCCCTGTTGTGCTCAGCGTGTTCGTCTTGATCGTCAGCTTCGGGATTTTCGGATTGTCACCGGCAATGACGACGGCTGAGGCACGAGTGCTCGCACACTCGGAACCCGACGGCGTCGAGTTCCCTTCGTGGCCCCTGCCTGCGGTTCCCAGCGATCAACCCCTATGCCCGCCGGACTGCTCCCAGATTCCCGAGGGGCAGCTGCCGAATCCGGAGGGTGAGTTTGGGGAGGTGCCGCCGTCCGAGGGTGAGTTTGGGGAGGTGCCGCCGTCCGAGGGTGAGTTTGGGGAGGTGCCGCCGTCCGAGGGTGAGTTTGGGGAGGTGCCGCCGTTCGAGGGGGAGTTTGGGGAGGTGCCGCCGTTCGAGGGTGAGTTCGAGCAGGTGCCGCCGTTCGATTGGCCGGACGGGGGCGGTACCCATCCTGAGGACGGCTGCGTGCTCAACCCGGAATCGTGCATTGATATTCCGGATCCGACTGATCCAGATTGCACACCCAATTGTGGGACCGGTATCGGGTGCGAGCCGTTTTGTGAGCCGCCTCCGCTGCCCGAGGGATGCCCGATCGACCCGTCGCAATGCCCCACCGACACCCCGGATCCCGGCCCACTGTGTGAGAACCCGCCTTGCCTCCGGATTCCTATGGACACCACGACCGGCGGAGGTGGAGGCGTACCACCAGTAGAACCTGTTCCGCCCCCCGGAGTGCCGAATTCGTTACCCATCCCCCCGGGCGTACCGATCGTCCCGGGCGTACCGATCCCACCGGGCGCACCGATCCCACCGGGCGCACCGATCCCACCGGGCGCACCTGCACCACCTGCCGCCGCGGTTGATCCCGAACCTTCTGTGGAGTTGCAGCTCAGTGAACCGGTGGTCGAACCCGGTGTGGCACCGACTGTGGCGGGGGTGGGCTGCCCGCCGGGGTCTGTTGTCGAGATGTCTGTGGACGGCGTGCCCTCCGGCGAGGTGACGGCGGACAGCGCCGGCACGTACTCGGCGATGGTGGCGTCGGATGTCACCGACGTCGGCAGGTACCAAGTGCAGGCCGATTGCGGACCCGTCTATACGACACCGCTCGACGTGGTACTCGTCAGTCAGTCCACAGGTGCAACAACGACGCTGCTGGTGATCGTCTTCTTCTTGCTGATCGGTCTGCTGATCTACCGCCGGCGCCTCCTGCCGGTGCCTTCGCCCGGGGGTGATCGGCGATGAGGAGCATCTTGGGCGTCTGCGTCACGTTGCTGTTCGCCCTCTTCGGGTTCTCGGCGTCGCTTGCGTCCGCGGCGGAACCGGTGGACGTGGTGGCAGTGATCAACGGACAGGACGCCGCGTTCGCAGACCAACAGCATCCCATCCGCCTCGATCCGGCGAACCCGGCACAGGTGGCGTTGACCGTCACGAACAACACCGCAGAACCGGTCGACGTCGCCGGCGTGGATTTCTCGGGTCACGTGGTGGGCCTCAGTTTCTTCGCATTCCACACGTCGGTCGGTCTCACTGTGGCACCAGGGGAAACGGGAACGCTCGACTTCTCTCTCGAGCTGTCGGAACTGGAGAGTCAAGCTACCGGCCTCATCAACGGCACCCTCACGGTGAAGAACGACGCCGGCAACGTTGTCGCAGATATCGCGACGGTGATCGACGTGCGCGGTTCCCTCATCTCCGTTTACGGGCTGTTCGGTCTGGCGCTGGCCCTCCTAACCGTCCTGGCCCTTGTGGATGCCGCGTTGGCCATCGCACGAAACGGGTTGCCGCTCAACCGTTGGCGCCGTGGAATGCGGTTGCTGACCCCAGGTCTCGGCATCGGGCTCGTGCTGGTGTTCACGCTGTCTGCGACCCGCGTGTGGGTGCCGACCACCGAACGCTGGCTCGTGGTGGCCGCGGGCTTCGCTGTCGGGTTCTTCATCCTCGGATATCTCACGCCGACGCCCGAATCGGACGATGAAGACGACGATGTGATCGACGAGGACGAGGACGACGGCGGAGGCAGTTCGTCGTCCGGCCGGGCATCTGCGGGAACGGGCCGAACATGAGTATCGATACCGACCTGGTGAGCGCGGCCCTTCCTGCATACGACATCGGGGGCGAACTCGGCCGAGGCGGTTGGGGTGTGGTGCTCTCCGGTCGGCACCGGGCCCTGGGCAGGCCTGTTGCAGTCAAGCAATTGCCTCCGGCGTTCGCGTCGGATCCGAATGTGCGGCGCCGCTTCACTGCCGAGGGCAGGCTGCTCGCCTCGCTCGATCACCCGCACGTCGTTCCGGTCTACGACTTCGTCGAACGAGACGGACTGTGTCTGCTCGTCATGGAGCTCCTGCCCGGGGGCACTGTCTGGAACAGATTCACGAAAGAGGGATTCAACGCACATTCGGCTGTCGCAGTTGCCCTCGCGTGCTCGGCCGGGCTCAAGGCTGCGCACGATAGGGGAATATTGCACCGGGACATCAAACCCGAGAATCTCATGTTTGCTGCGTCGGGTGCACTGAAGGTGACGGACTTCGGGATCGCGAAGGTAGTGGGCGGTCAGGAAACTCTCGCCACCCGTACTGGCGAGGTTGTCGGCACGCCGTCGTACATCGCCCCGGAGCAGGCTCGGGGTCATGAGCTGTCCCCGGCCACCGACGTGTACGCGCTGGCGACGATGCTGTACGAATTACTGTCCGGAACTTTGCCATTCCCTCCGGCCGGCGACGCGATGGCGCAACTGTTCATGCACGCGTTCGACGACCCCACACCGCTCTCCGATGCTGCACCACACATTCCGCCTCAGATCGCCGACGTGGTGATGCATGGTCTCGCCACCGATCCAGCGGATCGTCTTCCCACGGCGGAAGCGTTCGGCGTCGAACTCGCCGGGGCGTCGACGGACAGGTGGGGGCCGGGATGGCTTTCCTCCGAGGGTATGCCGGTGATGGGCGCCGACCGCATCGTCACGGCCGCGGGTCTGGGTATCGCGCCGACACCCACGTTGACCGACGAGGAGCACGCGTCACTGCCGATGACCCGACCTCATGCCAGATCCGGCACCGGCGAGCATCCGCCGCCGACCACTGCGCCGGACGCCGATCCGGACGCCACTGCGCCGCCGACGGCTGCAGCGCATCGAGAGCCGCCTCCGACGGCGCCGACACCGCCGACCGTGCGTCCGTCGATCACGGTGCATGCGCCGGGAGTTCGACTCGTCGATGTCGCGCACACCGATCTGGTTCCCGTGCGAACAGTCGTGGAGGTGCCGCCGCCGCGGGTGCCTCTACTCGTGGCAGCCGGCCTGGGTCTCGTCGCGATCGCGGTGGCGCTGATCGGCCTGGGCAGTCCGGTCGGAGGGGACCCGCCGCCGCCCGGAACGCTCTCCGTCGCAGGAGTGGACCCGGCCCTGGTCACGCCGGTGGCCGTCGACCTGACGCAACCGCTGACGGTGACAAGTACTGCGCCAATAGGTGCGGACGGGGTGACCGTGAGTTTGGAGGTCCTGGGCCGCGTGGTGAAGTCGCAGAGCGCGCCTCTGATTCCGGGCGCCGGCAACGTCTTCGCCACGGTGGAGCCGCTGGGCGGCGGCTACCTGGTCGCCGGTGATCTCACCGGTGAAGTGGCGCTGACGCAAGCCGGTCAGACTGTGCAGACCTGGGAGTTTCCGGTCGAAACCACGCAGCCGGCCACCGCGACGGCGGTCGCGGCCGCCTGCGCCGCCCTGTTCTTGTTCTCGCTCGCATACCTCGAATCATTCCTGCGGTCGCTGCGCCGCGGTCGACGCCGTGTCTCGGGGACGATCGGTGTTCCCGTCAGTGCCGGAATTCTCGCAGTGTCGGTGGTCGGTGGAGGGTGGGTTCTATTGGGCCACCAGCCAACCATCACAACGCTGGTGGTGTCGGTGATTCTGGCTGCGCTCGCGGGAGTGGCCGCGGCAATCGGCGCTTCACGAATCGGACGTCGCAGACGGCGTACGAGGTCTGCTCGATGAAGAACGCGCCTCCCGGATGGAGGAATCAGGAAGGGGATTGTGTTTGACGATTGGTTCCGCTTTCACCCACCGAATCCTGGAGATTCCAATGATTGCAGTTCACGGCCTGGCCCGAGCCGCCGCAATCTCGCTATTTGCCGCGGCTTCGATCGTGATCGCACCGGGTGTCGCGCCGGCGGCACCTGCTGACCTTCCCACTCCGGTACCCGCTCATTTCACGTTGTTCCCCGAATGCACGATGTTCTCGGTCTTTCCGCCGATGAGCCACTGGGAGGTGTGGGGGTTCCATACCCCGCTTCCGTGCTGAGGACTCGGACCGGCGTCCAATTGTCACACAGATGATCTCGTCGTGGGATGCGCGCCGATGCGCACTCGCCCCGCATCCCACGACGATATGGAACTACCCCTGCACGCGCTGCGCGGCAACCGCATTGTCGGCCGCCACGCGATCGCGTGTCGCTGGGGTCACGCAGACCAGGTCGTTGGCGACAACCACCCGCCACACGAAGCCCTGCCTGCAGGTGTGGGGACCCCACGCGCCGCCGTTCGGTTCCTCGCGTTCCGCGCTGAGGGAGTTGTCCAGCGCGGCCTGTGAGCGCTGCTCCGGAGACACACACACGTGGTCGTTGGACATGGCCTCTCGCCACACGAATCCCTGCTTGCACGTGTCTTTGCCGTAGGGTCCGGTGTCCGCCGAGGCGGAAGGCGCCGCGATTAGGCCCAGCCCGCTTACGAGGACGGCTCCTGCGATGAGTGTTTTCGTGATGTTCATTAATGTCCTCTTCGTTAGAGTTTCGATGATGCTGACTGCTTGAGTGATCTGGGAGATCAGAAACCGTGGTAGAGGGCGCGAGGCCCACGAGTCGGCTCAGATCGGTCCCCACACCGCCGGGATCAGCCCGCCGCTGACGCCGTTGAGGAAGCTTGTGAAGATCCAGGTGTACATGATGTTCTCCTTGGCAGTTGATTCTCGAGCCCCGGTGGATCGGGGAGTGTTCCTCTGAACAACTACAACTTTGGAGCCTGGGAAGCGGTGAAACCATCATCACCAGGGTGGAAATTCATCACCACCCGATGCGGGTACGGCCGGTCGACATCGAGCCGCATCGAGTGGTGGTGAGACTGGGAGAGACTCATCACGCATCGCTGTCGTACAGAGGCGTGGAACGCAGCTGTGTGTATCCGCGCGAAAGCGCGCTTGGTCGGAGTGTAGGCCGGCCGGGTGTTCGAACGGGTCGTGGTCCGGGATGCCCTACTCAACCCCCGCGACGCACGGGCGCCCGGCCGTACGGTTGCCGTATGGCCGGGGGGCTCGACAGCTCCGGGATCGGCCGTGTCACCGGAAAAGAGTTGAGCGTGAAGGGGCTCCCGTGGTGGGTGAGCTGAACCGGTTCGCCGGACAGCAGGCGGTAGGTGGCGGTGTTGGCGCGGATGTCCACGTGGATCTGGCTGCCCCGCACTGTCATCCGGAACGAGAGGTTGGCCAGCTGTGGGGGGATGCGGGGCGCGAAGGAAATCTCGCCGCCGTGGTCGCGCATCCCGCCGAATCCTGCGACACACGCTATCCACGTCCCGGCGAGTGAGGCGATGTGCAGTCCGTTCTCGACGTTGTCGTGGAGGTCGTGGAGATCGGTCAGTGCGGCCTCGGCGAGGTAGTCGTAGGCGAGTTGGAGTTGACCGACCTCGGCGGCCATCACGGACTGCACACACGCGGAAAGGGACGAGTCCCGCACGGTGAGGGCCTCGTAGTAGGCGAAATTCGCGACTTTCTCTTCGTCGGTGAAGGCGTCGCCGCGCAGGTACATCGCCAGCACGAGGTCGGCCTGCTTTACCACCTGCTTGCGGTAGAGGTCGAAGTACGGGTAGTTGAGCAGCAGCGGATAGTTCTCCGGTGGTGTCCCTTCGAAATCCCATTCGGCGTGGTGGGTGAACGCATCGGATTGCTGATGCACGCCGAGGGCGGGATCGAAGGGAATTCGCATGTGCTCGGCGGCATCTCGCCAGAGCGCTGCTTCCTCGTCGTCCACACCGAGTTCGCGCGCCAGTCCGGGTCGTCTCTCGCAGGCGGTCGCCGCGTCGTGCAGATTCTTCTGTGCCATCAGATTGGTGAACACGTTGTTGTCGGCGACGGCGGTGTACTCGTCGGGTCCGGTGACACCGTCGATCCGGAACTCGCCCTGCGCATCGTGGTGGCCGAGGGACGTCCACAGCCGGGCGGTCTCCACGAGCAGTTCGACGCCGCACTCGGCTTCGAACTCCTCGTCCCCGGTCGCGGCCAGGTACCGGGACGTGGCGGCGGCGACGTCGGCCCCCACATGGAACGCCGCGGTTCCCGCAGGCCAATAGCCGGAGCACTCTTCGCCGTTGATCGACCGCCACGGGAACACGGCGCCGGCCTGCCCCAACTGGACGGCGCGGTTCTTCGCCTTGTCCAACGTCGAGTGCCGCCACCGCAGTGCGTCACGCGCCGAATCCGGCACCGTATATGTGAGGAGGGGGAGCACGAACGTCTCGGTGTCCCAGAACGCGTGTCCGTCGTATCCGGGTCCGGTCAGACCCTTCGCGGGGATCGCCCGGGACTCACCACGTGCTCCGGCCTGCAGCACGTGGAACAGCGCGAATCGCACCGCCTGCTGTAGTTCCGCGTCGCCGTCGATCTCGACGTCCGCGGTTTCCCAGAACACATCGAGGTACTCGCGCTGTCGTTTCAGCAGCGTTTCCCAGCCGGTTTCGAGTGCGCCGGCCAGCGCCCCCTCGACCTGGCCGCGCAGGGCCGGCGTCGACCGGCGCGCCGACCATCCGTAGGCCAGGTATTTCGTCACCTTCAGCCGTTCACCTTGCGGAACGTCGACGGCCACGGTGAGCCGGGCCAGGTCCTCCTCGGTCTCGATACTGCACCGCCCGCCGGCGGGGTAGTCGATCTCGTGGTCCATGCCCGCTGCCATCCGAAGTCCCGACGCCCGGGTGTGGTGGGCGAGGACGGCCCGGAAGTCATGGGCGGCAGCGAAATCGGAGATCAGCGGGCTGTCCAGTGCGGCGGCGACTCGCGGGTCGTCGGTACGCGCCGGGATGGCCTCGTTGGCGAGCAGGTCGGACTGCAGGACGAGTTCGATGTCGCCGTCGAGCGGCTCGACCTCGTAGTGGATGGCGGCGACCGCGCGTGACGTGAACGAGACGAGTCGCTCCGAATGGATCCGAACCCGGCGGCCGGTCGGGGACGTCCATTCGGTGGTGCGCCGCAGGGTGCCCGAGCGGAAGTCGAGGACGCGCTGGTGGGCGGGTGCGCTCCCGTATCGCATGTCCATGGGCTCGTCCTCCACCAGGAGGCGGATGATGCTGCCGTCGGTCACGTTCACGACCGTCTGGCCGTCCTCCGGGTAGCCGTAGCCCGCCTCGGCGTAGGGGAGGGGGCGTTGCTCGTAGAACCCGTTGAGATAGGTGCCGGGGAGGCCTCGGGGCTCACCTTCCTCGAACGTGCCACGAATCCCGATGTGTCCGTTGGACAGTGCGAAGGTGGACTCGGTGGCGTGCAGTGCCTCCAGATCCAGTCCGCGCCATTTCAGCTGCCACGGTGAGATCTCGTAGCCCTTGTCGTCCATGCTCACCTCTCGAGGAGTTCGGCCAGGTCGTTCACCACCACGTCGGCGCCGTGCTCGCGTAGCGCATCTGCCTGATCGCTCCGATTGACCCCGACGACGTAGCCGAATTCACCGGCCCGCCCTGCTTCCACCCCGGACAGCGCGTCTTCGAACACCGCTGCCTGATCGGGATGGACGTTGAGAGCGCGAGCGGCTGCGAGGAATGAATCGGGTGCGGGCTTTCCGCGCAGGTTCTGCTCTCTGATGACTATCCCGTCGATGCGGACGTGGACGTAGCGACTGAGGTCGGCGGCGTCGAGCACGGACTTTCCGTTCGCGGACGACGTGACGACGGCGATCTTCAGGCCGGCGTCGTATGCGGCGCTGATGTAGCGGACCGAACCGGGGTAGGGGCTGACGCCCTCCTCCTCGATGATCGCGAGTAGCAGCCGGTTCTTGCGGTTTCCGACTCCGTTCACGGTCTCGGCGCTGGGCGGATCGTCGGGTGTTCCCTCCGGCAGCGTGATGCCGCGGGACGTGAGGAAGGTCCGGACGCCGTCGGCGCGCGGGCGTCCGTCGACGTAGTCGTAGTAGTCCTCGTCGGTGAACTCCCGGAAGTTCGGGCCCTCGCGATGCTTCAGGAACTCGTCGAACGTGCGTTTCCACGCCTTCCGGTGAAGCACGGCCGTTCCGGTGAGTACGCCGTCGAGATCGAACAAACAGGCCGAGATCGCATCAGGCAGTCCCATCACGTCCCCGACGGTACCGACGTTGACCGCGGTTTTGCTGAGGCGCGCGCAAATCCTGTACCCGATCGAACCGGGACCCGTCGTTGACTTCCGGTTGGGGGCGGTCGAATACTGAGAGTTCCCACCGACTGTTGCGGGGTGCACCGTGGACATCGAGGAACCGGCTCCGTCGGCGCAGGTGAAGTCCCTTGCCGTTCGCTCGATGGAGATCATGGCGACCGGAAGGCGCGCCGATTTCGACTCCGTCGTGCATCCGAGCGCGTTCAACCGGGAGAGCGAATCCGAGCCGCCGTCGACGCGAGGGCGGGGACCCGAGGCCTTCTATGCGTCCGCCCTGTGGCTGCGTTCCGCTTTCGCCGAACTGCGATTCGACGTCGATCACGTCGTCGTCGAGGGTGACCTCGCCGTCGTCCACACGATCATGCGGGGCAGGCAGGTGGGGCCGTTCGTCGTCTACGACGAGCGGGGAGCGGTCGCCCAGGTGTTCGCGCCCACGGGGAGGACGTTCGCCGTCAAGCAGTCGCATTGGTTGCGCGTCGAAGAGGGCCGGGTCATCGAGCACTGGGCCAACCGCGACGACCTCGGTCAGGCGGTACAGCTGGGCTGGGTGCCGCCCACGCCGCTGTCCCTGGTGCGCAATGCGTGGGCCAAGCGGGCGGTCCGTAAAAACGCGCTGCGCTGATTCGCAGAGCGTGTCGGAAGGGAGACGGTTCCTCTCCATTTCGCCCGAAACGTACCAAATGAACCGTATGTTTCGTTCGATCGATAGATGCTCGAGAGTATTGCGGCGCCCCGCAAGCTGTACCGCCGCAGTTGACGGCCGATAGTCCGAAGACAATCGTTGTGGACATGAATGTCGGGTCGCCCGCCCGAACGACACTGACGGGCCCGACCCCAGCCCAGTGGAGGCTCCATGGCACGCATCCTGTTCGTCACCTGGGACGGCGGCGGCAACGTGCCACCCGCTCTCGGCATCGCGGCGGAGGCACGCAACCGCGGTCACCAGGTCCGATTCCTCGGACACGCCCAGCAACGCGGGCGGATCGAAAAACACGGTTTCCGGTTCACGCCCTACACCCATGCACGACCCTGGCAGTCGACGACCAGACATCCCGGTATCGCGGGCGTCTACCAATCGCTGGCTGTCTTCACCGACGCCGGGCCCGGAATCGATCTACTCGACTCCGTCGCGCGCGAGCCGACCGACGTGGTGGTGGTCGATTGCTTTCTGTATGGGGCCCTGCAGGCCGCCGACGACGCGCACCTGACGCGTGTGACGCTGGTGCACACCTACTACGAGTTCATGTATCGAGGCGTGACACGTGGTACGACGCCCGTGATGGCCCGTCTGAAAGGCCAGCGGCCACTGAGACTGTGGATGTCGTCGGACCTTGCGCTGGTGACGACCGAGAAGGACCTCGATCCGGCCTCCAGCCGAAACCTGCCCGCCTCCGTCCACTACACCGGGGTGGTGCAACATCCGATGCCGTCCACGTTGACACCCGTGTCCGAACGCGATCCGCTGATCCTGGTCAGCCTCAGCAGCCTCAACTTCGGCGGACAACACCGGGCCCTGCAGAACATCCTCGAGGCTGTCGCCGGACTGCCCGCCCATACCGTTGTCACTACCGGACCGTCCGTCGACCCGGCGACCTTCACGGCGGGCCCGAACACCGAAGTGCACGGCTACGTTCCACACGACAAGATCCTGCCGACCGCCACGCTCGTGATCGGGCACGGCGGTCACGACACCACTATGCGCGCCCTTGCGCACGACCTGCCCCTGGTCATAATGCCGATTCACCCGGCGCTCGATCAGAAGATGATCGGCCGCAGTCTGGAGCAGCGCGGCGTCGCCCGGTGCCTCCGCAAGACGGCCGCGCCCGAGCGCATCCGGTCGGCGGTCGGCGAGATGCTCGTAGCCGGACCGCACAGGGTGACCGCGGCAACTCTGGGAGCGCGGATCCGCGCCCATGACGGTGCCGTTCATGCCGCGGACCTCATCGATCGCCTGCCGATCGGGGAACGGCGCAGGGGAGTGCGATGACGCGGTACCGAGCACGCGTCCCCGGGCATCAATCCGCAAGGCCGCCGACGCGATCCGCGAGCAGCGCGCAGTAGGTCCGGTCGGTGCCCGGGGCGAGCCGCGCCCAGTAGCTCGTGTGGTCGCCCCGGAACAGGTAACCGTTGACGTCGTCGATGGCCTCGGAGTACTGCTGCCAGACCGTCCACGGTCGCCACCAGTTCAGGATCACCGCCTGCCATCGGCGGGTGCGGAGCCGATCGAGGAGGTCCACCACCCACGCTGCCGGGTCGGCGAGCGAGAAGGCGGCCGATTGGTCTGCAAACGTGCGGAGCGGCGAGTTGCCCGGGCAGCAGCAGATGGCGTCCAACGGGTCGGCGATCTGCCACACGGGCATCCCCGTGATCGGGCGTTGCCCCGCGATGCCCCAACCGGGCAGGTCCGGGGACGCCGGCCGCAGGGGGTCGGCGATCAGTCCGGCCCCGCGCACGTCCAGGGTGGGGTGCTGCCCCCGTCCCACCTCCGCCGCCACATTGCCGGCGAGTGCGGATCCACCCGAGTAGCCGAGCAGAACAATGGGATTCGGATCCTCCTCGATCATCCGTAACAGGAGCACGCGTCCTTCGGACAGCGCCTTGTCGAACGCCGAACCACCCGGATCGGGCACCGGGCCGTAGCTCGCCTCCCACGGCACCTGCTTGACGACGAACCGAGCAGGGTCGAGGAGTTGCGTCGTGTTGGTGAGCATGTTGACGTCGAGATCCTCGCCGATACCTCGGCAGCACAGAACGGTGATCATCCAACCTCCCGCGTGAGTGGCGATGCGTGCCCGAGCACACTTTCCCACTCACGTGCGGGGGTGTCCCCTGATCGGGGGAGTCGAGATTCATCCGATGCACCGCCTGATCAGGGGACAGACCTGGTCACCGGATCACGACAGAGTTGTCCTGTACCGGGAGCAGCCGATCACATGGACAGGAACTTTCGCATGTCACCCATCTCCAGCATCGAGGTCGCCCGAGCCCGCCGGTCTCGTCGCGTGTTGTTCGTCGGCAATCCGACCCGCTACAACGACGTGTCGCAGTGGGCGATGGTCAGACAATGGGTGGCGCTCCACGGACTGGAGCCGATCCGCGAACTCGACGGAGACGTGCTCTGCGTGATCGTCACCGAGGACATTCTGGACGGACGGTGTTCTGCGAAGGAAACGGCCGCCGTCGAGCACGCCCGTGCGCTGGGCGTGCCGTGCATCAGTGTCCACGACACCACGCTGATCTGGCAGGCCACCGCCCGAGTGCGGGCGAAGATCGGACGGTCGCCGGTAGGTGCGTCGGCGAAGCCACATCGCGACGGGGCGTGAGCTGGGCGATCCGCGGCCGGACCGGTCGAATTCTCGAGGTGCTCACGGAATTTCGGTGATCGCTCCCGTTAACTGTCCCCGATTCGGTGTCGGGATCGAATACGTCGCGTAATCCTGAACTCCAGGTATGAATTTCGGCTGCTGCAAAACCGTGAGTGGTCCCAGGCGTCTTGATACGGACTTGGTCGGGTGAAAATCGTTCTGTCCGAACACCTGTGGTTAGTTTGCCGAAAATGATTGCCTCCGAACCAATTGCACGAGCGGATAACCGCTGCTCAGTGCACCTTTAGTGCATACCGCACGGTCTCATGTCACCGGTGATGATGAGACAGGACGGAATCGCGCTGATAGCGTCCTCACTCGTTGTGAATGTTCGATGTCGCTAGTACATGGCGGTGTTCGGGGCGCTTCTGGTTTTGCTCGTTGGTGACGACGCACTGTCCGCGTCCCGAAATCCGCTGTCGTGAAACGACCGGCTCGACCGTCACACTCTGCCGGCGATCGGTTCGACAGTGGAGGGGATGCATGGCGACGTTCAACTCGACTGTGGACACAGCTTCCGCTACTCATCGTGTTGCGGCAGTTCCGACGCAACGGGGGGTCGCGCGCCGAGACTGGTTGGCCGTGTACATCAGGCGAATTCTGCTCACCGACACACTCGTCGTGGTGGTCGCCGTGGCACTCGCGCAGTGGGTGCGCTTCGGAGGTGCCGGCACCCTCGTCGATTCGCGCACTCTGAGCAACGTGAGCTATGGCCTCATCTCGGTCGCTCTGGTGAGTTCCTGGCTCGGCATACTCGCCGTCTTCCACGTGCGTTCCCCGCGAGTGGTGGGAAGTGGCCCCGAGGAGTATCGACGCATTGCGACTGCGACGTTGCGGCTGTTCGGGCTCATCGCGATCGCAGCGTTGCTGTTGCAGTTGGAATTGGCGCGGTTGTACCTGGCGATCGCATTCCCCACCGGCTTGCTCGGTCTCCTGCTCACCCGGTGGATGTGGCGTCGCGTCCTCGCCCGCAAGCGCGTCCGCGGACTGTGCCAGACGTCCGTCCTCGTTGTCGGAGCCGAACACTCGGTGCGGAGTCTCGCGATGACGTTCGACCGTGGAACAGCGGACGGGTACAACGTGGTCGGGGTGTGCATCCCGGCGCACTTCCGGTCATCCGACGACACGATCACCGTCGACGGGCGGTCGATTCCCGTACTCGGCGACGAACACGACGTCGTCGATGCCATCGAGCGATCCGGAGCCGACACCGTCGCGGTCACCGCGACCGAGCACCTCGGCCATCGCGGGCTTCGTGAAATGGTCTGGGACCTCGAGCAGCTGGACGTCGACATGGTGGTGGCTCCCGGAATGATGGACATCTCGGGGCCTCGCCTGGAGATGCGCCCCGTCGCGGGTCTGCCCCTGATCCACGTGGAGAAGCCGCGCTATCACGGAGCCAAGCGCTTCGGGAAGACCTCGTTCGATCTGATCTTTGCGATTCTCGCGTTGGTACTGGTCAGTCCGGTGATGGTGATCGCCGCCGTGGCAGTCAAGCTGACCAGTCGAGGGCCCGTGTTCTACAAATCGGAACGAATGGGCATGGATGGCACACCGTTCCCGATGCTGAAGTTCCGGTCGATGGTGGACGAGGCCGACAAACACACTTCCACGCTGAGTGGGTGCAACGACGGCGCCGGAGTGCTGTTCAAACTGCGAGAGGATCCGCGTGTCACCCGTGTCGGCCGCTTCATGCGCAAGTTCAGCATCGACGAGTTGCCGCAGTTCATCAACGTGCTGCGACGCGAAATGAGTGTGGTGGGGCCGCGACCTCCCCTCCGCGTCGAGGTCGAGTCCTACGAGAGCGAGGTACATCGCCGGCTTCTGGTGAAGCCCGGCGTCACCGGCCTGTGGCAGGTGAGCGGCCGCTCGGACCTGTCGTGGGAAGACTCCGTGCGTCTCGACCTGTCCTACGTCGAGAACTGGTCGATGGTCGGCGACATGCTCATCATCGCCAAGACCCTGAAGGCTGTGGTGGCGGGTGACGGTGCGTATTGATTCCCAACGACGTCAGTGATGCGGTGCCCTGCTCGAGGTGTGTGTCGCGGCAGATCGACACGGGAAAGCTGGTGGTTTGGTAATGCGAATCCTGGTCGATGCCTATTGGTGGGTCGACGGCCCGTATTCGAACCGGCTCGTGTTGCGTGAGATCGTCCTGAGATGGCGCTCGGCATTCCCGGACGACGAACTTGTCCTTGCGATCCCGTCCAAGTGGAGTGATTCCGATGCGGAGCTGCCCGCGGGGGTCGAGCGTATTCCGACGCGGATGAGACGGCATCCAGCCATCAACGCGATCGAGCTGCCCCGCTACCTCAAGTCAGGGCGAGATTTCGACGCCGTGTTTCTGCAGAATTTCGGTGCGCCGGCCTCGAACGCCGCGGTTCTCGTTCACGACGTTCTCTTCCAGAGCAACCCCGAGTGGTTTACGACGATCGAGCGACTCTACCTCTCGGCAATTCCGTACTTGGCAAAACGCACCGGCCTCGTCATGACCACGACCCAGAATGAGGCAGAGCGCGTAATCGCCTACAACTCCCTCACGTCGGAAGTGCCCGTGACTCGTCTGGGACTGTCGACGACGCTGCTGAACGCTCGTGCACGGAAGCCTGGGCTCGCATTGGAGTCCCGCGAGTTCCTGCTGACCGTAGGCCGACTGAATATACGCAAGAATCTCGAGAACACCATCGCCGCCGCGATCGAATCGGGTGCGATTTCAGAGAGCTTTCCCCTCGTGGTCGTTGGTCAAAAATCCGGCCGATTCTCGGAGTCCAGCGCAGTCAGGTCGGGGGTTGATACGGGCGCTGTCATCTTCGTCGAGTTCGCGACAGATGACGAGTTGCGGTGGCTCTATGAGAACTGCGCGCTCTTCTGTTTCCTTTCCCTCGGTGAGGGGTATGGCCTGCCTCCGGTAGAGGCGGCGTACTTCGGTGCCCGCGTCCTCGTGAGCGACATACCGGTCTTCCGGGAAAATCTTGGCGGGCGTGCAGAGTATGTCGATCCGAACGACGTCTCGGCCATCTCGAACGCGATCTCCGATCTGTTGGTCCGAAACACCCGCGAACGGTGCGATACCGCGGTAGTGCAGCCGGACTACCGAGTAGCAGCGGACTGGGACTTCACCGTGGAAACCATCAGAACTGCTATCGCGGAACTAGCCGCCAGCACGTAGCCACAACCACTTGTTCGTCAACAGTGTGGTTTCGACAGGAAGAGCAGGAATTCAATGACGTCAGTGGGTCGTTCGGTTGCAATCATCGGTACGAGGGGCTATCCGAGTTACTATGGTGGCTTCGAGACCCTGATTCGGCATCTCGCCCCGTGCCTGGTGGAGAAGGGGTGGGATGTCACCGTCTACTCACGTCCGGGTGCGACGGTCCCCACCGACCCGGCCCGCGACCGGAGGGTCGTTGTCCGCAACACCATTGGGCTCGAGTCGCGTTCTCTCAGCACGCTGTCCTACGGGCTGACATCTTGCCTCGATGCGGCGGTGAAGAAGCCCGACGTTGCCCTTGTCCTGAACGTGGCGAACGGGTTCTGGCTGCCGGCGCTGAAGGCACGTGGAATTCCCACTGTCGTCAACGTGGACGGGATCGAATGGGAGCGCGCAAAGTGGGGTAACGGGGCGAAGAAGGTCTTTCGCACAGGCGCATCCCTGACGGCGCGTTACGCGACGCGCTTGGTAGTCGATTCGCTCGAAATCAAGCGTCGGTGGGAAAACGACTTCCATCGTGAGGGTGATTTCATACCGTACGGAGGCGACTTCGTGCCTCCGCTTCCCCCCGTGGAGGGACTCACTCCGAAGAAGTACGTACTGATGGTGGCACGGTTCGTGCCGGAGAACACTGTGGTCGAGTTCTTCGAGGCCGCGGAAGTGCTGAGTCGCGACCGCGACGTCGTCATCGTCGGATCATCGGGGTACGGCGGTGAGTTGGACGAGCAGGTGCGCGCCCTGGCCCAGCGAAATGAACGGGTCACGTGGATGGGTCACGTCAGTGACGACCGAAAACTGTTCTCACTGTGGCAGAATGCCGGCGCCTACTTTCACGGTCACAGTGTGGGTGGAACAAATCCGGCGTTGGTTCAGGCTATGGCGTGCCAAGCACCCATCGTCGCCCGGGACACCGTGTACAACCGAGAGGTACTCGGTGACGCAGGAAGATTTGTCGCAGCGGAATCCTCGGAGATCGTCACCACGGTGAAGGACGTCATCGCCGATTCGGCAGGCCAGCAGGTAATGAGAGATCGGGCGCTCCAACGGGCGTACGACTACTACACCTGGGAAGATGTCTGCCAACGTTACGAAGAGTCGCTCCTGGCGGCGATCGGCTGATCTTCTCCGAGTTGTTCGACAAATCTCCAAGGACCTAGATTGATGATTGCGCAGTCCACTGAACCTCGACGTGTCGCCGATTGGCGCACTCTCGTCCACGGCGGCGACAGGCATGAGCTGGTGACCCTCGCCCTGGTGGTCGCTGTTGTCGTCTCCTCCTTCTTCGGCCATTACGGTGTGGCGATTGCCGGCTACAACGTCCGCGTCGAGCAGGTGGTCGCACTATTGTTCGTAGTGTGGCTGACTGCGTGGGCACGGACCAGGGCCGACTTCTTCCGCGCCCTGACGCATCCGGTGGTGCTCGTCTTCGGTGCGTTCGTCGCCTGGAATGTCATCGCAACACTGATGTTCTCTCCGAGCCTCGGAAAGAGTGCATCAATCCTGGTGTGGTTCGTCATCGATCTATTGCTGCTCGCGGGACTCATTTCGCTCGGCACGCGGGCGATATGGGCCGAGAACACAGGTATCCGGTGGGTCGTTCCGTGGGGACTGGCAGGATTCGCCGCGTTCATCGTCGCCAACGTGTCGGATGGCGGTTTCACACCCGGTACGGATTTCGACGGGATGTACCAGATCTACGTAGCACGCATGACGTCGCAGGAAGCCAACATCTATGCGTCGATCCTGGTGTTGTGGACTCTCCTCCTCGTGGCCCGAAAGGGGCGCAACAGGATCTGGATGACCGCCGCTGCCGTCGCTGTGCCGTTAGGCGTTATCGGTTCACAAACACGCACGGCCGTCTTCTGTCTGGTAACAGGACTGATCGTGTATCTGGTGTACGAAGTGGTGCGTTCGTATCAGAACGGTCGGCAACGCACGGGGCTGTGGTTCGGCCCGGTCGTCTTGATAATGGGGATTGCGCTCGGCTATGGAGCTGCCACCGTCCTTCCCGCGTTCGGTGACGATGTCGGGCGGGCGGAATCGGCAGAGACGTCGTCCTCCACCGCGGGGCCTTCCGAACCGTCGGGGAAGTTGGGTGACATCGACTTTCAGGGCGGAAACATTGGTTTCAGGATCGCGGTAGCGAAGGCTGCCGCTGAAGACATGCACGGAGCGAACCTGTGGTTCGGCAACGGCACCAACACTTTCAGTCTGCGCCACGATCAGCCAGGCTCGCCCGGAGTTCCCGGCCACATCATCATGCTTCCGGTGCAAATCCTTTACGACGTGGGTGTCGTTGGTTTGTTGTTGCTGGCGGGGCTCGCCGTCACGGTGTTGCGCCACGTGCCGTGGCAGAGAAGACCGGTTGCCTACGCGGTGGTGGTCACGTTTGCCGCGGCCGCAACGATGACCAGTATGTTCTGGTTCAGCGTTACCTGGATTGTCATAGCCGCGCTGATCCGTCCGATGGCAGCCGAGGACGAGGGGACGAATGCGGACTGGGAATCCCGTGGGTACGAGCACGGCGATAGATCCCCGGCGATGAAGGGCCTCTGACTCATGCACCGGAACCTTCTGCACGCCGAGATTGCGGAGGACGTGCGACGCGGAAACTGTTCAGGTTGTGGGGCATGTGCGCTGTTGGACAAGGACGTTTCCCTGGCACTTGCAGACAACGGCTTCATTCGTCCCCGTCTGAACTCGTCCGATTCGTCGGAAACCGACCCGACAGCCTTGGCGGAGTTCCGCCAGTCGTGTCCCGGCATTTCCGTGCAGGCACAATGTCCGGCCGATGCCACACGTCACGACTTCCTGGGCCCCATAGTGTCGGTCTGGGAGGCTTACGCACTCGACGCGGCCATCCGATTCAAGGGAAGCAGTGGTGGCACTCTCACGGCCCTCAACGAGTGGTTGCTCGCCACCGGGGAGATCGACAGTGTCGTCGTCGCCGCAGCCTCGGCATCGGGTCCTGAGAGGACCGAATCGAGCGCGGTTCGGACGGGATCGGATGTCGTGCGGGCAGCAGGGTCGCGGTATGCCCCCACTGCGAACGCGGCGGTGGCCGACATCGACAATCCAGGGTCCGCCGTCGTCGGGAAGCCCTGCGAGATAGCCGCGCTGAGAGCGATCGCGAAGTCCCGCGATCAACAGCCTCCGCTGCTGCTTTCATTCTTCTGCGCAGGTGTACCCAGTCAGCACGCGACCGACTCGCTGATCCGCGAGCTCGGTGTGGACGAGGGCGCCGAGTTGGCAGCGGTGCGATACCGAGGGCACGGTTGGCCGGGCGACTTCTACGCAGAGGATGCGCGCGGCAACTCCGTTCGGGCGTCTTATGACGACTCGTGGGGGAAGCATCTCGGGCCGGCGGTCCAGCAGCGTTGCAAGCTGTGTCCGGACGGCGTCGGAGAAAGCGCGGATATCTCTGCCGGGGACTTCTGGCGAGCGGACGCCAAGGGCTACCCCGATTTCACCGATCAGGATGGGCTCAGCGTCCTGATAGCGAGGACAAGACGAGGGGAGGAGGTCATTCGGCGAGCCGCTCAGGAAGGCGTGATCTCGGTCCGCGCCGTCGACCCGGACGCTGTTGCGGCTGTGCAACCGTTCCAGGTGGTTCGGCGCGCCACCCTGCTGGGACGTCTGGCGGGCAGCAGGCTTGCGGGACACCCGACGCCCCGCTATCGCGGCTTCCGCTTGTGGTGGTTGTCCTTGCGGTCACCCGTCAGAACCCTGCGTGCCACGGCCGGAACGTTCCGACGGGCCCGGCGATGGTAGCTGGTAACGATGTGCGGATGAAGATCTCGGCGGCAGTTCAGTCGCCGAGCATCATTGCGGTGACGCGACTGATTGTCCAGCTATCCCCCCTGATCACCGCCCCGGTGATCGCTCGAGAGTTGGGACCCGCAGGGCGGGGACTGTATGCGGCCTGCTTCGCCGCCATGATTCTCGCGCCGGTAGTTCTGGGGATGGGGCTACCACTGGCCGTGCGTCGACGCGCGTCGACAGGTCCTCCTGAAGCGACGCTACGTGCGGTCTACGTCGTACTGCCGTTCTTGGTTCCCGTGGCAGTCGCGGCAGGCTTCCTGATCGAGCGGTATGTCATCACCGAACTCGATTCCGATAGTGCCCGGGCGTTCATTCTCGGGATGGGTTGTTCCGTTGGATTCATTGCAACACTCTGCTTTCAGAGTGTGTTGATCGGAGGCCAGCGGTACGGCGCCATCGCGCTCCTGCAATCGACGCAACCAGTTGCGCTCACATGTGGAGTCGCCCTTGGATGGATTCTCGGAAGCCTGACCTTACCGTGGGTACTGATCTGTGCGGCTGCGAGCACACTTCTGTCCACGCTCGTGGGGGCGTATCTCACCCGTATTTCGCCGCGTGGACCGAGATCCCGCCTTCGTCCACTGGCGCGAGAAAGCATTGTCTTTTCCGGAAGTCAAGCGGCAGAGACGGCGTCGAACACGCTTCCGCAGATCGTCGCAGTGGTCGCGATCGGGGCGCACGACGCGGGATTGTTTGCTATCGCAATCACAGTTGCGAGCTTGCCGATGACCCTGGGGCACACGATTGCGTCCGTCATGTTCCGGGAGGCCGCTGCCTCGACGGGGGAGGCGAGCAGGCGGCTGTCGGCGTTGTCGATTCGTATCACCGCCCTGACCGTTGCCGTGCCTGTCGTGGTGTTGGCATGCACGACGCCCGTCCTCATTCCACTCATCTTTGGTGAGGGCTTCCGGGGGTCGGTATCGATCTCTCTGATCTGTCTGTGCGGATCAGTCTTTCTCACCGTGAACTATGTTGCGTCACAGATGCTTGTGGCGCAGGACAAAGGGGTCCTCATGACCGCCGCGCAGCTTCTCGGACTGGGCATGAGCGTCGCATTGATGTTCGTATTGGGACCTGCCCTGGGCGGCGTAGGGGCGGCGCTCGCGTCTGTTGCGGGCTGGCTGTTGACAACCCTCGCGAGCGCGCGTGCCCTCCGACTGAGCGCCACATCGTTGCTGTTTCACGCCGGTGACATCCGTCAGTCCTTCACGGTCGTGACGAGGGGCCACATAGATCACCGCGCTGTCTGACGAACACCGATGTCGCCGAGGGTGGCGGCGAGTTCGTCCATCCTCGAATCGGTCCCGACAAGGAGTTGCAGCGCCCGGTTGCGTGCCACGGTGAAGTCCGTCGAGTCGATGAGCATGAGGGTGTCGCGAGCTGGATCTGCTGTCGTCCGCAGATCGACGTGCATATTCCACCCCAGCGAATCCATCAGCGGTGCGAACTTGCGCGAGTACGCCCAGGGGATCGCCGGCGTGCCCACGGACAGCGAATTGAGGCAGGCGTGCATGCGCGCACCGATGACCACATTGGCCGTGGCGAGCATGCCGCGGACCGACGTCAGGGATTCCGGAACGAGGATCTCGACCGAATCCCCGAAATGCCTTCCGACTTCTCTGACTGCCGGTACATCGTTGTCTGTCACAGTCGAATCGAGAACGTGTGCAAGGAGGCTGACTCTGCGATCGCGTTGGAGCAGCCCATCGATCAGGGCTGTGACGGATCGACGATAGCTGTCGTAGTCGACGTGCGGATTTTCGCACCAGAGTAGCCCGGAGACATTGATGACCACGTCCCGCGCGATCGTGCCGGTGTGATCTGTACGCGGCAGCGCGAATACCAGGTCTGTCGACTCGGATGTCGATTGCCGTCCCAGCTGTTTCGCATACTCGAGGCTGACTGGATCGCGGGCGAAGACACTCGTGGCCTGTCGGAGGGATTTCGTCGCGATCATCCGCCCGAGTCTGCTGTCGAAAGGGCCGATCGTCTGGGGCATGAGGATGGTCGGCACTCGCAACTGCGCGGCGACGCGCTGTACATAGGCCATCAAGATGAGGCGGCGCAGCCCGTAGATGTCCGTGAAGCTGTCACCGGCACCGGTATCCAGAATTGCGTCGTACCGGCAGAGTTCCCGCTTGATCGGTCCGCGTGAGCGGAAGACGTCTCGGAGCACGCTTCGCTTGCTGAGCGGAGTGTCGTCACTGTCCTGGGTGTGGAATGTCAACTCGGCGTTCGGCCATCTGCGTTGGACTATCGACTCTGTTCCCTCGGCCAGAGCGCGAAGTCCGAGATTCGTCGATTCTCTATCAGCCCAGAGCACGAGGATTCGCGGATTCGGCGGGGTCATGTCGCAACCTCGTCGATTCTGCTGGACTGCCCGAGAAGTGAACGGGTGTACCAGAGAAACCTGTGCGACTCGGACCGCCACAGCCCTGATCGTTCCGGTGCGCCGAGCGATTTCATGTAGAACGCCACCGATCTCGACAGTAGGCCCGCGGCGACGGAGGCCTTCCACGCCACACTCTGCACACGATTCCGAGCCATCTTCCACTTGTACAGATCGTAGAGATTGATCACCCATGCAGGATTCGGTTTTTTAGATGTGCTGGGGCCTGTACTGCCCCCCACAACGTGGGTCCCAGTCTGTTCGGCGCTCATGATGATCCGCATGCCGTGCTGACGTGTGCGGAGGCAGAACTCCAGGTCCTCCGCATACATGAACCACCGTTCGGTGAGTCCGCCCAATTCGTCCCATGTCTGCTTGCGAATCATCATGCAGGCTCCGGATACCCAATCCAGCTCTCGCGTTGCGAAATCGTGGGTATGGAGGAGATACAGGCCTTCGAAACGAGGGTGTCTGTGAGACAGTCGCGACAGGCCCGAAAAGTGATTGAACACGCTGACGAGGTTGGGTCTCCTGCCGCCTTCGCGAATCTGGAGGCGTCCGGCCGGTTGACTGAGCGTCGGTGCGACGATCCCGACCTCTGGCGACTCGTCGAAGATCCCAGCCAGGGCGAGTACGTCTCGAGGGGAGATACGTGCATCGGGATTGAGCAGTAGTATCGCTCGCCCCTGTGCATGGAGTGCCGCACGGTTGACGCCCCGGGCGAAACCGACGTTTTCCTCGTTTCGCACGACGACCGCATCCGGCGCTTCCTCTGCGAGAACTGCGAGAGTGCGATCCGCGGATGCGTTGTCCAGCACGATGAGTTCGATTCCGTCCTGTCGGGACAGTGGGCGAACACAATCGCCGATGACGGACTCGCTGTTGTAGGTGACTATCACCACGGAAACCTGCGACTCACTCATTGCTTTCCTTCGATTCGTGCGCGGGTGGTGCAAAACCGACGAACGAAAGGATCATCCACTGCACACTGGTGCATTGACGGTCACTTTCGGATCATCGACGAGCGGCTGGACCGGCACTCGGGCTTCGCCCGGTGCGGTCGGTTCGTTCAGTTCGTATCGCAGTTCGACCGTCGCGCCCTTCGGGATGGTGACGGGAACGGTGAAGACCGGATGTCCCAGTTCATTTCCGTGAATGGCGAAGGACTGCTTACCGTCGATGCTTGCCTTGGTCAGAGTTGAGCCATCGGTCGAAAGCAGCGACACCATGGCGAGGTTGGTTCCGTACGGCAGCGGCTTCTCCTTGAACGTGCCTGCGACGATGCGCGGAAAGTCGGTGTCGGGTGTGTTGTTGGTGAGGCGCACGGTCACCGCCGTCGTCCGTGTGTCACCTGTGCAGTCACCGGCGGTGTAGTCGATTTCGCGGTCGAGGTAGTAGTCGAGTTTGTTGCCGCCGTTGTTGTTGATCACCACGCCGGCGTACGGTGCCGGGTCCTGGGGCACTGTGTATCCCAGCGTGGTGTCGGCGAGGATTTCCTGCTCTTCGGGATGTGCACTCCATACCGCGATGCGTCGCTCCCCGGCGGCCCGCCCGACCGCGTCGAGCAGGCGCTGGGGTGACTCGATCTTCCCGGTCATCTTCTCGACGACCTTCCCGGCGATGGTCTGCAGGTATTCCTTGCGGTCGGCATTGTCGGCGAAGTAGTTGGCCTCGTCGGTGATGAATCGGGTATAGGCGGTGGATTCGGTGAGTTCCACGACGTTGTCGGCGTCGACAACCTCCCCGTCGGGCAAGGTGACCGGGCCTACGGCCGCCAGCACGTAGCTGAGTGCCACCGGGTCGGTCGCGATCGCCCCGTCCACCCGCTGACCCGACTCCTGCTCCCACATCGACTGCCAGATCCGGCCCGCGTACGGGAAGTGGGAGCTCAGGTTGCTGTTTCGGATGTCGACCGAGGGGTTGTAGTTGCCGTACATGCTCTTGTAGTCGGCACCGAGGTCGAGAGGTCGTTTGTCGTAGGACACCTCGGTGTTCTTCCCGAGCTTCTCGATGCCCAGTTTTCCATTGCTGGCATGGATGACGCTGTAGCCGCCGACGAGTCCGCCGGTGGCGCGGGCCTCCGCGTTGGTCTGAAAGGCCAGGAAGTAGCTGCGGGGACCGTCGAGACCGAGCATCGCCGGAAGGACTTCGGCGCCGATCGAGGTGTTCTCCAGCAGTTTTGCCACGTCGTCGGTCTGATTCTGAAGTTCGGTTCGTGCGTCGTCCACGAGCCCGAGGTATCCCGCGCCTCGAATGCCCTGGGCCTGAGTTGCCAGATCTCGCGCGGCGATCGAGGTCTCGTGCAGCGCGGGGGCAGCATCGCGCAGCGGCTGGAGTTTCACGCTGCCGCCCTGTCCGATCAGATCTTTCGGCGACAACGCGACGCCGGCGTCGACCGCGGGCGTGAGTACGTCACGTGTGAGCCCGACCACAACGTCGGACATCTGTTGCGCCGATTCGAACGGTGCGCCGAGCCCGGGAACGGCGGCAAGGGCACTCCACGGTGCCGAATGCAGGTTCTCCTGTGCGCCTGCGGCTCGTTCTCGAGCCTCGGCCGCGGCGCGCTGAGCGCCCTCGGTGTCGCCGCCCAGCAGTGAGTCCTTGGCGAGCTGAGCGTTGTCACGCGCACCGGTGAGGTTGTGCTGGACCTGCCACGCCGAGTACCCGAACCAGGCGACGACAGCGACGGCCGCAACGCCCACACCGGTGAGTATCCGCCGACGTCCGCTCCAGCGGCGCGGATCTTTCGGTGCCTCAGCGGGTGTCGAATCTTCGCTGTGGGAGTTGTTGGGCGACTTCGCGTCCATTCGGGTCTGCTCCTAGCTATCGCGGATGAGGTTCTTGGTCGCGTAGTTGAACTGGCGGTAGCAGTACGACGACGAGGGACGACTGCGCGACGTGTCACAGCGGCAGTTACCGCTGGCGCGGTCCCATTTCGCGCGTACTTCGTAGACCTGCGGCACTGTCGTATTCACCTCTGTCCGTGTCTGTTCCGGTCGTCGAAGCCTAAGGGTAAGTGCCGCCACGTTCCTGTTCGGGAGGTGGCAGGGGTATCCGCCTCCCGCGCGCTGCGAACGGGCTGGGACTGCGAGTAGGGTCACGGTAACGATTTGCTCTGCAACACTTATACGTAAACGACCCGGGTCGGGTTGTTCGTCACGTTGTAGATCGGGGGCAGGTAGTGGGCTCGGGGTTCCCGCGCAAGACCGCAGGTGACGTGGATTCACGTGCTTTCCCGCTGTCGCACGCCCAAAAGGGGCTGTGGTTCGCGCAGCAGTTGGACCCGAACGTCCCCATCCTCGTCGCACAATACGTCGAGCTGCGGGGACCGGTGGACGTCGGCGCGTTGAAGTGGGCGTCCGAGCAGGGGTCGTTCGACATCGAGTCACCCGGGGTCCGTCTCGTCGACTATGCGGGTGAGCCGTATCAGCTGGCGGACGAGACGATCGAGGACGAGCTCGCCTACGTCGATCTGCGGTCCCGGGAAAATCCTGTGGCGGAGGCGCACCGGTGGATGGACGAGCGACGCCGCAGGCCCATGTCGGTGTATCGGGATCGTCTGATCTCGGCGACACTGCTGCATCTCGGTCGCGACCACTACTTCCTCACCACATTCGCGCACCATCTGATCCTCGACGGCTACGGCGCCATGGTGCTGATGAACCGGGTGGCCGAGCTCTACACGCACGCCGTCGAGCGCACGGAAGCACCCCCGTCGAAGGCGTTGCCGCTGCGCGACCTGTACGAGGCCGAGGATGCGTACCCGAAGTCCCGCCGATTCGAGATCGACCGCACGTACTGGGCCGAACGGACGCAGAATCTGCCGGAACCCTCCCGCTTGACCGACCGGCAGAGTAACCCGTCGGCCGTATCGTTGCTCGCCAGCAGGGTGATGGATCCCGTCGTCGTCGACGAGATGGGTGCGCTCGCCCGAGAATGGAATTCGTTCGAGGTTCCGATCGTGGTCGCGGCCTTTGCCGGCTATCTCTCGCGTATGACGGGCAATGCGGAGGTAGTGCTGAGCCTTCCGGTATCCGCTCGGACCACCGCGGGGGCGCGTCGTTCGGGCGGCAGTGTTGCCAATGTGGTTCCGCTCCGGATTGCGGTGGATCCCCACGGAAGTACCCGGGACCTGGTGCGTCGGGTCCAGCTGGAATTGACGGGTGCGCTTCGGCACCAGCGGTATCGGTACGAGGACATCCTCCACGACATGCGGTCGACGTCTCAGGTGAGCCGCGGCTTCGGGCCGATGGTCAACATCATGATGTTCCACACCGAGACGTGGTGGGGCGAAGTACTCGGCGAATTGAACGTTCTCACCGCCGGTCCGGTCGACGACCTCGCGGTGGCGATCTACCCGGGAGCGGCTGGTCAGAACGTCCGCGTGGACTTCGAGGGCAACCCGGCGGTGTACGGACGAGACGAACTTGCCGGCCACCATGCCAGATTTCTGGATTACCTGGGCGGATTCGTGGGCGCGGACGCCGCGACGACGGTCGGTAGCCTGCCGTTGCTCACCCACGTCGAACTCGACGCGCTCGCCCCTCTCACCGGTCCGCCTGCGGTGGCGCCGCTGACCCTTCCGGACCTGTTCGACCTGACCATGAACTCCGATTCGGTGGCGCTGCGCTGTGGCGACGCCGAGATGACGTACCGCGCTCTGCACGAGCGATCGAATCGGCTCGCCCGCAGACTGCTCGCCCACGGTGTGGGTGTCGGCAACCGGGTGGCATTGATGCTGCCGCGGTCGATCGAGCAGGTGGTGGCGGTGTGGGCGGTCGCGCGTTGCGGTGCCGCTTTCGTTCCCGTGGACCCGGGCTACCCGGCCGAACGCGTCGCGCACATGATCGACGAATCCGACGTCACCATCGCCGTTGCAGCAGAACCGGACGTGGTGCCTCCGGGCGTCGAGTGGGTGGATGTGGCCGATGCGCCGGGAGATGGCACACCCATCGCCGATACAGAACTGGCACACCCGATCCGGCTGGACAACGCGGCCTACGTCATCTATACCTCCGGTTCGGTGGGGCCGCCCCGCGGTATCACCATGCCCCATCGGGGGCTCGCCAATCATGCCGCCGCAGTGCGTCGTCTCTACGCAGCGAATTCGCGATCGCGAGTGCTGATGGGCGCGTCACCTTCCTACGACGCCGCGATTCACGAACTGTTGGTCGCCGTCACCGCCGGGGCGACGTCGGTGATCGCGTCACCGACGGTGCGCGGCGGGAAGGCGCTGGTCGAACTGCTCCGGCGGGAGCGAATCACTCACTGGACCACGACGCCGGCGGTCCCGGCGCAGATGGATCCGACCGGATTGACCGACCTCGAAATGCTCGCCGTCGCGGGCGAAGTCTGCCCGCCCGAACTGGTGGCACGGTGGGGGGCCGGCCGCACCGTTCTGAACTTGTACGGTCCGACGGAGGTCACCATCTGGGCCACGGCAACCGAGCCCCTCACTCCCGGATCCCGCCCCACGATCGGACGACCGATCGAGGGTGTCTCGGCAGTGGTGTTGGATCGCTTCCTGCAACCGGTTCCGGCGGGGGTAGTGGGTGAGCTGTACCTGTCCGGTCCCGGGGTGGGCCGCGGATACCTGGAGCGGCCGGGCGTGAGCGCGACCCGATTCGTGGCCAACCCGTTCGCGACCGACCTGCAACGCATGTATCGGACCGGCGACCTCGTGCGGTGGTCGCAGGACCATGAGCTGGAATTCGTCGACCGTGCCGACGATCAGGTGAAGATCCGTGGATTCCGGGTCGAACTGGGCGAGGTCACCGCGGTCCTCGGTCGGCATCCGGGCGTCGACACCGCGATCGCCGTGGCACACGACCGGAACGGCGAGTTGACGGTGGACGGCTACGTCCACGGGGCGGGCCTGGACTCCGAGGAGGTTCTCGCGGGGGTGGCGGAGCGGCTGCCCGGGTACATGGTGCCCTCGACGGTCACCGTTCTCGATGCGGTGCCGCTCACCCCGAGCGGCAAGGTGGATCGCTCCGCGCTGCCGATCCCGGCACCGTACGAACGCGAGTTACGTTATTGGACAGGGCAGCTCAGAGACCTTCCGACCGCCATAGTGTTGCCCGCGGACCGCGACGTGCCGGTGCGCTCGGGGACCCCCACCGGGGTGGTTCCGTTCGCAGTGGAGACCGGCCTGTGCCGAGTTCTGCACAACCTGGCGGCCGAGCGCGAAGTTCCCCTCTTCACCGCCGTCCACGCGGCCGTCGCGGTGGTGTTGTCCGTCGTGAGCGGCGCGGACGATCTCGCGATCGGAGCGGTCCTGTCCGGCGGACCCGACGCAATGGTCGGCCCGGAATCGGAGCCGCTGGTGCTGCGCAGCCGGCTCGATCCACGTCTCACATTCGAGGAGTTCCTGGCGGTCACCCGCCGGACCGAGCAGGCGGCGCGTGTGCACGGCGCCGTCCCGTTCGCTCACGTGGTCGACGCTGTCGGGCAATACCTTTCGCCGTCTCGTCATCCGCTCTTCCAAGTCGTGCTCACGATGGATACCGAGGAGCGGAGGGAGTTCGACGGCCTGGACCTAGCGCTGTCGCTGCGTGGTTGCGACGGCGACGAGCTCGAGGGCGTATTGCGGTACGCGGCAGAACGTTTCGATCGGTCGACCGTGGAGCGGTGGGGGCAGCGGCTGCACCGACTGCTCGAGGTGGTCGCCGACAACCCGCGCGTGACGCTCGGTTCGATCGACCTGCTGACACCGGAAGAGCGCGCCGCAGCCCTCGCGGGGCCGAGAGATTCTGAGCATCAGGCGAAGTCGTTGCCCGCGGTCTTCCGTCGCCGGGTCGTCGACAGTCCCGACGCCATCGCCGTCGATTGCGGCGAGGAGACGCTCTCCTATCAGGAGGTCGACCGTCGAGCCGGCCGTCTGGCGCGGACGCTGCGGTCCTCGGGGGTTGGGCCGGAAACCATTGTCGCCGTCGGGCTCTCGAACCCGATCGACAGAGTCGTTGCGCACCTTGCGGTGCTGCGGTCGGGCGCAACGTGCCTGCCGCTGTGCCCCGACCATCCCACCGAACGCATCCGGTACATGTTGGCCGACGTGGTGCCGGCGCTTCTGGTCACCAGTCGCCTCGACGGCGCGGCGATTCCGCACGGTGGGCACCCGACCGTCATGCTCGACGACCTGGAACTTGTTGGTGGCGGCGACGGCGGGCTCGAGGTGTCGGAGTCGATTCACCCGGATCGGATCGCCTACGTGCTGTGCCCCGTGGGCTCCGCGCCCGTCGCGGTGACCCACGCGAATGTGGTGGCCGGTCTGCGATCGGGCAATGACAGCGACCGCGTGGTGGCGGACATCTGGGATCCTCTCGCCGGCGGCGAGGCAGAGGGGTGCGCACCCGCGCAACCCATCCACTCGGATGCCGGGTCCCGCATCTACGTGCTGGACCGGGCGTTGCGGCCCGTCCCACCCGGCACGGTGGGAGAGCTGTATGTGGGCGGGCAGCAGGTCGCCCGCGGATTACACCGTCGCCCCAGGGCAACGGCCGAACGGTTCGTGGCGGACCCGTTCTTGCGCGCCGCGACGGGGACGGCCGCGGGACCGCGCATGTACCGGACCGGGTACCGGGGTCGGTACGTCGACGGGCGACTGGAGCGGCTCACCCGGGCCGGCGGCGACAACAGCCTCGCTCGGTGGCAGCGCGCATTGCACGGGGTCGGCTCATCGTCGCCGGTGCCGACCGACCGGGCAGTCGGGGCAGACGTTTCCCCGTCGGATTGCGTACACGAGTTCTCGATCGGCGCCGTCCACCACGACGCCGCCGTCCGGTTGGCGCGTGGGCAGGGCGCGACTCTGTTCACGGTGTTGCGGGCGACTCTCGCGATCCTGCTCGCCCGTATCGGTGTTCACCGCGACATCGTCATCGGCGGCGAGGCGGGGTTGGCGGGGGATCGGGCGAACACGGTGGCGTTACGTGCCCGGATCACGCCCACGATGTCGTTTCTCGAGGTTCTCGAGCAGGTGCGTCGTTTCGATGTTGCGGCGTTCCAGCACGCGGACGTGCCGTTCGAGGCCCTCGCCGACCTCCTCGGAGGGGAACGTCCGCAGGTGTCGCTCGCTCTCGCACCGACGTCGGAGAAGGACGCGACCCGGGCGCCGTTCGATCTGGCATTCACCTACTCGGAACGCTGGTCGGATCACGCACCGGCGGGGGTCGACGGTGTGGTCACCTACACGCCGTCGCTGTTCGACGCCGCGACGGTGCGTTCGCTTGCCGCCTTGTTCGTGGATGTGCTGGCCGTCGTCACCGACCGTCCCGAGATCGACGTCGGCAGTATCGGCCTCGCCGCCGCTGCGGTCCTGGACGGTGGCGAGCCCTGCGCACCGAGAACACTCGCGGAGATTCTGACCGGCACTGCCCGCGACTTCCCGGATGCCCCGGCGCTCACCGACGGCGACGTGACCCTCACCTACCGTGACCTCGACGCGCGGTCCGACTCGCTGGCGCGCGTCCTGATCGACGCAGGAGCGCGACCGGGCGCTGTGATCGCGCTCGCCCTACCGCGATCCGTCGATTTCATGATCGCGCTGTGGGCCATCACCAAGACCGGCGCGGCATTCGTGCCGGTCGATCCGACGCATCCGGCGGAGCGCCTGGAGAGGGTGCTGACCGAAGCCGATGTGCGCGTCGGAGTCGGGGCGATGTCGGTGGGTGGCTCCCGGATCGAGTGGTTGCCGGTGACCGCCGGTGAACATCTGAAAGATGCTCGCCCGGTGCGTGTTCCGGTGCACCCGGACGAGGTGGCGTACATCATCTACACCTCCGGTTCCACCGGCACACCCAAGGGCGTGATGGTGCCGCACCGAGGTCTGTCTTCGCTGACCGAGGAGGCGGTGCGTCGCTACCGGGTCACGCCGCGGTCGCGGGTGCTCCACGCGTACAACCCCACGTTCGACGCCGCGCTGCTCGAGGCGCTTCTCGCGTTCGGTTCGGGTGCGTGCCTGGTGGTCGCTCCCGCGGAAGCGTACGCAGGACCGGATCTGCACCGGGTGCTGGTGGAACACCAGGTGAGTCACTACCTTTCGACGCCCGCCGTTCTGACGTCGCTGAGTACCGACGGCCTCGAGCACATCGAGGTCGTGGCGGTGGGCGGCGAGGCTCTGCACCCGGATCTTGCCGCGGCGTGGAGCGCCGGCCGCAGGATGCTCAACGCCTACGGGCCGACGGAATCGACCGTCGTCGCGACCCTTGCCCCCGTCGACGGCCACGTGACCATCGGAGGTCCGATTGCCGGCACCACCGGCCTGGTGCTCGACGACCGGTTGCGCCGGGTCCCCGTCGGCGCGATCGGCGAGCTGTATCTGTCCGGGGCCGGTCTCGCCCGCGGATATGTCGGTGATCCGGGACGGACCGCGGTGCGATTCGTCGCCGGCGTGGATGGTTCCCGGCTGTACCGGACCGGCGACCTGGTGCATCGCCGCGCCGACGGCAACCTGCAGTTCATCGCCCGCGTGGATCGGCAGGTGAAGATTCGTGGCGTCCGCATCGAACCGGGGGAGGTCGACGCGGTGATCACCCGGGTCGCCGACGTCGACGGCGCGATCACGGTGGCCCGCCCCAACGCGACCGGTGCCGACGCGTTGGTCTCGTACGTGGTGCCCCGCGGTTCCCTCGATGTGGAGTTGCTACGCAAGAGACTCGACGACGTCCTGCCGTCGTACCTGGTGCCGTCCGCGATCGTGGTGCTCGAGGCGTTTCCCCTCAATCCGTCGGGCAAGATCGACGTGAAGGCGTTGCCGGCGCCGGCACTCGAGTCACGCGTCTTCCGGGCACCCGTTTCCGCGGTGCAGGAGGCCGTCGTCGCCGTCTTCGCCGAGGTGCTCGCGGTGGAGCAGGTCGGGCTCGACGACGAGTTCTTCGCGCTGGGCGGAAATTCCCTGATCGCAACGCAGGCGGCCGCACGGTTGGGCCAGGCGTTGGATGCACACGTCCCCGTCCGGATGCTGTTCGAGGCGTCGACGGTGGAAGCGCTGGCCGAGCAGGTGTCTTCGCTGCTCGGGACGGGCAACCGGCCCGTCCTGTCACCACGCCCGCGACCGGAGCGAGTGCCCCTGTCGCCGGCGCAGCGGCGCATGTGGTTCCTGAGTCGTTTCGATCCGGCATCCCCGGCGTACAACATGCCGCTGGCTGTTCGATTGACCGGCGAGCTGAACGTGCCCGCATTGCAGCAGGCGGTCCGCGACGTACTGGAACGGCACGAGTCGCTCCGGACGGTGTTCCCGGAACACGACGGCGAACCGGTGCAGACGGTGCTGCCCGCAGAGCGAGTGGAATTGGATCTGTCCCCGACAACCGTGCCGGCGGACGCAGTGGACGCCCACGTCCTCTCCGTCGTCGCAGCCGGATTCGACGTGTCGGCGTCGGTCCCCATCCGTGGACGACTCCTGCGCGTGAGCGAGCACGAACTGATCCTGGTCGTGGTGGTTCACCACATCAGTGCCGACGGCTTCTCCATGGCGCCGCTCGCCAGGGACGTGGCGACCGCGTACCTGGCGCGGGCGAGAGGCGACAGTCCGATGTGGGCGCCGCTGTCGGTTCAGTATGCCGATTTCACGCTGTGGCAGCGCGAGGTCCTCGGCGACGAAGGCGCCCCGGAGTCCCTGGCGGCGAAGCAGTTCGAGTACTGGACGCACGCACTCGCGGGTATTCCCGAATTCCTCGAGCTACCGACGGATCGCCCCCGACCTGCGGTGCGCACCAACCGGGGTGCCGTGGTGCCCGTGACCATCGGTGCCGCAACACATGGCCGGCTCGGTGCGGTGGCGCACCAGCACAACGCGACGCTGTTCATGGCGGTGCATGCCGCGTTGGCGGTGCTGCTGGCGCGGGTGACGGCGACCTCGGACATCGTGATCGGCACGCCGGTGGCGGGGCGCGGCGAGCGGGCGCTCGACGACGTGGTCGGTATGTTCGTCAACACCCTGGTGCTGCGTACCGAGGTCGATGCCGACGCGACCCTCCTCGACGTGCTGGACCGGGCGCGGCAAACGGATCTCGGGGCGATGGCCCATGCGGAGGCCCCGTTCGAGCGGCTGGTCGAGATCCTGAATCCGGCTCGTTCACAATCGCATTCGTCCTTGTTTCAGGTCATGCTGGCGTTTCAGAACCAGGCGCCGGCCTCGCTGGAACTGCCGGGCCTGACCATCGCGCCGCTCGAGATCGAGGCGCGGGTCACCAAGTTCGACCTCGACTTCTCGCTGTCGGACAGCTACGACGAGAACGGCGATCCTGACGGCATCTCCGGGACTCTCACGTACTCCACCGAACTGTTCGACTCCGAGACGGCGCACCGCTTCGTGCGGGGTCTGGTGGGCGTCGTCGAAGCGTTCGCGTCGCGACCGGACGACCGGGTCGGCGACGTGTCGCTGCTGACCGCCGACGAGACGGTCCAGATGCTGGATACCTGGAACTCGACGGACGTCGAACTGGGCGGCGAGACGCTGGTGGATCTCCTCGATGCTCAGGCGGCCCGTACCCCCGGTGAGGTCGCGGTCGTCTTCGACGGCGGTTCGTGGACGTACGGAGAACTCGACGCACGGGTCAACCGCCTGGCGCGGCTGCTCGTCGACCGGGGAATCGGCCCGGACTGCCTCGTCGCGCTGGCCCTCGAGCGGTCACCCGACATGATCGCCGGAATGTGCGCGGTCCTTCGCGCCGGCGGCGGCTACGTGCCGCTCGACCCCGAACACCCGGCAGAGCGCATCGAGGACGTGCTGACCTCCGCGGCAGCGGATCTCGTGCTCACCACCTCACGGACCCGTGCGCCCCTGCCCGCCGGCATCGCGCACATCGACATCGACACCGTCGATCTTTCCGACTTCGATCCCGCCCCGGTCCGCGACGCCGACCGAGTGCGACCGCTGCGTCCGCAGAACACGGCCTACGTCCTCTTCACGTCGGGATCGACCGGTCGGCCCAAGGGCGTCGTCGTCAGCCACGCCGCGATCGTGAATCAGCTGCGCTGGCTTGCCGACGAATACGAGGTCACCGCCGATGACCGCGGAATGCTGAAGGCCCCGTACACCTTCGACGTGTCGGTGTGGGAAGTGTTCCTGCCCCTGACCGTGGGCGCGCGGCTCGTGGTGACCCGGCCCGGTGGGCATCGCGAACTCGACTACCTGGCGGCCGTGATCCGCGAGCACCGGATCACGATGATGCATCTCGTGCCGTCGGTGTTGTCCGCGTTCCTCGCGGCGGGCGAAGGGGAGGCGCTGACGTCGCTGCGGCATCTGTACGTGGGCGGCGAGGAGGTGTCGCCGGAGTTGGCGAAGGATGCGATGGCGCTCCGGCCGGGCGCATTCCACAATACGTATGGTCCCACCGAGGCGGCGATCACCACCACCGCGTGCACGCTGGGCGCGTCCGCCGATGCACGTGTGCCGATCGGTGCGCCGGTGTGGAACACCCGGGCGTACGTGCTGGACGCGCGGCTTCGCCCGGCACCCGTGGGTGTCGCCGGTGAGCTCTATCTCGGCGGCGACCAATTGGCCCGCGGGTATGTGGGGCGGAGCGATCTCACCGCGGAACGATTCGTGGCCGACCCCTTCGGGGGGCGAGGTGAGCGTCTGTACCGCACCGGTGACCTCGTGAAGTGGACCCCTGCCGGTCAGCTGGTGTATCTGGGGCGGACCGACCTCCAAGTCAAGATGCGCGGACTGCGAATCGAACTGCGAGAGGTCGAGTCGGTGCTGGAGGCGGCTGCCGGGGTGTCGCAGGCCGCCGCCGCGCTGGTCTCGGACGACCGCGGAGGTGACCGTCTCGTCGGTTACGTCGTGGCCGAACCGGGCCGGCAGATCGACACTCACGCCCTGACCGTGTCGGCTCGAGAACGGCTTCCGTCGTACATGGTGCCGTCGCAGATCATGCTCCTGGACGAGTTGCCCTTGGCGTCGGCCGGCAAGCTCGACCGGCGTGCGCTCCCGCAGCCGCGGTTCGAACCACGGGCATTCCGCGCGCCCGTGACGGAGACCGAGATCGCGGTGGCCACCGTCTTCGGTCAGCTACTGGGAATCGACGAGGTGGGTGCGGACGACAACTTCTTCGAACTGGGCGGCAATTCCCTGATGGCGGTGCGCGTGGTGAGCGCCGTCCAGGCGTCCACGGGTATCGCGGTTCCGCTGCACGCGGTGATGACGGATCCGACTCCGAGTTCGATAGCGGCACGGATGAATTCGACCGATCGGGAACGAGACGCGGCGCTCGACGTGGTGTTCCCCATCAGGACGGCAGGGGAGGGGCGCCCACTGTTCTGCATCCACCCTGTCGTGGGTCTGGCGTGGTGCTATGCCGGTCTGGCCTCCCGGATCGATCCCGATCGGCCGATCTACGGGCTTCAGTCCCCGGCGATCACCGGCGACGCCTCTTTGCCCGCGTCTATCGACGCACTGGCGGCGAGGTATGTGGCGGAGATCCGTGGCATCCAGGCTCGCGGCCCGTACGACCTTCTCGGCTGGTCGCTCGGCGGTGTCCTCGCGCATGCGGTCGCGGTGCAACTCCAAGATGCGGGCGACGAGGTGGCGACCCTCGTGATGCTCGACAGCTACGCGCATCAACCGCACGCGGCGGAGACCGATGTTCCGGTGAGCGTGGGTGATCTGCTCGCGGGAATCGGCGTCGAGGGGGATGTGCCGGCGGCCGTCGCAGACATGACACCCGAATCGGCGCTGGACCTGCTGACGGCCACAGGCGGACCCATGGCCGTTCTCACCCGTCAACAACTCCAGGCACTGATCGCAAGCGCCGCACACAACTGCGCGTTGCTGGAGCACCACCGCCCGGGTGTCTTTCGCGGTGACATCGCCTTCTTCACCGCGGGCCGCGACGATCCCACGGGATCGAAGGCGGCAGCGACGTGGCAGCCGTACGTGGCAGGCGCTGTCCGGAACCGCGCCGTCGACAGCGCGCACTGGCACATGACGTCGCCGAAGGTCTCGAGGGTGGTCGGGTCGGCCCTGCGGGTCGAATAGGCCGCTCAGTACCGGGTACGAAGCAGCTTTCTGCGGCGCCGCGACAGTCGCCGCCCCCACGGGCGGTCACCGGTGGTCGCGAACGTCCACACCGCGATCGCGAGCGCGGCAACGGACAGGAGATCGGACACCGTGAGGCCGTGCGTGGCGTCGAACTCCCAGAGGACCTGGCCCTCGAGCGGACCGTTGCCGACGATCCAGATCACGGCGGCAACGACTGTGGCGGCCGCGGAGACGCGGGAGGGTCGGGCCAGGCACAGTGTGGTCGCCGCAAACAACAGGTTCATGAACACGAGTGGATAGAAGGGCAGCGCCATCCGGCCATTCTTCCAAGCTGAGCGTCGATCGCGCCCGCTGGGGCGAGGTCAGGCCACGGTCCGGTCGGGAGGGTCGTCCCCGCGGGTCGCGTTCTGCTTGGCGGGCCGCTCGTGGACGTCTTTCTGCCGGATCGCTTTCCCGATGAGGATCGCGAGCGGCACCGACAGCGCTATCCACGCGAGCACGACCCAGGCAATCCACCACACACATCGAGTATGCCTGCCCCTGGAAGCTCGCCCAAGGACGGCTGATCGAGGTCGGGCGCATTATCGTCCGTGGGTACCGGTCGGTAGTGGAAATTCAGAAAAATTACCTGTTCATCGCTGGTTTGCGGTACCCAGTTCGGGGCACCCCCACGGTAGGGAATGGTTCTCTTTTCAAGGAGGTGGGTGATGACGACACCGGGTATGTCAATCGACAGACACCCTGATATCGCCGAGTTGCGGGCTCGCTACGACCGAGTCTCGGAACAGCCGATGACGCAGGTCACCGAGGGCCTGATGTTCATGGCCGGCCTCTACATGGCGGCGTCGCCGTGGGTGGTCGGGTTCGCCAGCCAGACGGGCCTGGCGATGTGCAATCTGTTGTCGGGTATCGCGGTCGCACTGCTTGCGGTCGGTTTCACGTCGGCCTACTCCCGCACGCACGGCATGGCGTTCGTGGCGCCGTTGCTGGGTCTGTGGATGATCGTCAGCCCGTGGCTGGTCGTCGGAGTGACCACCACGGCGGGAATGATCTGGTCGAACGTGATCTGCGGCATCGTCGTATGCCTGTTGGGTCTCGGTATCACCGCCATGGGAATGGCGGACGGCGGAATGAGGATGAGGAGAAGGTAATGACGGCGCGTGCCCGCATGGGGATGGGGCACGCGGGGGAAGCGCCCGCCGATCCGGTGGGCGCTTCTTTGTGTCCAGCTAACTTTGTTTGAGGAACGCGTCGTGTTCCCCGTGCGCACGTTTGATGAGGTCCATGAGTACGGTTTCCTCGCGGACCATCTTCTTGAACTTCGGGTCGAGCTTCTTGAGTTGCTGCTCCTCGTTGATCAGGTTGTCGTACATGCGTTCGCGCTCTGCCAGGTCGGCGGTGTAGTCGAGGTCCAGGTAATTGATCGCGTGCCGCCGGGCACCGGCGATCGCGGACTGCGCCCTGCCCCGCTTGCTGGTCAGCGACGCGATGACGGTGATCACGAGGATGCCGATGATGACGGCCAGCGACGCGAAGGTACTGATTTCGATGACGTTCACGGGTTCGCCGTCGTTGACGAACGGCAGGTTGTTCTCGTGCAGCGCGTGCAGGATCAGCTTGACCCCGATGAACGCGAGGATCGCGGACAGTCCGAACGACAGGTAGATCAGACGGTCGAGGAGACCGTCGAGCAGGAAGTACAGCTGCCGAAGACCCATCAGCGAGAACACGGTGGCCGTGAAGACGACGAAGACGTTCTGCGTCAGCCCGAAGATCGCGGGAATGGAGTCGAGCGCGAACAGGATGTCGGTGCCACCGATCGCGACCATCACCAGCAGCATCGGCGTCATCGCCCGCTTGCCGTTCTCGATGGTGAACAATTTGTCGCCGTCGTAGTGCTCGGTGGTGTGCATGAACTTCTTGGCGATCCGGATGATGAAGTTGTCGGCCGAGTGCGAGTCCTCGGTCTCGGGCCGGAGCATGTTGCCCGCGGTGATCAGCAGGATGAGGCCGAAGAAGTAGAACACCCACGCGAACGAATTGATCAGCGCGGCGCCGAGAAAGATGAACGCGGTCCGGGCGAAGATCGAGAACACGATGCCGAACAGCAGGACCTTCTGCTGATCTTCGCGCGGCACCCGGAAGCTGGACATGATGATGAGGAAGACGAAGAGGTTGTCGACGGACAGCGCCTTCTCCGTGACGTAGCCGGCGAAGTACTCCGAACCCATGTCGACGCCGCCGAAGATCAGGACCGCGACCCCGAAGAGCAGTGCGAGCCCGACGTAGATCGACGACCAGATCGCCGCTTCCTTCAGCGTCGGGATGTGCGCGTGGCGCACGTGGAAGAAGTAGTCGAACGCGAGCAGGGCGACGATCACCGCGATCGTCACCACCCACGCGAGCGGGGTTACGTGCATCGTCTCTGCCTTTCAGCTGAAGCGAACGCGCTTGTTCGTCAGCGTAGTCCCGCGCGGGGCGTGACTTGGCAGAACTGCCGCGGTCGCCGGGGCGGCAGGCGTGCTGCCGTCCCGGCGACAGGGCTAGGGCATGTCTCCCAATCCCTATTTCGGCGCTCCTGGCGCCCAATCGCCGCCTGCTGCGTTGTCGTCGACGCCGATACAACAGCGGTATCGGCTTCTCCTCCGCCTTGCCGGACGACGATTGTTTCGCCAGGTGCATCCGAGAGGGATTGGGAGACAAACCCTAGTGCCGGTCTCCGAACACCGTCCGGTGCCAGTCCTTCCGCGCGGTCCCGGTGATGTCGGACATGACGTGCTTGACGTTGGTGTACTCGTCGAGCGAATACGTCGACATGTCCTTGCCGTAACCGGAGGCCTTGTACCCGCCGTGCGGCATCTCGCTGATGATCGGGATGTGATCGTTGATCCAGACGCAGCCCGCGGCGATGTCCCGAGACGCGGTTTGCGCCCGGTACAGGTCCCGGGTCCACGCCGACGCCGCAAGCCCGAAGTCGGTGTCGTTGGCGAGCGCGATTCCGTCCGGATCGTTGTCGAACGGCAGGACGACGAGAACCGGGCCGAAGATCTCCCGTTGCACGATCTCACTGGACTGGTCGGCACCCACGACGAGCGTCGGCTCGTAGTAGAAGCCGGACGCCAGGTCGCCGCCGGGGATGGAACCGCCGCGGACGATCTTGGCGCCGGTGTCGCGGGCCCGGTCGACGAACCCCGCGACGTGCTGCTGCTGTCGCCGCGACACCAGCGGTCCCATGTCGGTAGCGGGATCGGACGGGTGGCCGAGGCGGACGGTGTCCATCAGCGCCGCCACCCCGGCGACGAAGTCGTCGTACAGCGGACGCTGGACGTACGCGCGGGTGGCCGCGGTGCAGTCCTGACCCGAGTTGATGAGGGCACCGGCGACGGCTCCGTTGATCGCCGCCTCGAGGTCGGCGTCGTCGAACACCACGAAGGGTGCTTTGCCGCCCAGTTCCAGATGGAGTCGCTTTCCCGCGGCGGCAGCGGCGATCTGCCGTCCGACGGGAGTCGATCCGGTGAAACTCACCATGCTCACGTCCCGGTGCGACACGAGCGCCGAACCGGTGGTCGCCCCGTGGCCGGTGATCACGTTGACGACACCGTCCGGCATTCCGGCGCGGGTGGCGGCCTCGGCGAACAGCAGCGAGGTGAGGGGGGTGATCTCCGCGGGTTTGAGCACGATGGTGTTGCCGGCGGCGACAGCGGGAAGGATCTTCCACGCCGCCATCTGCAGTGGGTAGTTCCACGGCGCGATCGACCCGATCACCCCGACCGGTTCACGGCGGATGCTGGACGTGTGGTCGGGCGAGTACTCGCCCGACGCCTTGCCCTCCAGGTTGCGGGCCGCACCGGCGAAGAACGACACGTTGTCGATCGATCCGGGGACGTCGAACTCGGTCGACAGCTTGATCGGCTTTCCCGCCTGCCGGGTCTCGGTGGACGCGAGATCGTCGGCGATCGCCGTCAACTCGCCGGCCCAACGCGTCAGGACGGCGGAGCGCTCGCCCGGGCTCGTCGTCGACCACTCCGCGTAGGCGGCCTTCGCGGTGGCGACCGCGTCGTCGACGTCCTCGACTGACGCGTCGGGGCGGGACGAGATCACCTCGCCCGTGGCGGGATCGAGCACCTCGTACCGCTCGTCCGAGCGGCCGTCCAGGTAGCGGCCGCCGACATACGAACCGGGAAGATCCTGGTGGTTCACAGCAGGGTCCAGGCTTCGGTGAGGACGCTGCGCAGGATGCGTTCCATCTCGTCGAATTCGGCCTGCCCGCAGATCAGTGGGGGTGCCAGCTGGATGACCGGGTCGCCGCGGTCGTCGGCGCGGCAGTACAGGCCCGCGTCGAACAGGGCGGTGGAGAGGAACCCGTGCAGGATCCGTTCGGCCTCGTCGTCGGTGAACGATTCCTTGGTGGCCTTGTCCTTGACCAGTTCGATGCCGTAGAAGTAGCCTTCGCCGCGCACGTCGCCGACCATCGGCAGATCGGTGAGCTTGTCGAGGGTGGCCCGGAACGCCGGCGCCTGCGTGGCCACGTGTTGGTTGAGGCCTTCGCGTTCGAAGATGTCCAGGTTCGCCATTGCCACCGCCGCGGAGACGGGGTGCCCACCGAAGGTGTAGCCGTGCGCGAACATCGACGAACCGTCGGAAAAGGGTTCGAACAGCCGGTCGGAGGCGATCATCGCCCCGATCGGCGAATACCCGGAGGTGAGACCCTTGGCGCAGGTGATGATGTCGGGGACGTATCCGAAGTCGTCGCACGCGAACATCGACCCGATCCTCCCGAACGCGCAGATCACCTCGTCGGAGACCAGCAG
>SEEV01000189.1 GCA_004211695.1 Rhodococcus sp. (in: high G+C Gram-positive bacteria)
GCCCTGGTCGGCTCCACGATCGGTGAGTCGGAGAGGAACAGTGGGCTGCCGAGTGTCATCCACGAGCCCTTGTCGTCGGACATCCGGCGCAGGACGCCACGCTCGGCGATGTGGGGATCGACCATCAATTCGGCAAGGTCGATGACGGGGGCGGTGGGGATGCCGGTGTTCTGCAACAGGTCGGCCACCTCTTGCTTGGTGTGTGTGCTCGTCCACCGTTCGACGATCATGTCGACGTCGTCGACGTGGTCGCATCGGCCCCCCATCGAATCGAAGCGGGGATCCTTCGCGTCGGGGTCACCCATGATGTCGCACAGCCGATCCCAGTGCGTCTGAGTGGGACACAGCACGGTCACCCAGCCGTCGCGTGCCCGGTACGCGTTGTACGGCACGACCGCCATTCCGCCGTGACGGTTCCCGGTCCGCTCCGGCATCGAGTTCTCGCTGTGGGCCATGCCGGCGATGTTCGAGGTGAGCGACGGCAGGATCGCGTCCTGAAGCGCCACTTCCACGTGTTGCCCTCGACCGGTGTGCTCGCGCTGATAGAGCGCCGCGAGGACGCCGCCGACGAGATGGGCTCCCCCCATGAAGTCGACCACCGAGGGGCCGGTGCGGGTCGGGGGCCCTTCCATGAATCCGGTTGTGCTCATGACAGCCGTGCGGGCCTGGATTGTCAGGTCCATTGCGGGTTGTCCCGCGTACGGCCCGAACGAGCCGAATCCGCTGCCGGAAGCGACGATCAGCCGAGGATTGATCTTCGCCAGCTCTTCGTAGCCCAGGCCGTAGCGATCCATCGCGCCCGGCGCGAGATTCTGGATGAGCACGTCGGCGGTTTCTGCCAGTCGCCGAAGCACTGCCTGTCCGTCGGGGTTCTTCAGGTCCAACCGCATGGCGCGCTTACCGGAGTTCAACATGCTGAACTGGACTGACGAGCCGTCCTCGGCGGCGGTGGCCAACCTGCGATAGGGGTCGCCGGCGGGCGCCTCGATCTTGATGACGTCCGCGCCGAGTCGCGCAAGCAACATCGAGCAGTATGGCGCGAAGTAGAACTGCCCGACGCAGATGACTTTCACACCGTTGAGTGCGGGCATGCCTCACCCCTCCATGATCGTAATTACGGACAAAAGTTTGATAGTGCGGAACGATAGGCGTGCGCACGGGAGGTGTCAATGAAAGTTCGGGACGATCGGGAGGGTCCTTGACTCGTGACGGGCCTCACAGCTAACGTCAAATGGACTTTATTAGGAACACTCGTACTTATATACGAACAAAATGTGGATATGCGAGTGCTCGTCGATTCGCCTCACGTCGAATCGACCCACTATCAAGGAGAAGGCCGGATGTCGCTGCACGAGCAGCGGGTAGGGGTGGATTCCCCTGCGTCGCCCCCCAGCACGAAGAAGATGCGCAAGGTTGCCCTCGCGAGTTTCATGGGCACTGTCATCGAGTTCTACGACTTCATCATCTACGGCACCGCCGCGGCGCTGGTGTTCTCCGACGTGTTCTTCCCCGCGCTCGGTGCTCACGCCGGAACCGTCGTCTCGTTCGCGACCTTGGGTGTGGCGTTCGTGGCGCGACCGTTCGGGGCGATCCTCTTCGGTCATTTCGGGGACCGACTCGGGCGAAAGCGCACCCTCATTGCCACCATGCTGACCATGGGCGTTGCCACCGTCCTCATCGGTGTGCTTCCCACTGCTGAAAAGATCGGTGTCGTCGCGCCGCTCTTCCTTATTCTCCTGCGCATTGCACAGGGGCTGGCGGCGGGCGGTGAATGGGCCGGTGCCGCGCTGTTCACGACGGAGAACGCGCCGAAGGACAAGCGTGGCTTCTGGGCGATGTTCACGAACCTGGGAGGCGCTGCCGCCAACATGCTGGCCGCAACGACCTTCCTGCTGACCAGCGTGTTCATGAGCGACGAGACGTTCGTGTCCTACGGCTGGCGGATCCCTTTCCTACTCAGCGCGCTCCTCGTGGTCTTCGGTCTCTATGTCCGCCTCAAGCTCGATGACACACCGGTGTTCACCAAGCAGATCAAGGGCGAGGGTGCCAGCGCACTTCCGTTCGCGGACGCGATCCGTAACCAGGGCAGGCAGATCCTGCTCGGTGCCGGCACGTTGCTGATGGCCTTCGCTCTCAACTACATGGGCGCGTCCTATCTGACCAACTACGGCACGGCAACGCTCGACCTGGATCGCTCGCAGGTCCTCGGAGCAGGCGTGTTCGGTGGTGTGATGCTGGGAATCGGCATCATCTCGGGCGGAACGCGGTCCGACCGCGTAGGCCGACGGCGAGTACTCCTGACCACGAACATTGTTGCGATCCCCTGGGCGCTGGTGCTGTTCCCGCTGCTGGACACGAAATCGCCGGCCGCGTTCTGGATCGGTCTCGCGGTGAGCTTCCTCGTTGCCGGTCATGCCTTCGGCGTCGCTGGATCGTTCCTGTCAGAGCTTTTCCAGACCAGGTACCGCTACACTGCCGCGGGCCTGTCCTACAGCCTCGCCGGAATCTTCGGTGGTGCGCTTCCGCCGCTGATCGCGGCGAGTGTCATCTCCACCTGGGGAGGTTTCACCTTCGGCGTCCTGCTGGCCGGCATCGGCCTGCTCTCCATCGTCTGCACGCTGACGTTGAAGGAAACGCGGGACTTCGACCTGGACGCGGTCCCGGAGGCCCCGCGAGCCGCCTGATATTCGGTACTTGAACTTTAGAAGACTGTGCCGGTACCCGTCGGGGTACCGGCACGGTCTTTCCGCAGCTCAGGAGGAGGTCGGAGCGGCGATCGGCGACCAGATCAGCGGGCCGGCCTCCAGGCGTTCCACCCGCCCCTCGCGTTCGAGTCGCACGAGGTGGGACATGGTCTCGCCCAGAGCAGCGCGGGCGCCGCGCGGATTCAGCGAATCGAACGGACGTGCCCACTTCACCGCGTTCGCGACCTGCCAGGCCGTGCGATGGCCGGCGGCGACCGCGTTCCAGATTTCGTCCAACCGCGCGAGGTGATGCACATCCACATCGCGTGCGCGTTGATCGATGCCGGTGAACGTCCACTCGTGCCCGGGGGCGGCCACGGCGTCGCCGAATGGTCCCAGCCTGGTGAGGGAGGCACGGTAGTCCCCGAGGGGGTCCTCGCCTGACGTCGGGCGCTGTGAGATGTTCGCGGACACGCGGGGCAGCAGGTGGTCGCCGGTGAAGAGTATGTTGCGGCCGCGATCGTGAAACACCATGTGGCCTGGCGTGTGCCCGGGTGTGTGGACCGCAAGGAGCTGGCCGTCGGTGTCGGGGACCGTGGCCCCGTCGACGAGTTCGAGATCGGGCCACTGCGACGACATGTCGAGCATCAGCTGGTCACGGTCGGCGAGGAGATCGGCGGATCTGTTCGACGGCACTCCGACCCGATCGAGCCACGACGTGATCTCGTCGAGGCGCCGGCGACGGTCTGCGGTCGTGCGCGCTATCTGGGGGTACTCCGCAGGGTGAAGCGCAATCCACGCTCCGGTCGACCGGTGGACCCGTGCGGCGAGGCCGTAGTGGTCGGGATGGCCGTGGGTTACCACCACACCGACCAGGTCGTCCAGCGTTCCACCCGCACGGTCGAGTCCATCGGTGAAGGCGTTCCACCCCTCGTCGCTGTCCCAACCCAGATCGACTGCAACATAACCGCGATCCGACTGCAGCAGGTAGGCGAAGGAATGGCGCAACGGACTCGGAAACGGCATGGCGATCTGCCACAGTCCGGGAGCGATCAACGAAAACCCTTCAGGGGCAGACGCGCTCATCGGACGATATTCCGTCTGGTGGTCGTCGATGCCTGTCACGACGTCCACGGTAGGCGCCGGGGGCAACGCGAGGGAGGTACTGCTGTTACCTGGAAGAGCAGGTACTCCCGCAGGCCACCGACCTCCGCTGTACTCGATGAGTGACCACCGACCACGCACCCCGTATTGCCCGGGAAACAGCGACGCGACGCACCCACCCGTCCGTGATCCTGGCGATCATCCTCGCCAGCTATTTCATGATCGTGCTGGACAACTCGATCATCTTCACGGGATTGCCCGAGATCGCCGCCACCCTGGGTCTTTCGACCACGGGGCTGTCGTGGGTGCAGAACGCCTACACGCTGGTGTTCGGCGGACTATTGCTGCTGGGCGCCCGCGCGGGTGACCTCCTCGGCCGACGACAGGTGTTCATCGTCGGCCTGACGGTGTTCGGTTTCGCGTCGCTGCTGGTCGGTGCAGCGCAGAGCGAAGCGTGGATCATTGCGGCCAGGGCCCTGCAGGGGGTCGGGGCTGCGGTGGTGGCGCCGGCATCTCTGGCATTGATCACTGCAACGTTCCCCGCGGGACGTGAACGAGTCCGAGCGGTCGCCGCCTACGGCACGACCGCCGGTGTCGGGGCCAGCATCGGACTGGTCGTCGGTGGAGCGTTGGCGCACTGGCTGTCGTGGCGGATCGGCTTCCTGGTCAACGTGCCGATCGGCGCGCTGCTGATCCTGGCGGCGCTGCGTTTCGTTCCGTCGACCAGACCGGTCCGTGGCCGATTCGACGTGATCGGTGCGCTCACCTCGACGGCAGGAATGGGTCTGCTGGTGTATGGAATCGTCGAGTCCGCAGAACGGGGCTGGGCGTCCCCGACCGCAGTGGTTCCGATCGGGGTCGGGCTGGCAATCGTGGCGTTGTTCGTGACGAACGAGTCGCGTGCGCAGCAACCGATCATGCCGCTGCGCCTGTTCTCGAGTCGCGTTCGTAGCGGTGCCGCGATCGCACGACTTCTGTTTGCCGGGACGATGATCGCGTTCTTCTTCTTCACCACCCAGTTCCTGCAAGGGGTCTACGGCTGGAATCCGCTGCAGGCCGGGCTCGCCTTTCTTCCGATGACCGTGGTGCAGTTCGGATCCTCACTGCTGGTTCCCCGGCTGAGCTCGAGGTTCGGCAACGGACGTGTACTGGTCGCCGGACTGATACTGGTGCTCGGTGGAATGGCCTGGATGACGCAGCTGACCGCGGGGACGTCGTATCTCGTCGGAGTGGCGATGCCGATGGTGCTGATGGGACTCGGGCAGGGCCTGGCTTTCGGGCCACTGACCGCATCGGGCATCACCGGTGCACGGCAGACGGATGCGGGTGCGGCCTCGGGTGTGGTCAACACCGCACACCAGTTGGGCAGCACGCTCGGGATTGCTGTTCTGACGGCGGTGTCCGCCGACGCGACGGATTCCGCGGCGCGTGCCGTCGACACCTACGTGGGCGGCGTGGTGATGTTGGTGTCGGCGCTCGTCGCAGCTGTGCTCCTCATTCTTCCCGCCGCTGCCGCGGACCGTCGATACGAGAGGTCCAGGGTATGACTGAAACCGAACCCCGTCGGAGTCCGCGGTAGTGAACCAACCGCAGTCGCAGGATATCCGGGCCGGTCGCATCTTGTTGGCCTACTTCTCGCGGGCCGGAGTCAACTACTACAACGGGAGCGCCGGAGACGCCTCCTCCTGCCGAGGCGCGACGATCGGGGAGGGTCTCGCCGTTCGTGGTGAGGAGGTCGACGATGCAGAACCTGCAGTCGTCGAGTGGCTGCAGGGCGTCGGACTCGTTCGACCATGAGTTCTCGGTACCCATACACAACCAGAAAGTAGGCCGATGCGAGCAACATTCATGTACGGAGCTGACTGTAGAACGGCCACTGAATCATGAATGAAGAAAATGAGAAGGGCGGCAGGGGGAATGAGCCCGACCGCTGGGCTGGCGTCTTGTTCGGGATCGTCGTCGCTCTTCTTGCTGTTCTGACCTACATCGACTCGACGGCCAGGAGTCTGTGCTGAGCCGCATCGCCGTGTTCACGGGCTGATGGTGCACGTCGCTATTGACGAGGAATGTGAGGCGGGATACATTCTGTTCCCAATAAGGGTCATCTGTTCGTATATACGTACATGACGCCCGCTGCGCTCACTACGTCAGAAGCATTGAGGAGTTCTCGCGTGACCGACTACCTCCCCCCTCCAACGCAGGAGTCTGCAACTGTTGAGCACCGGACGGAGCTCGCCGATCCTGCCGCGGCCAAGGCGAACAAGATGCCCAAGGTGGCATTCGCCAGCTTCATGGGCACCGTCATCGAGTTCTACGACTTCGGCATCTTCGGCACGGCAGCTGCGTTGGTGTTCGCCCATGCCTTCTTCCCGGCCCTGGGAACCTACGCCGGAACGGTCGTGGCATTCGCGACTCTCGGCGTCGCGTTCGTGGCCCGCCCGTTCGGCAGCATCCTGTTCGGACACTTCGGTGACCGCCTGGGCCGCAAGCGGACCCTCATCTCCACGATGTGCCTGATGGGTACCGCCACCGTCATCATCGGTCTGCTGCCGACGGCAGCGACCGCGGGGATCGTCGCACCCATTCTGCTCATCGTGCTCCGCATTGCCCAGGGGCTGGCCGCGGGCGGTGAATGGGCAGGCGCTGCACTGTTCACCTCAGAGAACGCTCCCAGCGCCCGCCGCGGCTTCTGGTCCATGTTCACCAACCTCGGCGGAGCTGTTGCCAACATCCTCGCGCTGTCGACCTTCTTCGTGACCGGCCTCGTTATGAGCAACGAGGCATTCATCGCCTGGGGCTGGCGTGTTCCGTTCCTCCTCAGCGCTGTTCTCGTCACGGTGGGCCTCTACGCCCGATTCAAGCTCGAGGAAAGCCCGATCTTCGCGAACGAGGTCAAGCGGCGCGGTCGAAGCAGTCTTCCGTTCAAGGATGCACTGGCCAACCAATGGCGGGAGATCCTTTTGGGCGCCGGGACGCTCGTGTCCTCGTTTGCCTTCGGCTACATCGGAATCGCGTATCTGATCAATTACGGGACGGCAACTCTGCACCTGAGCCAGCACGGGGTGCTCGCGGCGGGGATCTTCGGGAACGTGGTGAACGGTCTGGCCATGATTTCCGGTGCGATCCTGTCCGACCGAATCGGCCGTCGACCTGTTCTGTTGATCGTCAACATGGTTGGCATACCCTGGGCGCTGATCCTCTTCCCGCTGCTCGACACCGAGTCGCCCGTCGCCTTCTGGATCGGCATCACCGTGAGCTTCCTCATCGCCGGGCACGGCTGGGGAGTCTGCGGATCTTTCCTCTCCGAGCTGTTCCACACGCGCTATCGCTTCACCGCTGCCGGCCTCGCTTACAGCCTCGCCGCCATCCTGGGCGGTGGTATCCCGCCCCTGGTCGCAGCAAGCATCATCGGAAGTCACGGCGGCTTTGTCTTCGGGATCTTCCTGGCGGGCTACTGCGTGGTGGGCCTTGTGTGCACCTTCGTCCTTCGAGAGACTCGCAGCAGAGCGCTGGACGAACTCCCTCCCGAAATCGGAACTGCGCGAGCGAACAACCACTGAGGAGAACCTGTGCGAGCCACCCTGTCCGGCGGAGCCGACATTGCCGTCGGCAACCGTCCTGAGCCGGTAAACATCGGAGCAGTCGCATGACGCTGACTATCAGGGCGTTGTCGGTAGGCCGGGTATTCGGCCTCCCGAAGCCCTCTTTCACCTATCTGCGGGGTTGGGGCGACACGATGGATCTCCCCCTCATCATGTTCGTGATCGAGGGCGGGGACGCGCCCGTGGTGGTCGATACCGGGGCCGATCTCAGCCGCGCCTGGGACACCCACCGCATCAAGATGGAGCAAACCGTCGAGGAACGACCGGACGTGGCCCTACGGTCCGCCGGGATCGACCCGGACGACGTGCGCCTCGTGGTCAACACGCATCTGCACTGGGACCACAGCTCGAACAACCATCTGTTCCCCAACGCACGCGTCGTCGTCCAACAACGTGAACTCGACTTCGCCCGACAGCCCGTGCCATGGCACTGTCGGCAATTCGAAGTACTGCCGGATCTGACCCCCGCGTGGCAGCGAGCCGAGGACAAGATCGTTCCCGTCGAGGGCGACACCGAGTTGGCTCCAGGAATCACACTGGTCGCGTTACCAGGACATACTCCGGGCTCTCAAGGAGTTCTCGTCGAGGCAGCCACCACGCGCTACCTCATCGCCGGGGACTGTGTCTACCTGTACGACAACTGGGAGGGCGACGCCGAAGCCGACCACATTCCCGTCGGACTCTTCACTGATCTCGTGGCCTATGAACAGAGTCTGCGAAAGATCGAGGCCCTCGATTGCGAAGTCATCCCCAGCCACGACTTCCGGGTCATCGAACGGTCGATCTTCAAGTGACCCTGCCGGTTTCCTCGTGTGCCGAGTTCTCGCGCTCATCGGACGTGCGTGAGGTCGCGACCCAGCTGCGGAGCAGATCGAGGGCGTCGGCGGACGAGGATCCGGGATCTGCGAGATAGGTGACGATCCGAACGTCGGGAGTCGAGGCAAGGGTGAGGGTCTCGAACGCCACGGTGAGTTCGCCGACCACGGGGTGGCGGATCGCTTTGGTTCCACTGGTGTGGATGGTGACCGTGTGTCCTGCCCACCAGGTGCGGAACTCGGGGCTGTGGGTGGCGAGTTCGCCGACGAGAGCCATGAGGGCACGGTCGGAGGGGTCGCGGCCGGCGAGGAGACGTAGACCCGACACGACCTGGCGGGCATTGCGTTCCCAGTCGACGTAGAAGTCGCGGGAGCGGTCGTCGAGGAAGAGGTAGCGCGTGTGGTTGAGCGGTTCGCCGTTGTCGGGGAACACGTGGGGGAACAGCGCTCGACCGAGAGCGTTGGCTCCGACGAGGTCGCCGAGTCGTCCGAGCGCGACGGTCGGAACGTCGGGCATGCTGTCGAGGAGTTGCGCCGCCCGCTGCGGCAGCCGCGACTGAGGCTTGGTGCGAGACGGCCTCACGCGTTCGGTGCAGGACCGTGCGAGGTCGAACAGGTGCTGAGTCTCCGCGTCGTTCATGTGCAGTGAGCGGGCCAGCGATCGCAGCACGCTCTCGGACACTCCGCGGAGGTTCCCGCGTTCCATCCGGGTGTAGTACGCCGTGCTCACTCCGGCGAGTTGCGCGACCTCCTCGCGGCGCAGTCCGGGGACCCGGCGCTCGCCGCCGAAGACCGTCACACCGGCCGCCTCGGGAGTGAGGCGTGCCCGCATTCCGGTGAGGAACTGCTGCACGTCGTCGCGGAGGTCCATGTAATCGACGGTAACCCGCCCGGTCGCCGTGTGGGAGTGTCTGTGAGTTCCCCCCAGCGGGCGCCTCTGGGGGATAACGACAGTGCCTGCCACCCGTCCACGACCGTGCCTACCGTGAAGGCATGCCCGAGAACACCATCACACTGAACAACCATCTGGAGATGCCGGCCATCGGACTCGGCGTCTTCCAGACCCCGCCCGACGTGACGACCTCCGCGGTCGAGGAGGCCCTCCGGGTCGGCTACCGCCACATCGACACTGCTGCCGCGTACGCGAACGAGCGCGAGGTCGGTGCAGGAATCGGCCGCTCGGGCATCGCCCGCGACGACGTCTTCATCGAGACGAAGGTCTGGATCAGCGACTACGGCTACGACGCCACACTGCACGCGTTCGACAAGAGCGCCGGCAAGCTCGCCGTCGACCAGCTCGACCTGCTGCTCCTGCACCAGCCCCTGCCGAGCCGCTTCGATCTCACCCTCGACGCCTACCGGGCGCTCGAGACACTGCTCGCCGACGGCAAGGTGCGCGCCATCGGCGTGAGTAACTTCATGCCCGAGCACCTCGACCGGCTCCTGAACGAGACCTCTGTCGTTCCTGCCGTGAACCAGATCGAGGTTCACCCCTACTTTCAGCAGACCGAACTGCAGCGAATGAATGCCGAGCACGGCATCGTGACCCAGGCGTGGTCACCCATCGGTGGCATCACCTCCTACGGCTCCGCCGAGAAGAGCACGTTCGAGGACCCGACCCTGCTCGATATCGCGGAGCGACACGGCAAGTCGGCCGCGCAGGTGATGCTGCGGTGGCATCTGGAGCAGGGCCGCTCCGTGATCCCGAAGTCGACGAAGCCCGACCGCATCGCCGAGAACTTCGACGTCTTCGACTTCGAGCTCACCACCGAGCAGCTCGCCGCGATCGACGGGCTCGACACCGGAGTGCGCGGCGGACCGGAACCGGACAACATCACCCTCGAAACGTACGGCAGGGACATCCCCGAGGCCTGAGGTCACCGAAGGTCACGACAGCGACAAAGGAATCGTTCGATGCCGAAAGAGGAGAGCACAGTGCCCAGCAACCCGACCGATCGCGGTCGCCGCAGGTTCCTGATGGGAGCGGCCGGGTTGGCCGCCGTACCGCTGGTCGCCGGGATGGCGACCAGCTGCGCGTCGAACGAGCAACCTGCGCAGTCCCGCGCCGGCCTGGCGACTGCGGCCACCACGGTCACCGGCCGCCGCACCATCGGATCCCTGGAAGTATCGAGTGTCGGGCTGGGATGTCAGACCATGACTGGCACGCTCTATGGACCCGTCACCAGCCGCGACGACATGATCACCCTCATTCGAACAGCGGCCGACCAGGGGGTGACCTTGTTCGACACGGCCGAAGCGTACGGCCCGTTCGAGTCGGAGAGAATCGTCGGGGAAGCCCTCGAACCTGTCCGCGATCAGGTGGTGGTCGCATCGAAGGTCGGTTGGGACATCGACCCGGCGACCGGAGCGAGAACCGGCGGGGTGAACAGCCGCCCGGACCAGATCCGACGAGCGGTCGACGGCATGTTGCAGCGCCTGCGAACCGACCGCATCGACCTGCTCTACCAACACCGAGTGGACCCCGCAGTGCCCATCGAAGACGTGGCGGGCACCGTGAAAGACCTGATCTCCGAGGGCAAGGTACTCCACTTCGGTCTCTCCGAACCGGGACCCGAGACCGTCCGCCGCGCACACGCAGTCCAGCCGATCACCGCGATCCAGAACGAATACTCCATGCTCTGGCGCGGACCCGAGCAGGAAATCCTGCCGCTGTGTGAAGAGCTCGGAATCGGATTCGTGTGCTGGGCGCCGCTGGGAATGGGTTTCACCACCGGGACGATCAATCCTGCCACGCGGTTCGCCGACGGCGACTTCCGAGCAGCTGTGCCGCGGAACAAGCCGGACGCGATGGCGGCCAACATGCCTCTGGTGCAACTGATTCAGGACTGGGCGGTGCGCAAGGGATCCACGCCGGCCCAGATCTCACTGGCCTGGTTGATGGCCCAGCAGCCGTGGATCGTCCCCATCCCCAGCACCACCCGCACCCCACACCTTCTGGAAAACCTCGGTGCCGAGGAAGTCACGTTCAGCGACGACGAGCTCCGCGAGTTGAACACCGCCCTCGCGGCAATCACCATCCACGGCGACCGGCTACCGCCGGCAGCACTCGCCATGACCGGCGTGGAATCCGCCCGCCTGTAGGAGGCGAACCGCCAACCCACCCGGATCGCTACGGATGGGTTGGCGGTCGCTGCCTCTTTCTCGCCTCGCCCAATGTGGCATCCGTTCAGTCTGACTGCACCGGTGCGACATTGGGCGATCCGGGCGGGTTGTCGGGCCGTGATCTGTACTCACTTGTGCAGGCCGGCAGTGTCGCGACGCGTCACCGACATCGCGGGCGCAGGACCTCAGAGCGTAGGCCGGTCCAGCGGCCGTGGCAGCGGCTCGAGTGCACCAGCGTCCCGCAGCCGCTCGTACACGCGAACCACCGTGTCGACGTCGCCCGACGCTGAAATATGCAGAAGCGCACCGCCGCCCGGCAGGTCCTGACGGACCGCCCTCAGGCCGTCGGGTATCAGGACTGCGCGGGCCGCGCACAGATAGCCGAACCGGCCGACGACCGGATCGCCGACGGCGAATCCGGTGTCGTCCTCGAGGGCATCGAGAATGCCGTCGTCGCTGACGTCACCGAAGTCCGGTTCCCACACCGACGCCAGCGTCGCGAGCAGTTCGGATTCGGGAACGACGGCGCCGTCGGGCGCCTCGACAGTCATCACCAGTGACTGCAGCAGAAACTGCGGGGTACCACCAGCCACGCCGGAGAGCTCGACCGCCCACCCGCCCTCCCCGGTACATATC
>SEEV01000190.1 GCA_004211695.1 Rhodococcus sp. (in: high G+C Gram-positive bacteria)
GCGTCACCCAGGCCGTGGCCCAGCAGATGGTCGACTGCAACGTCGAGGGCTCGATCGTCAACCTGATGGGCGACTCCGGCCGCGTGGGCGAATCCCGACTCCTCGTCACCGCAACCACCCGGGCGACCACGGTCGGGCTGACGAAGTCCCTGGCAAAGGAACTCGCACGTCACAAGATCCGCGCGAACGCCGTCTCGATCGCACTCGTGCAGACCGGCAGCCTCGACGCCCACACCGGCAACGCCGACGACGCGAAGATGAAGCGCATCCTCTCGGCATATCCGCTGCGCCGCTTCGGCACTCCCGACGACGTCACCCCGACGATCTTGCTGCTGTCCTCGCCGAAATCGTCCTGGACCACCGGCCAGATCGTGTCCGTCAATGGTGGGTACTCGATGCCATGACACACGATCACGCTGCAGAAACCGGAACCGGCGCTGTCGGCAGGTCCGTCCGCCGCAAGGAAGACGCACGGCTGATCACCGGCCACGGCCGATACGTCTCCGACCTCGACCTGCCGCGGATGCGGCACGTGGCATTCCTCCGCAGCCCCTACGGTCACGCCACCATCACCCACGTCGACGTCACCGCGGCGCAGGACGTGCCGGGCGTGTACGGCGCGTTCGCCGGCGGAATGCCCGCGTTTCGGTCGATCGCTCTGCGCGCGCAGTCCGCGCTCCCGTCCTACGTCGAAACGGCACAACCCATCCTCGCGTGGCAGAAGGCCCGATTCGCCGGTGAGGCGGTGGCAGCGGTCGTCGCGGAGAGTCGCTACGTCGCGGAGGATGCGATCGAACGGATCGACATCGACTACGACCAGCTACCCGCCACCGTGGTGGCCTGGAAGCCGCCGGTGGTGCCGGTCCACGAGGAGGCGCCCGACAACGTCCTACTCGAGCGGAAGTTCGATGCCGGGGACGTCGAGGCCGCGTTCGCGCGGTCGCATGTCGTCGTCGAACGCGAACTCACCACGAACCGGCATGCCGGGAACCCGATGGAATGCCGTGCGGGGGTAGCGTTGTGGGATCCGGTCGATGACAAGCTCACGCTCTGGTCGGGAACGCAGATTCCGCATCTGGTGCGGAACATGCTCGCCGAACTGCTCGGCCTGGCCGAATCCAATGTGCGCGTCATCGCACCCGACGTCGGCGGCGGGTTCGGCACCAAGGCCGTGCTGTACCCCGAGGATCTCGCGCTGTGCGTGATGGCCCGCGAAATGCGGGGGTATCCACTCAAGTGGGTGGAAGACCGGGCCGAGCACCTGCAGGCTGCCGCCCACGCCCGCGACCACCGGTATCTCGTCAAGGCCGGGTTCGCGGAGGATGGAACGCTGCTCGCCCTCGACGCGGACGTCACCTGCAACGTCGGCGCCTACTCGGTGTATCCATGGACCGCGGGCATCGAACCCCTCATGGCCGGTGGTCTGCTGTCCGGACCGTACCGGCTCGACAACTACCGCTGTGTGACCCGCGGTGTCACTACCAACACCTCCTACGCGGGGCCGTACCGCGGCGTGGCCCGACCCGCGACGGTGTTCGCGATGGAATGTCTGCTGACCGCAGCCGCCGACGAATTGGGCATGACCGACCTCGAGATCAGACGGAAGAACCTCGTCACCCCGGAGGAGATCCCGTACCGCATGCCGAGCCGGTTGGTCGACGACTCCGGCTGGTACGGGGCATGTCTGGACAAGTGCGTCAACGCGATCGGCTACGACGAGTTCCTCGCCGAACAACAACGACGGCGCGAGACGGGGGAGAACCCGATCGGCATCGGATTCGCCTGCTACAACGAACTCACCGGCCTCGGCCGTGCCGCAGCCGCCGGCCCGCGGATGCCGTTCCGCACCGGCCACGACGCGTGCACCGTGCGCGTCGACCCCGACGGCAAGGTGACCGTCCTCAGCGGCGTCACCACGCAGGGACAGGGGTCGGAGACCACCATCGCCCAGATCGTCGCCGACGCCGTCGGCGTTCCCTACGACGATGTCAACGTGCGGATCGGCGACACCAACGAATCCCTGTGGGGATTCGGCGCCTTCTCCTCACGGCAGGCAGTCATCGGCGGCGGCGCCGCGCACCGAACCGGTGAGGCAGTCAAAGCCAAGGTCCTCGAACTCGCCGCCGCCCTCCACGAAATCGACGAGGCGGACCTCGACTGCCGAGACGGCGAAATCTGGGGCCCGGACGACACCAAACCCCTGGCCACCCTCGCCGAGCTGGCACGGATCGCCTACCTGGAGTCGAACAAACTCCCCGAAGGAATCGAACCCGGACTGCAAGCCACCCGATTCTTCGACCCGATCCGAGGCGCCTTCGCCGCGGGCGCCCAGGCGGCCACCATCGAAATCGACCGCAAGACCGGCGACCTGACAATCCTCAAATGGGTATGCACCGAGGACGCCGGCCGGGTCATCAACCCCATGGTCGTGGAAGGACAGATCGTCGGATCCATCGCGCAGGGCATCGGCGGCGCCATGTACGAACACCTCGTCTACGACGACGCCGGCAACCTGTCCACCGGCACGCTGATGGACTACCTGATGCCGACCAGCCACGAGGTACCGGAGATGATCATCGAACACATCTCCGTCCCCGCCGACAACCCACTCGGGGTCCGCGGCGTCGGCGAAGGCGGCACCCTCGGACCCAACGCCGTGCTCGCCGGCGCGGTGCACAACGCGCTCGGGATCGAGATCCATCACCTACCGATCACACCAGCCACCCTATGGGAGGCACTGCGATGATCACCCTCACCGAGCACGGCGACGTCGCAGAGATCACCCTCGATCGCCACGACAAGCGCAACGCCCTCGACATCGCTCATCTGCACGATCTCACCGCCGCGGTCAACGGGTGCGTCGCGGCAGGGCGGCGAGCCCTGCTCATCACCGGTGCCGGGAGCGCGTTCAGCGCCGGTGCGGACTTCGGCGGCGTCTACGGCGACGGCTTCCGCACCGCCCTCTACACCGCACTGCACGCGATCACCGCGGCACCGATCCCCGTGATCGCCGCGGTCAACGGGCCCGCGATCGGAGCCGGCACACAACTGGCCATCGCCTGCGATCTGCGCATTGCCGCACCCGGCGCGAAGTTCGCGGTACCGACGGCCCGCAACGGACTGGCCGTCGACCCGTGGACGATCCGCCGGCTCGCGACCCTGGCCGGGGGAGCGACCGCCCGCGCGGTGCTGCTCGCCTGCGACACACTCGACGCACCGACTGCCCTCGGCCGTGGCCTCGCGGACCGCATCGGCACCGTCGACGACGCACGAGCGCTCGCGAAGGAGATCGCCACGTATGCACCGCTCTCGCTGAAATATTCCAAACACGCGGTGCAGGCCCTGACCGAACCCGACACCTGGGACAACCGACTCGACGACGAGTTCGATGAGTGCTGGACGAGTGCGGACTTCGTCGAGAGCCAACTCGCCAAAGCCGAGAACCGACTGCCGAAATTCGTGGGAAAGTGAGGATGCACCCATGAAGGCTGCACCATTCGACTATTGCCGCCCCGCCAGCATCGCCGAGGCAGTCAGGGCCCTGGAATCCGCAGACGGCGACGGCAAGGTTATCGCCGGCGGACAGAGCCTCGTCCCGGTGCTGGCGATGCGCCTCGGGCGTCCGGCGATTCTGGTCGACATCAACCGAGTGCCCGGACTCGACACGATCGAAAAGATCGACGACACCACCGTGCGAGTAGGTGCCCTGGTCCGCCACTCCATGCTGATCGACCAGACCCACCTGCCCCTGCTGTCGGAGGCGGCGAAGTGGATCGGCCACAGCGCGATTCGCACCCGGGGCACCACCGGCGGCAGCATCGCCCACGCCGACCCCTCCGCAGAACTCCCCGTCGTGGCGACCGCGTTGGGCGCGCTCGTCCACGTCCACGGGCCCGGAGGTACCCGCACCGTGGGTGCAGACGAGCTCTTCGTCGGTCCCCTCGAGACGTCCCTGGACGAGAACGAGATCGTCACCGCAGTCGATTTTCGGATCCCAGATCGGGCCGGTTTCGCGGAATTCGCCCGCCGACACGGCGACTTCGGTCTCGTCACCGTCGCCGTAGCCGAAGTCAGAGGGGCTGTGCGGATCTCGATCGGCGGCGTCGGCGCCATACCCATCCGACCCCACGCCGCCGAAGAAATCCTCGCGGACGGGCCCACAACGGACACGAAGATCGCCGAAGCGGCACGCCTCGCCGCAACCGCAATCACGGCAGCGTCAGATCTTCACGCATCAGCCGACTACCGAGTCGCGATGACCGAGGAGTTCACACTCCGCGCACTGAACCAAGCGATAGGAAACAAGGCAGGAGTCCACTGATGCGAATCGAACTCACCGTCAACGGCGAACGAGCCACCATCGACATCGAGCCCCGCAAGACCCTCGCAGATGCACTGCGCGAAGATCTCGGGCTGACCGGCACCCACCTCGGATGCGAGCACGGCGTCTGCGGCGCCTGTACCATACTGATAGACGGCGGGCCGGTGCGGGCATGCCTGATGTTCGCCGTGCAAGCCGATGGATCGTCGGTCACCACGGTCGAAGGCATGGCCGCCGACGACGGCACCCTCCACCCCCTGCAGCGGGCCTTCTGTGACCGGCATGGCCTTCAGTGCGGATTCTGTACCCCGGGAATGCTCATGTCAGCACTCGACCTCCTACACCGGGAGGTTGAACCCAGCCGGGAGCGGATCCGCGAAGAAATGTCGGGCAACATCTGCCGATGCACCGGTTACGTCGGAATCGTCGACGCTGTCGAGGAGGCGGCCGCGGAAATCAACCGTATCGGCACCGAGCCCGCGCACGAATGTCCCGTCCACGAGCACGAAAAATCCTCAACACAGCGCACATCCGGGACCCAGGCGGAAGTCGCCTCCGGCCCAGAGCCGTCCTTGCCTGGATGACGAGGAGAAACGGCATGACAGAAGTGCTCGCCCGCATCACCACTGAACCGATCGATCCCGTCGCGGTCAACGCCGCGGTCGCCGGTCCGGCAAACGGCGCCACGGTCTTATTCTCCGGCGTTGTGCGGAATCTCGACAACGGCCAGCTAGTTACCGGGCTCGAGTACCGATTTCATCCCGACGCCGCACGATTTCTACGCGACTGCTGCGAAGGTGTTGCACAGCAGTTCGGGCTCTCCGTCGCCGCGGTGCATCGTGTCGGCACGCTACGTGTGGGTGATCTTGCCTTGGTGACGGCTGTCGCCGCTCCGCACCGAGCAGACGCCTTCACCGTCTCCACGCTGCTGGTCGATCGGATCAAGGTCTGTGTTCCGATCTGGAAACACGAATCCTTCGCCGATGGCACCGTCGAATGGGTCGGGGCACCGGCTTCCAACCTCGAAGCGCCGGCCAAGTGACGTCGGTCGGCCTGGGTTTCCCAACGATTCGCAGTCGTGGTGTTCAACCGGGGCGCGCACCACATCCGGGCCTGATCGACGAATACGGTCGTGTCGCACGCGACCTGAGGGTTTCGATCACCGAGAAGTGTACGTTGCGATGCACTTATTGCATGCCCGAAGAGGGGCTACCCCCAATCGGCTCCCATGCCCAGCTGACTGCATCGGAGATCGTTCGACTCGTCGACATCGCGGTCCGCCACCTCGGTATACGAGAAGTGCGATTCACTGGCGGTGAACCGCTCGTGCGACGCGATCTCGAGAAGATCATAGCGGGTTGCCGACAGCTGCACTCCAGACTCCCACTGTCGATCACGACAAACGCGATCGGGCTCGACAGACGCGCCGGGCGCCTCGCCGAAGCCGGACTCGATAGAGTGAACATTTCGCTGGACACTATCGACCGCGATCTGTTCACCAGACTCACCCGACGGGAACGCCTTTCATCGGTTCTAGCCGGCATCCGTGCAGCCCGACTCCACGGATTCACACCAGTGAAAGTCAACGCGGTACTCACCGCCGACACCCTCACTACCGCGGTGGAACTGCTGGAGTGGTGTCTGGCCGAGAATGTGTATCTACGCTCTATCGAGCAGATGCCGCTCGACGCAGAGCGCACCTGGAACCGTGCCGACGCGGTCACCGCAGACGACCTCCTTAGCGTCCTCCAGCGACGCTTCCGGTTGACGGCGCATAGCCGGATCGATCGTTCGGCCCCTGCTGAGGAATGGGCTGTCAACGGTGGCCCTGCTCGGGTCGGCATCATCACCTCGGTCACCCGCGCCTTCTGCGCGGACTGCGATCGCACGAGACTCACCGCCGAAGGCATGATACGACCGTGTCTGTTCAGCGACACCGAGACCGATCTCCGGTCCGCCCTGCGTGCCGGCGTCAGCGACAAAGAACTCGCACAGGCATGGCGTGATGCGATGTGGCGCAAACCATTCGGACATGAAATCGGAAACGCCGGATTCACACCACCCGTGAGAAGCATGGGAGCGATCGGTGGCTGAAAATCAAGTACTCATCCGCTATTTCGCCGCGGCCGCGGACATTATCGGTCGAGACGAAGAAACCATAACGTTCACCGTCTCACCGTCACTCGGAGATCTGCAGGAGCAATTGCTGCTGCAGTACGGCCGAGGAATCGCCCAACTACTGGCTGTATCGGCTTTTCTCGTCGGGGGAGAACTCACCCGCGATCCGGCCCACCCGATATCCGCGAAGGTGGATGTACTGCCTCCGTTCTCCGGTGGCTGAGACTCATCGCGCTCTGGCCGAAGCGAACCTGAGCGGAGCATCAGCCGCTGGCAGTAGCGTTCTCCGCGACTTTGAACCAGGTCGATTCCGCTGGGCCTCCGTCGATCTGGAAGGCAACAACGTGGTCCGGTTCCACCCTCATCGACGAGATCGACCGCAGCGGTGACCCGGTCGCGGTCGACTTCGCCGCCGTTGGCTTTCTTGCCGACTACTGTTGTGCGCCACTGCGGGTGAGCGTAACCAGCGGAACACGTTCAGAATTGCGGCTCAGTCGGATGAAGCTGCGTGAAGAGTTGCTTGAGATCGAATTTACAGCAAGGTAATTAGACTCCTTTGAGTCTCGGACGTTCCTCGTGGGCTAGTCAGACCAAGGACTGCGACGTCGGGGCCGCCTGCACGCGTCGCGCGATGTGTTTCGCGACGTACTCGGCGTCCCGCCCCACCCCGCCGGTGAGCATCGAGGCGAATGCCCGCAGGAACGGCAGCCCCACGAAATAGAGTCCCGGATGGTCCGGGGAGACGCCCCGGGACTGCTCGGGCCAGCCGTCGGATCCGGTGACGGGGATCTGGATCCACGACGTGTCCTTGCGGAACCCGGTGCACCAGACGACGTTGCGGACGTCGACTTCGGTGCCGTCGCTCAGAACCGGTCTGCCGTCGCGCACACTCGTCACCTTCGCGGGGTAGTGCTCCACACCGGCGTCGGCGAGGTCGGCTCGTTTGACCCGCAGCAGCGGTCCGCCACCCGAGCGGACGTGGGCGCGCATCTTCCGGCCGACGGGTGTGCGTTCCGTCAGAACATGATTGGCCATGAACCACATGATCGGGATCGCGACGTGGGCGGCGCGCCCCTCGATGTCGAACGGCACCTCACCGCGGACCGGTCCGGAGATCGTGGTGCGATGCGAACGGGAAACCTCCAGTGCGATGTCCGCGCCGGAGTGGCTGCACCCGACCACCAGCACCGGCCCATCCTGCAGTTGAGAAGGATTGCGGTAGTCGCTGGAATGCAGTTGCCGGATCCGGGGGTCGAGTTGCTCGGCGAGATCCGGGACGACCGGGGTCTGCCACGTACCGGACGCGACGACGACGTTGTCGGCCTCGAAGCGGTCGGTCCCGGCGGTGACGACGTAACGGTCGCCGAGACGGGACAGGCCGTCCACGGTGACGCCGGTCCGGATCGGCAGCGCGAACCTCTCCGCGTAGGCCTCGAAGTAGTCGGCCACCTCGTCCTTCCCCGGCCAGGACCAGGCTTTCGCGGGAATCCCCCAGCCGGGGAGGCCGTCGTAGCGGGCGGGACTGTAGAGCCGGAGCGAGTCGAACCGCTCCCGCCAGACGTCTCCGACGCGGTCGTGGGCGTCGAGGATCACGAAGTGCTGTCGGCGCCCCGCGAGGTGGTATCCGGTGGCGAGGCCGGCTTGTCCGGCACCGATCACGATCGTGTCGAAGCGTTCTGTGGACATCGTGTGCCTTCTTCCGTCGTGTGATCGGTGGTCATGCTCAACGCTATGACCGGGCCGATCTCGACGCGTCGGGAGAATCGCGCAGGTACGTACGACCGTATGGGTACTTTCATGCAGACGGCTCGACGAGATGGTGCTCGTACGCATAGGCGGTGGCCGCGGACCTCGACGAGATGCCCAGCTTGACGAAGATGTTGCTCAGGTGCCGTGCGACCGTCTTCTCACTGAGGAACAGTTCCGTCGCCACCGTGCGATTGCTCTTGCCCGCCGCGACGAGGCGGAGCACGCACACCTCGCGTGGCGTCAGCGGCGTGGCGGCCGCCGCGTCGGGGCGGAACTCTGCCCGGAGGCGTTCGAGGTCCGGGACCGCGCCCAGCTGCCGGTAGGTGGCGGACGCGAGGTCGTGCTCCATCTGCGCGGTGTCGTCGTCGCCCAGATCGCGGCACACCAGCGCGACCGATTCCCGGACCCGCGCGCACTCGTAGGGTGCCCCGATGTCCTGCCAGCGCCGCCACGCGTCGCGTAGGACGGTCAGCGCGTCGCCGGCCCGGCCTTCGGCGTGTAGCACCGATCCCGAAGCCTGAGTGGACAGCGCGCACAGATAGGGAATCGCGAACCGTGTTGCCGTCGAGGCGAGTTCGTCGGCGGCGATGCGCGCTGCCGGGACGTCGCCGGCGGCGAGCTGGATTTCCACGTACGCGGGCAGCAGCCGGGCGCGTTCGACGGTGCCATTGGACTCGTCCACCGCACAGCGGATCGAGGCGGCTGCGCTGCCGACCCGCCCCTGCGCCATCCGCAGCAGGGCGAGGCCGGGCTGCGGTTGCCGGCCCCACCGGTTCGCCTCCACGAACAGCTTCTCGGCCTGGGCGATCTCGCCGCGCAGGCGGTGGAGGTCGGCCATCACGTAGGCGGCCGACCCGACCGCGGCATGGGAGGTAAGTCGCTCGTGCGCCCGCCGGGCCGAGTCCATCGCCGTCGGCCAGTCGCCCTGCAATTGCAGGATCTCGGCACGGTGGACGAGACACTGGCCGCGGTACGGTACGAGGTCGGGTTGTGATGAGCACCATTCCTCCAGTGCCACAGTCCATTCCCTGGACCGGCGGAGATCGCAGATGTTCTGGCACTGCTCGATCACCGCGCAGTACACGATTCCCGCCACCACCGGGGACACCTCGTCGGACGTCACCCCGACCATCGCCTCGTCGAACGCGGACACCGCCTCGGCAACGTGTCCCAGGAGCACGAGCGAATGGCCGGTGCCCAGCACCCCGAGCGTCGTCAGATCCGGGTCGGAGAATCGGGTGCCCACCTCCGTCACCGCGAGGAAGATGTCTCGGGCGGCGGTGCCGTCACCCTCGTCGATTTTTCGCAGCCCCTGCGGCACCAGCAGGTAGCCGCGCTCGGCGCAGTCCACACCCGCGGTGTCCAGCAGACGCTGGGCCTTGCTCAGCCAGCCGCCGCCGCGTGCCTGCTCGCCCCGCATGAGCAGGCCGAACGAGAGCCAGAACGCGCACCGCGCGGACCGCACCGGTTGGCCCGCGCGGGTCCACGCGCGCAGCGCCCGTTCCCACCAGTCGGTGCTGGCATCGTCCTCACCGAGCAGGTACGCGGCGGTGGCGAGCAGTTCGAGATCTTCCCCGGGCAGCGGGTTCTGCCGGTCGGCGCTCGAGAGTCGTGTGTAGGTGTCGCGCCAGTCTCGTCGATCGAAGGCCACCCGGCCCGTCCGGAGTTCCGACGCTGCGTCGGACATCACTGTCTCCTGCCCAAGATCTGCGCGCTGACCTGCTCGGATTTCAGACTACCGCCGCACCGCGCCGCCCGGGAACGTCGAACATTCCCTGCACCCTGTCGGCACCTCGAGTCACACTGGGTCCACACGCCAACGGATGGGAACTTCTGATGGTCGATGCGATAACGGCAGAGGGCCTGGTCAAGAAGTACGGCAAGGTCACGGCGCTGGACGGGGTCGACCTCGCGGTCCCGTCGGGAACGGTGATGGCGCTGCTCGGCCCGAACGGCGCCGGCAAGACGACCGCGGTGCGGGTCTTCACCACCCTTCTCGTCCCGGACGCCGGCCGGGCGCAGGTCGCCGGACTCGACGTCGTCCACGACGCGCGGGCGCTCCGATCCCGGATCGGGGCCTCGGGGCAGTACGCGGCCGTCGACGAGTACCTCACCGGTTTCGAGAACCTCGAGATGGTCGGCCGGCTCTACCACCTCGGGGCCAAACGGAGTAAGGCGAGAGCCCGCGAACTGCTCGAACAATTCGATCTGGTCGAGGCGGGCGATCGCCCCGTCAAGGGCTACTCGGGTGGCATGCGACGTCGCCTCGACCTCGCCGGGGCGCTGGTGGCCGAGCCGGAGGTGTTGTTCCTCGACGAACCGACCACCGGGCTCGATCCCCGCGCCCGGCTAGCCCTGTGGGATGTCATCGACAATCTCGTCGCCAAGGGCACCACCCTGCTGCTGACCACGCAGTACATGGAGGAGGCAGAGCGGCTCGCCGATCAGATCGCGGTCATCGACCACGGTTCGGTCATCGCCCGCGGAACTGCCGACGAACTGAAGGACCGCGTGGGCGGCGAGCGCATCGAACTGAGCGTCCGGGAAGGCGTCGAGCTGTCCGTCGTGCGCGACGAACTGGCTCCGCTCGCCGCCGGCGACATCCTGGTCGAAGACAACGTGCGCCGGGTGACCGTGCCGGTGTCCGGGGGTGCAGACGCGCTCGTCGAGGCCCTGGGCAGGCTCTCGAATCGAGGAGTGAAGGTGTTCGACGTCGGGTTGCGGAGACCGACCCTCGACGACGTCTTCCTCACCCTGACCGGACACGAAGCCGAAGAGGAGCACGTCTCATGAGCGCCCAGCAGACGGCGTCCGTGCACACCGCGCTCGCGGACGGACTCACGATCGCCAAACGCAACATGATCAAGATCAAGCGCGTCCCCGACCTCATCGTGTTCACCACGTTGTCGCCGATCATGTTCGTGCTGCTGTTCGCGTACGTGTTCGGCAGCGCCATCGAGGTTCCCGGCATGTCCTACCGGGAATTCCTGATCGCCGGGATCTTTACGCAGACCGTCATCTTCGGCGCCACCTGGACGGGTCTCGGGATGGTCGAGGATCTGCAGAAGGGCATCATCGACCGGTTCCGGTCGCTGCCGATGGCCCCGTCCGCGGTGCTCCTCGGCCGGACGTCCACCGACGTCCTGATCAACATCGTCAGCCTCGTCGTGATGTCGCTGACGGGTCTGATCATCGGGTGGCGCATCCACTCGAGCCTCGGTGAAGCCCTTCTCGGCTACCTGCTCCTGCTGCTGTTCGCCTACGCCCTGTCGTGGGTGATGGCGGTGGTCGGGCTCTGGATCCGGACGCCGGAAGTGTTCAACAACGCCAGCTTCATCGTCATCTTCCCGCTGTCGTTCATCGCGAACACGTTCGTCGAGACCACCAACCTGCCCGGACCGCTGAAGGTGATTGCGGAATGGAATCCGGTGTCCGCGGTGACGCAGGCCGTGCGGGAACTGTTCGGAAACACCAACCCGGACATGACCGTTCCCGACGCCTGGCCGTTGCAGCACCCGATCATCGCCTCACTGGCATGGTCGGCGGTCCTGCTGGTGATCTTCGTGCCGTTCGCGATCCGCCGGTACAAGAAGGCCGTCAGCCGCTGAAGGAGTGGCCTCAATTCGCCGCGGCGGGGATCACCCCCAACTGCTGGAGCATGGCGAGGACGTCCTTGTCCGACCACTTCTCCGCGATCCGCCCGTTCTCGATGCGGTGGATGACGGTGGCGGTCATCTCTCCTGTTTCAATCCCTCGCGCCCCGCTGCGTCGAGTCCGGGAAACGGCGCCGGTGAATGGTCGAGGTAGTTCTCGTCGACGAGTTCGTCCAGTGCGTCGATGTTGCCTGCGTCGATCTCGGTGTAGAAACGCCGGATCAATTCCTTGTTCGTTTCCAGTGACATGACTCCATTGTCTGCCGTGCGGTTCCCGGCGTATACCCCATCTCCGCTGCACGAACGGGACGCTCGTTGCGTCAGATCGAACCGGCGTCCCGTTCGTCCGACGGTCGGCCGAGTTCGCGCGGAGAATCGACGTCGCGCCCCGATCCCAGGTCGGAGCAGTCGACCTTCACCGCTCCGTGTGCCTCGAGGTATTTCCGGGCGCCGGAGTCTCCGGTGAGGCTGCGCCGCAACGGAAGCCAATGGGCCCGGCCGATCAGAACGGGGTGGCCCGGACGTCCGGAATAGTGGGCCTGACGGAGCGCCGATCGGGCGTCACCGGGCGGCACCGACGCTACCCGACGGACGGCGTCGACACCGAGGTCGGGGAGATCGACGAGGGTGATGACGACGGCATCGACGTCGTCGAACGTCGCCGCGACCTCCAGCCCCCGGCGCAGGGAGGCCGACAGCCCCGACCGCCAGTCCTCCGCGATCCCGACGGTCACGGGGAGGCCGTCGGGCAGCAGGTTCTGCGCCTCGTCGGCGCGGGCACCGAGCACCACCACGGTGGGCTCGCATCCGGCGTCCGCCAGCACTCGGACGCCACGGGCCAGCCACGGCTGCCCGTCCGCGCCGACGACGAGTGCCTTGGGCATGCCCATGCGCGAACCGGCGCCGGCGGCGAGCAGCACGCCCCCGATCGTCATCGAGTTCTCATCGGTCCGCGCTGCATGCGTCCAACCTACTTTTCCCCGGCGAAGTTCGCGTTGACGCGCTGGTAGAGGTAGTCCTCGGCGGTGATGTCGGGGTACTTGCCCGCAGGCCCGGAAATGACGACGTAGCGGTTGGCCTGGGCGAAGAACGCGAGGCTGTAGCGGGCGCCGTGGTCGCCGTCCGGTCCTGGATTCTTGACGCGGTGGAAGTTGGACGGCAGCCGGTCGTCACTCCACCGCATCAGCATGTCACCGATGTTGCAGGTGATCGCGTCCTCGGACGGCTCGATCGGGGTCCACTCCTCGGTGTCCATCTCCTTGCCAGGCAGCACCTGCAGCCCGCCCTGGCCTTCCTGCTGGAACAGGAGCGTGAGGCAGTCGAAGTCGGTGTGGGCGCCGGCGCGCCACAGGCCGAGGTCGCTGCGAAGGTGCTCCGGGATGGCGAAGTAGTGCAGCATCCGCAGGGTGCTCTGGTAGCTGTCCACCGACGGGTCGTGAGCCTGGGCGAAGAAGTCGCGCTCGAACCCCAGTTTGTCGGCGAAGCAGGACAGCAATCGCATCGCCACCGCCCAGCACTGCGCCTCGAAGCCGAGCATCGCGTCGCGGAAGCCGGCCAGTTCCTCCTCGGTGGGCCACAGATCGCCCATGTGGGGCCGGGTGATCTGGTAGGACTCCTTCTCATCCGGGACACCGATGGACGGGCGCACCTGGGTTTTGCTCTCCCACCCGGAGTTGAAGCCCTTCTTCAGCGGGTACTGCGCCTTCACGGCCGGATCGAGGGCGAAGAACTGCTCGGACATCGAGAAGGCCCTGCGCACGTCGGTGAGGTCGATGCCGTGGTTGTAGACCTGGAAGAAGCCGACGTCTACTGCCGCGTCCCACAGCTGTTCGGTGATGTCCGAACGTCGAGCATCGAAGTCCGAGAGGTCGATTCGGCGAATCTCCCGGTCGGTGGTCTCCGTCCCGAGACCGCCCATGCGGGATTCCTTGGCGAGTTCGTTCAGCGTGTGGCTGCCGGTCATGTGTCGCTCCTTCAGATTACATGCAATCTTTGGTGTTCCACCCAACTATGGACACTGAAGATGACGATCGATGATCCAGGTGTGAAGTGCGCGTTAACTGGGTTATCTCCGTCGATCGGCAGAAAGCACTACGTGACTTAATTACATGCAATATGAACTCTGGGTCAGTATCGCGGCGTGCGCCGTAGACTGGCCGTGGCCTCGACACGGCGACAGTCGGAACGGACGGACACATGGTGGATCCGAAATCAGTCGGCGAACCTGCTCGGCAGGGGTTTGCGCAGCGATGGGGTGGCGCGGGCAGCGTCGTCGACCTCGACGGGCCGGTGCACTGGGTCGAGTACGGCGAAGACACCGGGTCCCCGCCGGTGGTCATGGTCCACGGACTCGGCGGCTCGCACCTCAACTGGGTCCGGATCGCACCGATCCTCGCGAAGCGCACCCGGGTGCTGACCGTCGATCTCCCGGGTTTCGGGCTCAGCCCGTCCGGACGTCGCCGGACCGGGGTCGGCGCCAACGCGAAAGTGCTGCACCGCTTCCTGCGTGACGTCGTCGGCCGTCCCGTGATCCTCATGGGCAACTCGATGGGCGGAATGATCTCGCTGTTCGAGGCGGCGGCGCACCCCGAGACCGTCTCGGCCCTGGTTCTCGTCGACCCCGCGCTGCCTGTCGCGCAACGGATCCCGGACCCGCGGATCGCCGCGCAGTTCGCGATGTACTTCACTCCGTTCGTGGGGGAGCGGTTCCTGCAGTACTCGAGCAGGAAGATGACGGACCGGCAGTTGGTCGAGCGAATGATCGATCTGTGCTTCGCCGACCCGAGCCGGGCGTCCGAGGATTCCCTCGTCGCGGCAACGGCGCTCGCGGGCTACCGGCGCGGGCAGCCGTCCGAGGACGCGGCGTTCCTTCAGGCCAGCCGCTCACTGATGCGCGTGCTGGCTCGCCCGCGGCGATACCTCGACGTCATGCAGTCGATCGCGCAGCCCGTTCTGCTGCTCCACGGCGACCGCGACCGACTGGTTCCGGTCGCGGCTGCCCGCAAGGTGGCGACGGCAAACCCGCGGTGGGACAGCGTGATTCTCGCGGACGTGGGGCACACGCCGCAGCTCGAGGTTCCCGACACGTTGCTCGAGCGCGTGCTGACGTGGGTCGACAGGCACGGTCTGATCGACGTCTAGATTTCGGCCGATCCGCCGGACCCGGCGATCGACTGCGCGAGAGCGCGGAACAGGTGCGTCAGTTCGGGCCGGGTCGCGGTGCCGCTGCGGACGACGCCGCACACCGGGATGCGCAGACGGTCGTGGGCCTCGCGCAGGAAGCTCAGCCCCCTGCGGGGAGTCGCGTCGGCGGTGTCGGCGTACAGCACGGTCCACGACCGGGGGGTCGTGAGGACGTCGAGGGTGGCCGTGTGGTCGCTGGGGATCGACGGTCCGAGCATCACCCGCTGCCCGACCTGCCGGAACGCGTCCTCGACCACCGTGTGGATCAGGATCTGACTGCTGCGCGGCGGTAGCAGCAGCGGATACGGCGCCAATTCGCTCAGGTCGACGCTGGAGACCCCGGCCAGCGGATGTTTGCTCGACGTGACGATCACCAGGTCTTCGAGCCCGAATTCCACCGTTTCGAGGCCCGGCCGATCGACGCCGCCGCGGATCAGTGCGAGATCGGCGTCGCCCGACGCGACCGCGGTCATCCGGTCGGTGAAATCCTTGATGACGAATTCGATGTCGAGCTGTGGGAAGTCCTCGCGGACAAGTGAAATCGCTTCGAGGCTCTGCGTCGCGAAGCTCATGCTCGCGCTGATCCGCAGCCGGTTGCGCGGATCGAGCCCCACCGACAGGGCGCGCGCCTCGAGACCCATCATCTCGGCGGCGATCGGCATCAGGCGCTCGCCGGCGGGGGTCAGCCGGGTGGCGCGCGTCGACCGCTCCAGCAGGGTGGTGCCCAACTCGTGCTCGAGTTTGGCGATCTGGTGGCTGATCGCCGACTGGGAGATGAAGCAGCGTTGCGCCGCGCGCGAGAAACTGCCCTCCTCCCCGACCGCGAGAAAGTAGCGAAGCTGTCGGAACTCCATGACTCGAGGTTACGTCTTCCTGTGCGGACTTATGAGAAATCGAGATAACACAATTTCGATTTCCCCAGCTTACTGGCAATCAACATCGGCCGATCCCTAATGTGGAGCTCATACGCAGCGCTAACAGATGCACAAGGCAGTAGGAGGTTTTCGGTGGATCGCACACAGGTCGTCATCGTGGGATCGGGATTCGGCGCCCTCGCGGCGGCGAAGAAGCTCGGCAAGGCCGGCACACCGTTCGTGCTGATCTCCGAGACCACCGAACATCTGTTCCAGCCGCTCCTGTACCAGGTCGCCACCGGGGTCATCTCGCCCGGTGAGATCGCCCCGTCGATCCGCGCGATCCTCGCCAAGTATCCCAGCGGCGACGTCCGGCTGGGTCGCGTCGTCGACGTCGACCCGGACAAGAAAGAGGTCGTCTACGAGGCCGGCAGCATCCGCCACACCATTGGCTACGACAGCCTCATCGCCGCGACGGGCGCACGGCAGGCGTACTTCGGCCACGACGAGTTCGCCGAGGTCACGTACGCGCTCAAGACCGTCGCCGACGCCGACCGGCTGCGCCGCCAGATCGTCCGCTGCTTCGAGGAGGCGCACACCACCTCCGACCCGGAGCGTCGCCGCGACCTGCTGCATTTCATCGTGATCGGTGCCGGTCCGACCGGTGTCGAACTGGCAGGTCAGATCAAGGAACTGGCGGGCCGCTACTTCGAGAAGTCGCTCCGCGACATCACGTCCGAAGACGTCACCGTCAC
>SEEV01000641.1 GCA_004211695.1 Rhodococcus sp. (in: high G+C Gram-positive bacteria)
GGCGAACGCATGTACCGCACCGGCGACCTCGTCCGCTGGCACCCCGACGGCAACCTCGAATTCCTCGGCCGCCGCGACCTCCAAGTCAAAATCCGCGGCCACCGCATCGAACTCGGCGAAATCGAAGCCACCCTCACCACCCACCCCGACATCACCCAAACTGCGGTGGTGGTGCGCGAGGGCGCAGTCACCGAGCAACTGGTGGCCTACGTGGTACCGACCCCGGGCGCCCACCTCGACCCCGAGACGCTCGCCGCGACGGTCGCTGCGCGCCTGCCCGATTTCATGGTGCCGTCGTTGTTCGTGACCCTCGACCGGATGCCAGTGAGCGTGAACGGCAAGATCGACCGACGAGCACTACCCGCACCAGCCCCGTTGAAGCGACAGTTCCGGGCGCCGGTCACCCCCATCGAACAGACCATCGCCGACGTCTTCACCGACGTCCTCGGCCTCGACCGCGTCGGGGTTGACGAGTCGTTCTTCGCTCTAGGCGGCGACAGCATCGTCGCAATCCAGCTGGTGTCGCGCGCGAAAGCCCGGGGCGTGGTGTTCTCCTCACGCGATGTATTCGAGCGCAGGACTGTCGGCGGCTTGGCTGAAGTCGCGCAGCGTCCCGAGGACCACGGACTGCCGGTGGCGCTCGAGGAGTTGCCGGGCGGCGGTATCGGATGGATGCCGCTGACCCCGGTAGCGCGGGCGCTGATCGAGCGGGGTGGTGGCTTCGATCGATTCTCGCAACACATGCTGGTGCAGTTGCCGCCCGCAATCGGACGCGCTGGGTTGGTGGCGACGGCCGCGGCCGTGCTCGAGCACCACGACATTCTCCGCTCGCGACTGGTCGGCGACGAGCGCGGGTGGGGTCTCGAGGTCGGTGGGTCGGATGCCGTCGACGTGGACGGCCTTGTTCGCCGGGTGGAGGTCACCGCCGAACTCGACGAGGACGCCGCGACGGCGTTGGCGTCGGCGCAATTGGATGCGGCGTTGGGGCGGTTGGCGCCGACCACGGGCGTGATGGTGCAGTTCGTGTGGCTCGATTTCCGGTCGGGAACAACCGCCGCGCAGCGGCCCGGCTGGTTGCTGATCGTCGCGCACCACCTGGTGATCGACGGAGTGTCGTGGCGGATCATCCTGCCGGACCTGGCCTCCGCGTGGGCGCAGGTGACCGCTGGGCACACTCCGGTCCTGGATCCTGTCGGGACGTCGATGCGTCGGTGGGCGCACACCTTGGTGGACGAGGCATCGGCGCCGGCGCGGGTGGCGGAGTTGCCGATGTGGCAGGCGATGCTGCAGGCGTCCGACCCGCCATTGGGCCTCCGCCCGTTCAACGCGGCTATCGATGTGGGATCCACCCTCGAGCGGGTCGAGGTGCGGGCTCCAGTAACGGTGACGGCGTCATTGCTGACGACCTTGCCGACACTGTTCCACGGCGGCGTCGAGGACGGACTGCTGGCGGCATTGGCATTGGCCGTCTGCCGGTGGCGGCGCGCGCGACAGGTCTTCGAATCCTCGACGCTGATCCGACTCGAGGGACACGGCCGTCAGGAGCAGATTGCCGCGGGAGCGGATCTGTCTCGAACGGTGGGATGGTTCACCACTGTGTTGCCGGTGCGTCTGGATATCGGGGCCGCCGATCTCGACGAGGCCTTCACCGGTGGCGCCGCGGCCGGCGTGGTGGTCAAGTCGATCAAGGAGCAGCTGAGGTCTATACCGGACAGGGGAATCGGCTACGGGCTGCTGCGCTACCTGAATCGGGAAACAGCCGAGCAGTTGCGGTCGCTGCCGGTCGGCCAGATCAGCTTCAACTACCTGGGCCGGGTGCCCGGCGGTGGCGTTCCGAACGAGATGCGGGGGGCGGAGTGGGCACCGTGCGGCCATCTCGGCGACATCGCCGCCCCGGGAGATGCCGACATGCCGGCGACCGGCGTCGTCGACATCAATGCGATCGTCACCGACGGCAGCGAGGGTCCGGTGCTGGGCGCCGCGTTCACGTTCCCGACGGGTGCAATCGGGCGGACCGATGTGCAGGACTTGGCGGGAGAATGGTGTGCTGCGCTCGCCGCGCTCGCCACCCATGCGCAGACCCCCGACGCCGGCGGGCTGACACCGTCGGATCTACCGTTGGTCACCGCACGGCAATCGGACATCGACCGCTGGGAGGCAGCGTATCCGTCCATCACGGACGTGTGGCCCCTGACTCCGCTGCAGTCGGGTCTGCTGTTCCACGCTCTGTTGGCCGCGTCGTCGGTCGACGTGTACTCGATGCAGGTCGTGTTCACCCTCACGGGCCGGGTGGACGCCACGCGGCTGCATGCGGCGGCACAGGCGGTACTGAATCGGCACCCGAACTTGCGGGTGGCGTTCGTCGAGGGAGCCGACGGCATACCCGTGCAGCTGGTGCTCGACAAGCTGCCGGTGCCATGGCGCGAGGTCGATCTACGCCAAGTCGACGACACCACTCGCCCGGACGCGTTGACGCGACTGCTGGCCGACGATCAGGCCACGCACTTCGACATGACCGCACCGCCGTTGATCCGGTTCACACTGGTCACGGTAGCCGAGGACCGGTACGAGCTGGTCGTCGCCAACCACCACATCCTGCTCGACGGCTGGTCCATGCCACTGCTGATGACGGACATGCTCGCCAACACGGTGATGCAGGCGGCCTGGGGAATTCTGCTGATGCGGATGACCGGCCGCGACGACACGGTCTTCGGCGGCACCGTGTCAGGACGGCCACCCCAGCTCGCAGGCGTGGAATCGATGATCGGGCTGTTCATCAACACGGTACCGGTCAGGGTGCGGGCGGATCCGGACGAGTCGATCACCCGACTACTGACGCGGATGCACCGTGAACAGGCCGACCTGCTCGACCACCTCTATCTCGGGCTCACCGAGATTCAGCAGGCGGCCGGGACAACCGACGCCCTGTTCGACACGCTGACGGTGTTCGAGTCGTATCCCGTCGAGCAGGCCGCATTTGCCGAACAGGCCGGCGCACTCGACGGCATGACCCTCGCCGGTGTCAGGGCCAACGACAACACCCACTACCCCCTCGCCCTGAAAATCACCGTCGACACCCAAATCCGACTGAGCCTGACATACCTCCACGATCTGTTCGACGAAACATACGTCGAGGCCCTGATGAACCGATACCTGCGTGTTCTCGGAGCCATGATGGCCGATGCGGGGAGTCGGGTCGGCGACCTCGACATCCTCGACACCACGGAAAAACAGCTGATCATCAGGGACTGGAACCACACCGATCATGCGACAACCACCGACACGCTGGTGTCACTGTTCGGTGCGCAGGCAGCGCGCACACCCGACTCGGCGGCGGTGGTGGATGGGGACCGGTGCCTGTCCTACGCCGAGTTCAACGCTCGAGTCAACCGTCTCGCCCGACACTTGATCACCCAGGGTGTGGGCCCGGAAACCGTTGTCACCATCGATCTGTCACCGATGTCCGCGGCGCCGGTGACCGACGCGGACCGGCGTGCACCACTACGCCCACAGAACATGGCCTACGTGATGTTCACCTCGGGATCGACCGGCCGCCCGAAGGGGGTGACCGTGGCGCACAGCGCGATCGTCAATCAGGTGCGGTGGGGGGTCGAGGCGTTCGATCACCGTGCGGGTGATCGTCTTCTGCAGAGCAACGCGGTGACCTTCGACGCGTCGACCCCCGACCTCTTCGCACCGCTGCAGGTCGGTGGCTGCGTGGTATTGGCGAGCCCGGAGGGGCACCGCGACCCCGATTACCTAGCGGAGCTCATCCGGGCGCAGAAGGTCACCCACGTGGCGTCGGTGCCGACGGTACTGACCGCCCTGATGGCCGGCCGGTCGCCGGACGTTCTTCGCGGCGTGCGGGTGATCTACCTCGGCGGTGAAGCGCTGTCCGGGCAGACGGTCGCGCGGTTGGCGGAATTCGGTCCGGCGACGGTGTGGAACCAGTACGGGCCCACCGAAACCACCGTGAGCGTCATCTGTCACCGCTGCACCCAGCACGAACAGAGAGTTGTACCCATCGGCACACCGCAGCCCAACTGCCACGCCTACGTGCTGGATCATCGCCTGCATCCGGTACCGGTGGCGGTGGTGGGCGAGTTGTATGTGGCCGGGGTGCAGCTGGCGCGGGGGTATCTGGGCCGGCCGGCGTTGACGGCGGAGCGGTTTGTAGCAAATCGGTTCGGCACACCGGGCGAACGCATGTACCGCACCGGCGACCTCGTCCGCTGGCACCCCGACGGCAACCTCGAATTCCTCGGCCGCCGCGACCTCCAAGTCAAAATCCGCGGCCACCGCATCGAACTCGGCGA
>SEEV01000642.1 GCA_004211695.1 Rhodococcus sp. (in: high G+C Gram-positive bacteria)
TGAAACTCGAACCTTGTTCGCGGAGTTGGTCGATGACGGTGGTGGCGACCAACTCTTCCTTGGATGCGAAATGAGCATAGAAGGCACCATTGGTCAGGCCGGCGTCCTTCATCAACGTAGCGATCCCCGAGCCATCGATGCCATTTTGCTTGAACCGTCGGCCCGCCACTTCGATGATCCGCCGCCGCGTCGCCTGCTTGTGCTCTTTCCCGTACCGCACCGCATCCTCCTCCACTTGCCGGGGATAACCCTTGCTCTCCGGCAACGCTTACTTTGTAATATTATATTACGATCATACTCCCATTTGGGGTCCTTAACGGTAAGGGCCCGCTCGTGCCGAGTTACGTTCTCACGCTGCGGCAGGCAACCGTTCTCGCACTTGCCGACGCGGGATCGCAGACAGCGATTCGCGCACTTTGTACGGGTTCCTCAAAACTCCAGTGCGACGGCGTAGGTCGACGAGATGTTGTCGATCCGCGACGGTTGCGGCGGGCGGGGCGCCACAAATCATACTGGCGTTTGCCCAAGTTCCTCATCCGCCCTTGCCGGACCCCTGGCCCGTCCCCCGGCGGCTGAAGGGCCGCGCTTGCACCGCCGGTCGTGGGGTCCCAACTTTGCTAGTACGGTCTTTGCGCGTTGTCGGTCCCAGGATGGCGCCTGCCTGAACCGGTCACCTGAGGAACTCCAGCACCTGCGGGACGAACTGCTCATGGTGTTGGAAGACGCCGCCATGGCCGGCGTCTGGATATATGCGGAGCGAGGCGTTCGGCAGACGGTGCGCGAGGTCGAAGGAACTCCGCGTCGGCAGCATGCGGTCGTCCTCGCCGTTCGCGACGAGCACTGGATGCTCGATCGAGGCCAGGTCCATGGGATCCTGTGCTCCCCAGCGACGAATCGCGACGATCTGGGCGGCGACACCCCACGGCGAGATGGGATCGACGCGTCCTTCTGTACGTTCCTCGAGCCGATTTATGAAGTCTGTCGCAGCCGCCTTTCCGTGAGCCGTTCTCGTGAAGAAGAGGTAGCGCTTCGGGTCTTCGAGGGTGAGCAGGCCGTGCAGCATGTCACCGAGCAGGCTCGGGGTGATCTTGCCGACGCCGACCCCGCCCGCTGGCCCTGTGCCAGCGAGGACGATCCTGCGGACGAGCGTGGGCTCCTTCGCTACGACCATCTGCGAGACGAACCCGCCCAGGGAGAAGCCCATCAGGTCGACCTGCTCGAGGCCGAGCGCTCGGACGAAGGCAATGGCGTCGTCAGCCATCGCCGAAACCGTTGCAGGCGTGCGTCCCCTGGATCCGCCGACCCCGCGGTTGTCGAAGGTGATCACGCGTCGCTCTGATCCGATGCCGTCAATAACCCGGGGGTCCCAGTCGTCGAGGACCGCGGTGAAGTGGTGAAGGAACACGACGGGAACGCCGATGTTCGGTCCGAACTCTCGATAGGCGAAACGGGTCCCATCGATGTCAATGGTCCGGGTTGGCGAGTTCTTCGCGTTCCAGAGTTCGGTGTTCAGGGTCATGACGCCTCCTCGGCAGACGGGGTCTACATTTATATTACGACCGTAATATGATCGTACGGGAATACGCTTCATTGCGCTACGACAAGCCGCTTGAAGATCGACGTACGCCGACAGGAGCCGGCAATCAGTCGAATGCGGCGAGGATCCAGGGGTGCGGCGGACGTACGGCGGGCGGTTCCCCGCCGCACCGCGCGCATTCGACGCAGGCAACGCCACCCCGCGGAGGGCCGAACACACCGCGGCCGTAGCTCACCGCGTGCCCGGTCAGCATCGCCTACGAGAGGTCACGGCGCGAGCTCGCGGGACACCGCACATCTTGCCGCCGCGGCCATCTGGTCCAGAGAGTTGTCTCGGGCGGATCTTCGGACACAACCACGCCGTTGTCGTCCCCCGCGGCGTGACCGGCTGCCAAGCAGGCCTCCATCCTTCCCGAAGGATCAAAGCGGTAGCGGATCCCCATACACCGATGCGCATCCGGCTGAGCCGTTCCGCCCACCGAGCCCCCTTCGAATTGTTACTTGCATGATGGAAGTGACTGGGGTTACATTTAGCTCCCAGACCAAACGCGAGGGTCACGGCGCCGATCGTCCTGATTGTCTGTCGGGCAGGGCGCCGACGGACGCTATCCGGGTCGGCCCAGTTCTCGCTGCCAATTGATGAGGTGCAACATGAGTTCTTTCGTGAGCGATCAACCTGTCCAGCAGTACCTTTCGGTCGAGGCCCAAACCCAGTACTCGGAGGTCGGCGGCGTCCGCTACGCCTATCGAGAAGTGGGACAAGTCCAGCACAGGGGCACGACCCCGTTGGTCTTCCTGCACCGCTTCCGGGGAACTCTCGATGACTGGGATCCGGCGTTCGTCGACGCCGTGGCCGAACACCGGCACGTCATCCTGTTCAGTGATGCGGCGGTGGGTTCGTCCACCGGGTCTCCGGCCACGAGTGTGGACGAGAAGGCCGAGAATGCGGCGTCTTTCGTGAGGGCACTGGGCCATGAGGTCGTGGACGTGCTCGGATTCTCCATGGGTGGCTTCGTTGCGCAGGCCGTCGCGATGCGGGAACCAACGTTGGTGCGCAGCGTTGTCCTCGTCGGCACGGGCCCGGGCGGCAACCCGGAGACCGA
>SEEV01000643.1 GCA_004211695.1 Rhodococcus sp. (in: high G+C Gram-positive bacteria)
CAGATGCGTCCAACATCTGAGAGCGGCGACCAACACCACCACAGCAGATGCAGCGCGGAACGGCGACCTCACCGGATCCGCACATCCATCTGCTTGTGAAGGTGTCCTCAGTGGCGAGCCCCCCGAAGCAGGTCGGGGCGGCGACAGGGTCCTACTGCGCCGACGCCGACGCCGGCCCGTACTTCCTCGAGTCCTGCTCATACATCCCCTCAACTCCAACCTGCCCCGGTATTCACCCGGGACGCCTACCTGGGGCTGTACCCGGACGACGAACCCCAGGATCGCGCTCGCCCGGCACGCCACCACACCCGATAGCACGGGAAGCGCAGTTTACGTTCCTCGTCGGTTCCGGCGAGTGTGTTGCAGGCAGTCGATCAGGTGGTGATTGCCGACATCGACTGCACCGAAAGGTCTTTCGTCTCGGTCGAATACGCGCTCGATGCGCCGGCATTCAGCGAGTGTGCGGTCGGTGCCCGGACCCCTCCCCTGGTGGTGTCGGGACGGGAACCGGTGTCGTGGCAGCGGCACGCGCCGCCGGGGTTACAACCAGGCCAGTGCGGCGACAACCAACGCCTCGGTCCCGGTGTCGAGGGTGGGTTGGACCACCGGGGCGAAGGTCGCCGAATGATTGACCGGAATATCCTCCGATATCCGCCCAGCCTGCTCCGCCTTGCGGTAGGCGTCGGGGTCGATGCCTACGAAACCCCAATAGGTGTACGGCACGCCGAGCGCGGTGGGGATGTCGCTGAAGTCCTCGCTCGCGGTCCGCATCGGCATCACCCCGCTGCGGTCACCGAAATGCTCGGTGAAGGCGGACGCGACCCGGGTGGTGGTGTCCGGGTCGTTGACGGTGGGCGGGAAACGGTCGAACAACTCGAACTCCAGATCCCTCGGCGACCGAGAGGCCTGGCATTCGGCGACCACGATCCGGCGGATCGCACCCAGGATCGCGGTGCGGGTCGCGTCACTGTAGGTCCGGATGTTGAGCTGCAGGACCGCGTGGTCGGCGATGACGTTGCTCTTGGTTCCGGCGGTGACGCTGCCGACGGTGAGGACCGCCGCCTCCCCCGGCGCTGTCTCCCGCGAAACTGTGATGGTTCCGCATACGGAGCGTGTCTGTGGAATGTCGCTTCATGGCGATCCTGCGTACGACAAGATTCTGTGATGAGTGCGGATTCCGGGTCCTGTCCTGACCTCGATTTGGTTCAAGTCGGGCCAGTCGAAATAGACCCTGCTGCCCTGGAGGGTTCGGGGTCGCCACTGTGGGATCTCATCGGTGACCGTCGCGTCGAGATGCGCTCTCCAGACGAGGTACTCGATCTTCCACGCCATGGGTGGCGTCGGCTCTTCCCAAGCCGGGACGATGTCACAGAATCGAGGGAGGTCTTCGCCGCACCGCACGGGCAGGTACCGGATGCGCGGGCCCTGGTGTTCGTCGGCGATTCAGCTGGGGCCTGGAGGGTGAGTACACACCGGCCCGATCCCGGTGCATCGTTGCCGCGCGCCCGCAGCGTTGGTCTTGAATTGCGTTGGCCCGGCGAGCTCACCTGCAAGAACAGGGGCGCTGCCCGGGGTGTCGATCGATCTGGTGAATGCCGGAGACAGGATGTGGGTCAACGACGCAGGGGACCACATGACTCGTCCACGGTTCGGTGCTCGATGAGGAGGGCGAGCCGTTGAAGCCGGGACTGTCGTTGTTCGCGCAGGCGCCGACGCTGCCCGACATTGAATCCGGCGATCGGATATCTCTTCGGGTCGATATCGCTACGCGCGATATCGAGGACTTCCTCCTGGGCGCTACGCGGTAATCGCCGAACTGCATGACCTGGGCCTGACATCGCGTCCGGGCACGTTGATTTTGGTTGACCCATCCCCCGGGACCTAGTTGGCGTTCGGTCAGTGATCCTCCCGACGCGGTGACAGTATTGAGGCATGTTCAGTGCGTCTTCTGGGTCGGGCCGAGACTCTCACCGAGTAGCTGTCGTTGGACTGGCTTCCGCTGCTGTGGAGGTGCCTGACTTTGCTGGCAGGTGCGTTGGGCGTCTGGTACGAGGTTGCTGGCGATGATGTGATCGTCACATGGAACCTGTTGGGCGCCGTCGGATTGATCCTCGTTGTTCCGGGAGGGATCCTCTCCGCCGCCGGCAGCGGCAAACTGCCCGGACCCCGGTCTGACGCCCACCTTCGACGGCCGCGGTCCTTACGGCCCGGGCGAGCCCCCTCCCGGTGGCCCCTGATTGAGCTGTAGGGTCTCGAAATTCGTGGCACTCCACGAGGCTCCGCCCTGCAGCTTCAGAACCAGTCTCACGCCGCCGCCACCGCCTCAAGTCTCAGAACCGTGGCATTCCTTTCAGCGTTAGATGCCTACCCGCCGTGCGCGCATAAAGCTCTGACGACCTGCAGAGTCTCAGTGTCTGTTCAACAACTGCTCACCTAGAACCGGAACCGTACGATGCGGGTGGATCGTTTCATGCCCGGCAGCAGGTTCAAGAGGCGGAACATGCGGCGTACGTTGGCGGGCGCCTTGGCCATCAGCACCGGTGAGTCGTTCATCGGCGCCTCGTCGACGTACTCGAGCCGCGGGTGCCAATCGGCCAGCGCGGCCGGATCGTTGAAGCCGCAGTGGAACTGGGT
>SEEV01000644.1 GCA_004211695.1 Rhodococcus sp. (in: high G+C Gram-positive bacteria)
GAGGAGCAGAAGGCGCGGTTCCTCCCCGGCATCCTCGCCGGCGACATCGTCTTCGCCATCGGCTACACCGAACCGGAGGCCGGCACCGACCTCGCGTCCCTGCAGACCCGGGCCGTGCGGGACGGGGACTCGTGGGTGGTGGACGGCACCAAGATCTTCACCAGCGGCGCCAACACGGCCGACTACGTGTGGCTCGCGTGCCGCACCGATCCCGACGCCCCGAAGCACAAGGGCATCTCGATCCTCATCGTTCCCACGGACGACCCCGGTTTCAGCTGGTCGCCGATCCACACCGTGGGAGGGCTGACGGTCACGTCGACGTACTACAGCGGGATCCGGGTCGGCGATCAGGACGTCGTGGGCGACGTCCACGGCGGGTGGCAGCTGATCACCGCGCAACTCAACCACGAACGCATCGGGCTCGCGGCGCTCGGCGGACGCACACTCGGGCTGTGGCACCAGGTCCTCGACTGGGCCCGGGAGAACGGTGTCCTCGACATCCCGTGGGTGCAGACGGATTTCGCGCGCACTCACGCGAAGCTCGAGGCGATGCGACTGCTGAACTGGAAGATGACCGCGGCCGTCGCGCGGGATGCGTTGTCGGGGGCGGACGCCGGTGCCACCAAGACGTACGGCACCGAAACCCATGTCGAGGTCTATCGCACGCTGCTCGGGATCCTCGGCGCCGCCGGGCGGCTGCGTCCGGGCTCACCGGGCGCGATCCTCGCCGGTCAGATCGAACAGATCTCCCGGCAGAGCGTGGTCAACACGTTCGGCGGCGGCGTCAACGAGGTGCTCCGCGACATGGTGGGCACACTCGGCCTCGGGCTCGTCCGTGAGAAGAGGGTGAAATGAGCGAACTCCTCGCCCGGCTGCGCGCCTTCGAGGGACGGACGATCGTTCCGGCCACCTGGGGTCCCGATCCCGTGAACACGCCGATGATCCGGCACTGGGTCGAGTCGATGGGCGATACGAACCCCGTCTATCTCGACGACAACTCCGCACGCGCCACCGGCCGCGACGGCGCCGTGGCACCCGCCCAGATGCTGCAGGTGTGGACGATGCGCACGTTCGCCGACAAGATGTCCGGCGCCGACCCGTCGGCCGTGTGGACCGAATTGATCGCCACGCTCGACGAGGCGGGATTCACGTCCGTCGTCGCCACCGATTCCGATCAGGAGTTCTTCGCCGAACTCCGCCCCGGTGACCGGGTGAACATGACCGAGGTGGTCGAGTCCGTGTCCGCGGGGAAGCAGACGGGCCTCGGCGCCGGACATTTCGTCACCACCCTCAAGACGTACCGCAACGGCGACGGTGAGGTCGTCGGCACGCAGCGGTGGCGGACCCTGCGCTTCCGGCCCGCCGAACGCCCGGCACCGCGCGCCGTGCGTCCGCGGCCTGCACTCAACGACGACAACGCCTTCTGGTTCGCGGCCGCGCGCGAGCACCGCCTCGTCATCCAGCGGTGCGCCGCCTGCGGTGTGCTGCGGCACCCGACCGGACCGATGTGCTGGGAGTGCCGCTCCACCGAATGGGACACCGTCGACGCGTCGGGGCGGGGCACCGTCTACACGTTCGTCGTCAATCACCATCCGAAGATCGACGCCTTCGACTACCCACTGATCGTCGCGGTGATCGAACTCGAGGAGGGCACCCGGCTGATCGCCAACATGACGGGTGTCGAACCCGCGGATGTGCACATCGGGATGCCGGTGGAACTGGACTGGATCGACGCCGACCCGGAACTGACACTTCCGGCGTTCCGGCCCGCCGCACGGGAGGAGAACTGATGGACTTCACATTCAGCGAGGAGCAGGAGGCGGTGCGCGGTCTGGCCGCGGACGTGTTCGCCGCCAGGTCGCGGCCCGAGAGGATCACGGAGGTCGAGTCCTCGGCCGAACGGATCGACCGGGAACTGTGGTGCGAACTGGCCGGCACGGGATTGCTCGGCATCGCCCTGCCCGAGGACCTCGGGGGCGGCGGCACGGGGCTCGCCGAACTGTACGTCCTGCTCGAGGAACAGGGCAGGCACGTGGCGCCGGTACCGGTGTGGCCGCACGTCCTCGGCGCGCTCGCGATCAGCGAATTCGGGACGCGGCAGCAGCGGGAAGCCCTCGTGCCGTCCGCCGCCGACGGCAGCCTGATCCTCACCATCGGGCTCGAGGAGTTCGGACCGTACGTCGCGGGCGAACCGTCGACGACGGCGATCGAGGTGGACGGTGCGTGGCAGGTGCACGGTGCCAAGGCCGCGGTCCCGGCGGCGCACGTCGCCGAGCGCGTCCTCGTCTCCGCGGTCACCGACACCGGTCCGGCGTTGTTCCTGGTGGATCCGGACGCGGTGGGAGTGACTGCGCAGCAGGCGGAGTCGACCACGCGCGAAATCTGCGCGAACCTGACCTTCGACGCCGCCCCGGCGGAACCGGTCGGTCCGGCGGACGGTACCGCTGTCCGGTGGCTGCTCGAGCGGGTGGAACTCGCGCTCGCGGCCGCGCAGCTCGGGGTGGGCGAGGGTGCCGTGCGTCAGGCCGTCACGTATCTCAACGGCCGCACCCAGTTCGGCCGCCCGCTCGCGACGTTCCAGGCCGTGACCCATCAGCTCGCGGACTGCTACATCGACCTCGAGGCCATGCGCGT